>CALBVK010000171.1 GCA_937969345.1 uncultured Acidimicrobiales bacterium
CGCGTCCTCCGAGGGTCTTGAGTTGATCGGCGAGAACGCCCCCGATGTGCGTGTGTACGCCATCGCGATCGGCGATGAGGTCGGCCCGAACGGGTACTTGCGACCAGGGATGGGCGACTTCGGCGACCGCTACTACGGTTCCAAATAGTGGCTCTCGTTGACGGCACGCTCGTTGCCGCCGGGACGACGCTCGACGCAGCCCGAGGGGAATAGGTACGGTTCGTCCATGAGAGTCGCCTCTGTCCAGCATGCTCCCGTCTTTCTCGATCGAGAGGCAACGATCGGCAAGGTCGTAGACCTGATCGATGAAGCAGCGGCCCAAGGCGCGGAGCTCATTGCGTTTCCCGAAACGTTCGTAGCCGGATACCCATCGTGGGCGGACTTCTCCGACGCGTCCACCTTCGATGACCCCGACCAAAAGCGAACGTTCGCGATGTATCTCGACTCCGCCGTCGACATTGCGGCCGGTCACCTCGATCCGGTCGTATCGGCGTGCGCCGAGACGGGAGTATTTGCCTACGTCGGTATCGCCGAGCGGTCGCTATCGGGTGGATCGATCTACTGCACGCTCGCTGCAATTCACCCACAAGTTGGCATTGTCGGAACCCATCGAAAGCTGAAGCCAACCTACGGCGAACGGATGATGTGGGCCGATGGCGACGGGGCGGGCCTGCGAGCGCACGACTTTGCGGGCACGAGGGTCAGCGGACTGAACTGCTGGGAAAATTGGATGCCGCTTGCACGAGCCGCCATGTACGCCCAAGGCCCGCAAGTGCACGTTGCTACCTGGCCGGGCTCTCCGGCGATCAGCCATGACATCAGTCGGTTCGTCGCAATGGAAGGCCGCATGTTCGTCATTAGCTCGGGCGCGGTTCTGCGCGAAGAGCACCTTCCCGATGATCTGCCGGTTCGCTCGCAAATGGTCGGCACCCAGAATCGATACGCGAGCGGTGGGGCGATCATCGTGGCACCTGATGGCACTGTGCTCGCACAAGCCGACAAGCACGAGGAGACGATCATCTACGCCGATCTCGACCTCGATCTTGTTCGCCAAGAGCGACAGAACTTCGACCCGACGGGGCACTACAGCCGACCTGATGTGCTCGAGCTTCGTGTCGATCGCCGACGCCGGAACCCAGCGGCCTTCACCGACGATTAGAACCCGCCGAGAGGGCCGATCGTCTCACGAATGAGCGGCACGCCGGGCCGATACGCCAGATGGTGATAGCTCGGGGCGTCGAGGATCACGGCATGACCCGCCGAACCCGGCGTCAGTCGACCAATGTCGCTTCGACGCAACGCCGCAGCCCCGCCGATCGTCACGGCCTGTATTGCTTCGTCGATCGTCATGTTCATCTCCCGAACCGCAATTGCGATGCAGAACGACATCGACGTGGTGTAGCTCGATCCCGGGTTGCAGTTCGACGCAATCGCAACCGTGGCGCCGGCATCGATCAGCCGGCGAGCATCGATGTACGGCTGTTTGGTCGAGAAGTCTGCGGCCGGCAGGAGGGTCGCGACGGTGTCGCTGCCGGCGAGGGCCTCGATGTCTGCGTTGGAAAGATGGGTGCAGTGATCGACCGAGGCGCATCCGCATTCGACGGCGAGCTGGACGCCGGGGCCCATGCCGAGTTGGTTGCCGTGGAGTCGGAGGCCGAGCCCTGCCTCCCGGCCAGCGTCGAGCACCGCTCGGCATTCGTCTTCGTCGAAGGCACCAACCTCGCAGAATGCATCGACCCACTTGGCGTGAGCCTTCGATGCGTCGAGCATCTCCCCGCAGACGAGGTCGATGTATTCGTCGGATCGCCCTTCGTACTCAGCGGGCAAGAGGTGTGCTCCGAGGAACGTCGTCTCGGTCGTGAACTGCTCGGCCACCTGTAGCGAGCGAGCCTCGTCGGCAATATTGAGCCCGTATCCCGATTTGATCTCGATGGTCGTCGTGCCGGCTCGATGGGCTTCGGCCAAACGACGTCGGACGAGTCGATCGAGTTCGCCGGTCGAGGATCTGCGGGTGGCGTCGGTGGTGACGCGGATCCCACCGCCGTCATAGGGTTGCCCGGCCATACGTGCAGTGAATTCCTCAGCTCGGTCGCCGGCGAATACGAGGTGGGTGTGAGAGTCGACGAAACCCGGCAGGACACATGCGCCGGCGGCGTCGATGTGTTCGTCAGCGACCGCACCCGACGGGCCGACTGCGATGACCGTGGGCGAGACGGACGCGTGGGCACCGGTTCCGGGCTTGCCGTTCTCGATGACGACCGAGGCGTCACGCACGATGCCGAGCGGCCCTTCGCCGAGCGCCGGGTCGTTCGTGACGAGTATCCCGATGTTGTCGATGACGAGTGTCGGTGTCCGAAGGGTGGTCATGGCAGCAGCTCCTCGATCGATTGGTTGAGCTCGGAGGCGACGTCGATGCTGTGGTGCTGCCCGTCGCTGACGACCTGAGCACCGTCGATGATCACCGATGAGATGTCGCTCGCGCTCGATGCAAAGACCACGGTTTCGCGGAGGGTTTCGTGGTTGGCTCCAGCCGTTCGCTCGCTCGAGAGCGACACCGTTGTCAGGTCGGCGCGGTTGCCGATCTCGATGGCACCCGCATCGTCCCAGCCGAGCGATGCATGTCCGGTTGTTGTCGCCATGTCGAGGAGTTCGGCGGCGCTGTGGATTCCTCGTTGTTCGGACCGGAGTCGTTCGTTCAGCTCTACCGCTCTGGCCTCGGCCATCTGGTCGATGACGGCGTGGGAATCGGATCCGAGCGACAGGGCCACGCCGCCGCTCGTGAGGTCGGCGGTCGGGCCGACTCCGTCGCCGAGGTCTCGCTCGGTCGTTGGGCACATACACACCGTGCATTGACAGTGGCCAAGGAGATCGATGTCGTGGTCGGTGAGGTGGGTGGCATGCACCGCCGTGAAGTTGTTGTCGAGGGCGCCGACGGACTCGAAGAGTTCGACCGGCGTGCACCCGTGAAACGCCTGGCACTGCTCGTTCTCGGCCCGTTGCTCACTGACGTGGGCGTGGATCGGCGCGGACTGTTGGCGGGCCCAGTCGACGATGGGTTTCATCGAGTTGGGATCGACCGAGCGGACGCTGTGGATCGCGGCACCGATACGTTGACCATCATTGGGTTGGATTCGCTCGACGCGGGCGAGCCATCCGGTCGCTGATCCGTCGGTGAAGCGCCGCTGAGTCTCATTGGGCGGCGCATAGCCATCGGCCCGTAGGCCACCGTGTAGGTAGAGGGTTTCGAGAAGGGTGATGCGAATGCCGGCCTCTTCGGCAGCGGTCAGTAAGGCATAGCTCATGGCGCTCGGCTCGCCGTAGGCGGAACCGTTCGCTTGATGAT
>CALBVK010000172.1 GCA_937969345.1 uncultured Acidimicrobiales bacterium
CAGCGTCCAGCGCCTCGTCCGGCTCCCGAACAGCCCGATGGAAACGACCCAAAGAGCGGCGTTCTGTACTTGGGAATGATCGCGGCGATCATCGCCGTCGGCATCTTGGGGTGGCTGTTCAAGAGCCAAGCTGACACCGTCGTTGCGGCGCCCGCAACAACAACGACGGTCGCGCCAACAACGACGGTCGCTCCCACGACCACCACAACGACCAGCACCACGACAACGACCGCTGCGCCAACAACGACGACCAGCACCACTACTACTACGACGACGAGCACCATCCCGCTCGCCGAACGCGAGCTCGCCCGGATCGATTCGGTCAGTGGCAACATCTCTCCCAAGTCGGTGACCGCCACACCGAACGGCCTCTTCTTTGCTCAGAACATGATGTACCGCCACACGGTCACCGTGTACAACGACGAGGGAGCGCTGCTCAAGACGATCAACGACCGTGTCGACCTCGCCGAGTTCGGAATTGAAGATGGTGTGGTCGCACGCGGCGCGCCGGTCGAAGCTGCATCGACGAGCGACGGCAAGTACGTCTACGTCTCCAACTACGCCATGTACGGCCCAGGCTTCGGCCCCGAACCAGGCGATGGTTGCGCAGACTCCGGCTGGGACAACAGCTTCCTGTACCGGGTAGACACCGACACCCTCGAGATCGACCAGGTCATCGAGGTCGGCGCCGTGCCCAAGTTCCTCGCCGTCAGTCCCGACGACCAATACGTGCTGGTCACCAACTGGTGCAGTTACGACCTCAGCATCGTCGACACCGCTACCGCCGTCGAGATCGCACGGCTCGACATCGGCCGGCATCCACGCGGCGTCGCCATCAGCAGCGACTCGTCCACTGCGTACGTGACCGAGATGGGCGGCAGCGACATTGCCATCGTGCCCCTCGACCAGATCGTTCGACCCGAAAACAACGTCGGCCATCCGGGCGTCTTCACCGAACCGGCGTGGGGCGTCAACGTCGAGCTCGACTGGCTCGAAGACGTCGGACGCGGACCTCGAAGCGTCGTCTTGAGTCCCGACGACAAGTACCTGTACGCGACACTCAACGGCGAAGGCCGGGTCATCAAGATCGATCTCGAAACCCGCGAGGTCATCGAGAAGGTTCGCACCGGCGACGCCCCACGGTCGATGGCCATCTCCAACGACGGGGAAGCGCTCTATGTCGTCAACTACGTCTCAGACACCATGTCGAAGGTCATGACCGACACGATGGAAGAGATCCAAGAGCTGCGTACGGCCGACAAACCCATCGGCATCACCGTCGACCCGAACACCTCCAACGTCTGGGTCAGCAACTACTCAGGTGTTCTGCAGATATTCGAGGACGCAGCCCCCGACGACAGCTAGCGCCCTCGTGAGCCTGGGTCTCGCAACGACGCCGGACTTGGGCTAAACATCCGGCATGGCTGCTCTTCTTCCAAACGTTGACCCTGACGGACTCCTCGAATACTCGGTGGTCTACACCGACCGTGCACTGAACCACATGTCTCAGTCCTTCCAGGGCGTCATGAACGACATCTCTCGCACCCTCAAGCAGGTGTACAACGCTCACGCTGTAGCGGTGGTGCCCGGTAGTGGCACCTTCGGCATGGAAGCTGCAGCCCGCCAATTCGCCACGGGCAAGAACGCCATGGTTATCCGCAATGGCTGGTTCAGCTTTCGCTGGACGCAGATCTTCGAAATGGGCGACATTCCCGCAACGTCTGAAGTCTTCATGGCCCGCACCGTTGAGGACGGCCCGCACGCACCCTTCGCTCCGGCCCCAATCGACGAGGTCGTCGCCGCAATCGCAGCGAACAAACCCGACGTTGTCTTCGCCCCGCACGTCGAGACCTCAGCGGGGATGATACTGCCGACCGACTACATCGCCGCGCTGGCCGACGCCGTCCACGCGGTTGGCGGCCTCTTGGTGCTCGACTGCATTGCATCGGGCACGATCTGGGTCGACATGGTCGAAACCGGTGTCGACGTATTGATCAGCGCTCCGCAGAAAGGTTGGAGCGGCCCGCCCTGTGCAGGCTTGGTCATGATGAGCGAAAACGCCCGTACCGTGCTCGACCAAACCACGAGCACGAGCTTTGCCGCCGACCTGAAGAAGTGGACCGAGATCATGGAGGCGTACGAGGGCGGCGGTCACGCCTACCACGCGACCATGCCGACCGATGCCCTCACCACCTTCCGCAATGTCATTGCCGAGACCGAGGCCTACGGGTTCGACAAGGTCAAAGCCGACCAGCAAGAACTCGGCGACCGAGTCCGAGCGCTGCTCGCCGAACGGGGAATCAAAAGCGTCGCCGCCGACGGCTTTGGCGCACCGGGCGTTGTCGTGAGCTACACCGACGACCCAGCGATGAAGAACGGCTCAAAATTCGCTGCTGCTGGCATGCAGATCGCAGGAGGCGTGCCCTTGCGAGTGGGGGAGCCAGACGACTTCAGCACGTTCCGCCTCGGCCTGTTCGGCCTCGACAAGTTGCAGAACATCGACCGAACCGTTGCATCACTCGAGTCGACGATCGACCAGATCCTCGCCTAGGCCGTGACGCACGTCTCGCCGTGACGTGACGAGCGTCCCGCCCGTCTGACAACCAAGCGTCAGCCATCCTCAATTCGATAGTTCAGACTGAGGTCACGAAGTCGAACAAGGGGGAACGTAGTGGACGCAGCATGGTGGGCTCTGAATGCCGCATACGCCGCATACGTGGTGTCGCCAGTCTTTAAAGAGATGCTGCGTTTGCGCCTCATGGCGTTGGTCGTCACGCTCCTGTTCATCACCTACGGCTTCATCAGCGGCATCCACTCGATCGTGTGGTGGAACATTGCCTTCGGTGGCATGCACATCTACCAGATCGGACTGCTGCTCCGTGAGCGGATGGGCGTCTCGCTAACCGACGAAGCCGACGAGCTTCGCCAGAAGCTCTTCCCAACCCTCGACGCGGTCGAGTTCAACGCCCTCTGGTCTCTTGGTACCGAGCGCACGCTCGTCCCGAACGAGGTCATCGTCGAGGCGGGCTCAGAAGTCGACCAGGTGTCCATCGTCATCGATGGAGCAGCCGATGTAGATCTTGGCGAGGGTCGCTTCTCTCGCCTTCGCCCCGACGCGCTGATCGGCGAGATGAGTCTTCTGCGGGGTGGCCCGGCCTGCGCCACCGTGCGCGCCGCCGGCCCCACGGTCGTCCGTTCCTTCAATCACACCGCTCTACTCGAGCTCGGAGAAGCCCGGCCCGTCGTCAAAGACGCAGCGCTGATCCTCATCGGCCGGCAGCTCGCAGAAAAGATCCACGCAGATCCCTCCTTGGTCCCTGCGTAGAACGAACGGCGTTGGCCCTCGTAATCCCTTTCGTGGGCCAGCGCCGTTCGCCAAACTCGATGCCGGACTACCGGTTGTGATGCGCCCGGTATC
>CALBVK010000173.1 GCA_937969345.1 uncultured Acidimicrobiales bacterium
TGGCACGTCGCGCAAGGCGCAAAGCCGATCCTTGCCGGACAGTGGATCCGGCCGGAGCATTACGGCGACCCGCAGGCCGAGGTAACCAACGTGCGAACCAACGTCGGCATCATCGACGTGACACCGCTCGGCAAGCTCGACCTGCAGGGCGACGACGTACCCAGGCTGCTCAACCTGCTGTACACCAACAAGTGGAGCAAGCTCGCTGTTGGTTCGGTCCGTTACGGCATGATGTGCGCCGAGGATGGCGTTGTGATGGACGACGGCGTCACCGGTCGACTCGAGGAAAACCGTTGGTTGATGACCACGACATCCTCGGGCGCCGGCACGGTTTGGGAATGGGCCGAGAACTGGCTTCAGACCGCACATCCGGACTGGGATGTTCACATCACGCCGGTCACGACCGCGTACACGTCGATCAATATCGCCGGCCCGAAGAGCCGTGAGCTTCTCGCCCGCCTCACCGATACCGACCTCAGCGCCGATGCCTTCGAGTACATGCAGGTCCGTACAGGCACGGTGGCTGGCGTCGACAACTGCATCATGTGGCGCATTGGCTTTACCGGCGAACTGAGCTTCGAGCTCCACGTGCCTGCTGGTTACGGTCTGTCCGTCTGGGAGACGCTGATGGAGCAGGGTGCCGATTTGGGCATTGCTCCCTTTGGTCTCGAGGCGCAGCGAATCATGCGTCTCGAGAAGGGACACTTCATCGTGGGTCAGGACACCGATGGTCTGACGAAGGGGCCAACGACTGGCTTGGAGGCGTTGATCAAGCTCGACAAGGACGACTTTGTTGGCAAGCCGGAGTTGGCCTGGTCGATGGGCCAAGGTGTCGGCGACGGTGAAGGTGTCGGCGACGGTGAGGGTGTCGGTGCTCCAGAGCTTCCGGTTCTGGTCTCAGTGCAGATGACCAATGCATCGATCGTCCCGCCTGAGGCATCGCAGATCGTTGCGCCAAACACCAACGAAATACTCGGGCGCATCACGTCGTCTCGATACTCCCCCACGTTGAACGCATCGATTGGGCTGGCCCAAGTGCCTCCGGCGCTTGCCCAGAGCGGCACGGTCTTGACCGTTCTGCTTACCAACGGTGACCGCATCACTGCGACCGTCCAAGAACACCACGCACATTTCGACCCTGAAGGAAGCCGGCTTCGCTCATGAACGTGACCTTTACCAGCCCCGTAACGGCGAGCTACTCGCCTACCCCCGATGCAGCGTTGTCGCTCGCTGACGAGTCATCCCACGCGAAAGTGATCGTTCGGGCCAAGGCAGGGACACCTGCACGGGCATCGTTGGCCCAGGTGTTTGCCGGGTCCCGTGAATCGGCAGGAGTGCTCATCGCTGGCACTCGACCCGACGAATGGATGTTGCTCGGCGAGCCAACCGCAGTAGCGGCGCGCATGGACGACCTGCCAATGGATGGACATGTCAGCGTCGTCGACTGGACCCATGGTCGGGCGCAGTTCCGCCTGAGCGGAGCCGTTGCCACGGCTGCGCTCGAGAAGGTCTGTGGCCTCGATTGGTCGAACGACATGATGCCGAATGGCGCCGTCACATCGGGTTCGGTTGCCAAGGTGACGTGTGATCTGATTCGCAACGACGTCGACGGAACACCGAGCTATCTGATTCTGTGCGACCGGTCGTTCGGTCAGTATCTCTTCGACGCGCTGATCGATAGCGGTCAGGAATTCGGCATCTCCGCCTCCGCCTAGCCGCCATCGAGCCACAAAACGCACGAATGCCCCAACACATCGTCGATGTGTTGGGGCATTCTTCGTTCGCGATGTCGAGCAACGCTCGATCAACCTTGGGGTCAGACCCCGGAGTTGATCTAGGCGATGTCGTCTTCGGAGTCTCCGAGGAGTCCGCGGTAGATCAGTGCGCCGAGGACGCCACCGATAACCGGCGCCACCCAGAAGAGCCAGAGCTGTGGGAGGTAATCGCCGCCGGCGAAGACCGCGGTTGCCGTTGAACGTGCTGGGTTAACCGACGTGTTCGTGACCGGGATCGAGATGAGGTGAATGAGGACGAGCATGAGTCCGATAGCGAGACCACCCATGCCAGCAGCAGCCTTCTTCGCTGTTGCGCCCATGATTACGATGAGGAACATCGCGGTCATCACGACCTCGGTGATAAATGCGGTACCGAGTGCCGAACCATTTGGAGACAGGTCGCCGTATCCGTTTGAGGCAAACGCGCCGGCTGCGGTGTTGTCGATTTCCGGTGCGCCTGCCATGAGGAACACCAGCAGAGCGCCAGCGATACCGCCAAAGACCTGGGCGAGCATGTACATCGGCGCCTTCGCCGCTGGGAAACGCCCACCGGCAGTCAGGCCAGCGGTCACCGCTGGGTTGAAGTGTCCACCGGAGATGTGTCCGAGTGCGTAGGCCCCCGTGACGACGGTAAGACCAAACGCGAGGCTTACGCCAACGAAACCGAGGCCGAGGCTGGTTCCGTTGCCGCCCGTGCCAAAGTCAGCAGCGAGCACAGCTGCGCCGCAGCCGCCGAGCACGAGTCCGAGGGTGCCGATAAATTCCGCACCAAGTTCCTTGATATTCATGTAACTCCCCTTGAGTAGTGCGACGTTTCTGGAGAACCGCCGTCTAAGCCGTGACGCACGACCCACAACGAAAGTCGCGGACGCGACCACATTGCGCAACTTCGTTCGAAAGGAATAAGACGTCGGCGGTATCGATGGTCGTCAGATTTATCCTGCTCAGAGCGCGCCAAAGAACCGTGTCAGAGGGCCGTGTCACGTACGCTCGGGGCATGTCTGCAATCGATATCCCACAAGGCGCCCATTTGATCGGCGGCGAGTGGATCTCCACTGGATCGTCCACCACTACGAGCATCAACCCGGCTCGCCCCGACGAGCCTGTTGGCGAGCACCCCGTAGGCGACGCCTCGACGGCGGCAGACGCGGTGACCGCGGCGGTCGACGCAAAGACCTCGTGGCGCAACATTGGATACAAGCGCCGTGCCGAGATCCTCGAACGGGCTGCGGTGCTCTTTGAGGAGCGGGCCGATGAGCTCGCGATGATCGGCACCCTCGAAGAAGGCAAGATGCTGGCCGAGATGCATGGCGAAGCCATGTTGTCCGCCGAGACCTGCCGTTATCAGGCCGCGATCATCAAGATGCCGACCGAACGCATCTACCCGAGCGCCAAACCAGGTGAGACCATCCGAACGCTTCGGGCGCCGCTCGGTGTCGTCGGCATCGTTACGCCGTGGAACTTTCCGATCCTCATCCCCGTGTGGAAGATCGCTCCAGCACTCGCTGCAGGCAACACCGTGGTCTGGAAGACTGCGAGCAACACTCCCCTCGTTTCGGTCGCGATCGCGAAGGTCTTCGCCGACGCTGGTGTTCCCGCAGGAGCACTCAACTTGATCCTCGGGCCTGGCTCGATGGGCGGGGCCATGATCGAGGATCCACGCGTCGACGGCGTGACGTTCACCGGATCGGTTCCGGTTGGCTTTGGCATTCGCGACGCAGTGACGGCTCGCAACGGCCGGGTCCAGCTCGAACTCGGAGGACACAACCCAGCCATCGTCTTTGACGACGCCGATCTCGACGTCGCTGTCCCGCTTATCGTCGCAGGCGCTATGGGTTCAACGGGTCAGAAGTGCACGGCGACACGCCGTGTCATCGCCGTCGGAAGCGTCTATGACGAACTGGTCGACCGCATGTCCACTGCGGTCTCCAACCTCAAGATCGGCGACGGACTCGATCCCAACGTCGGCATTGGGCCTATCGTCGCTCCACGCGCCCGAGCCGAAGTGGCCGAGGGCCTCGAGAAGGCCATCGCTCAGGGCGCCGAGGTCGTCGCGACTGCAGATGCTCCCGATAGCAGCGAGTGCTTCTTTGCTCCCACGTTGCTTACCGGCACGACCGAACTCGACATTTGGACTGAAGAAGTGTTTGGTCCAATAAGCACCGTCGTCAGGGCAGATGGCGAAGACGAAGCATTCGCACTCGCTAACGACACCGAGTTCGGACTTTCCGCGTCGGTATTCAGCACGGACATGTGGCGTGTCGACCGGGCAGTCAACAACCTCGAAGCGGGCATTATCAAGATCAACGCGCCGACCACTGGTTCGGAGCTCCACGTGCCCTTCGGTGGCGAGAAGGCGTCGTCTGGTCATGCTCCTCGCGAGCAGGGCGACACCGCCCACGACTTCTTCACCCGTACCCGCTCGGTCTACATCAACCCGGGCACACCGAACCCGTACGCCTAGGCGTCTGCGCCGTCGGAACGGGCTGCGAGCCGGACCGAGAGGGCCCACACCAACACGGCTCCAGGAATCGTGGCCACCGCAATCGCGGCCCCAACCGACATTGCTTCGGTGTCGGCCATGAGCCCAACGGCCAGCGGGGCGACGAGCAGTGCGATACGGGTGCCCGCCGTCAGGCCACCGAGCGCCCTTGTTGGGTATCGGTGCTGGGCCGCGCTGTCGTAGAGCTGCGTGAACATGACCGATACGCCGAGGCCGGCGATGAACAATCCAATAAACACCGCAGCGGTCGCTGGAATCGTCGTCGCGATGAGCGTCCCGAGGGCGGCGAGCATGGTGGCGCGTTGCAGCACGGTTGCCGAACCCAGCCGCGCAACGACCCGGTCGCCGGAGAACCGACCGGTCACCATTCCCGAGGTGAAGGCAACGTAGGCAATCCCGGCGACACCAGCCGATGCGCCAAGGTCATCGACGAGCCTGAACGCAGCCCAATCGCTATTGATCATCTCGGGGAGAATTGCGGCGCCCCCGAGCGCAGCGAAGGTCAACACGGCGGCTCGAGCGGCGCCGGGCGAGGCCGCACGCCGTTGCGGTTCGGATGAGGACTCATCGTGCCGGAGCAGCCCGGGTGCCACGTACATGAGCGACGCCGCAAGGATGACCGAAGCGGCGACCAGATGGACTCGAAGATCGACACCGCTGGCGGCCATCACCGATGCGACGACGCCGCCAACGACCGTTCCCAGACTCCACATTCCGTGGAGGCGATTCATGACCGGCGTGTCCCGTCGGGCGCTCAGCACGGAGCCTTGAACGTTCATCGACACATCGACGATCACATCGCCGATCGACAACACACCCAAGACGATGAGCAGCACCCACCAGCGAGGACTGAACGCCACGAGGGGCAACATCGCAACGAGCAAAAGCGCGCCATAGATCATGGCGCTCCGTGTGCCGAAGCGCTCGACGATGGGTCCCTGCACAACGCTGCCTACGACGCCAAAGCCCGTCGCGATGGCGATGATGAGGCCGATCGTGGAGAGCGAGACACCGAGATCGTCGCGAATGCCCGGCAGCCGCGGTACGTAGGAGGACACGATCGCGCCGTTCACGAAGAACTGCACGGCGATCGCCTTCAGCGCACGAGATTCTGTTGGAGTGAGCCCGTTCGACAGGCCTCGCTCGGGGCTGCTCTCCATTCGCACCAAGCTACAGGTGCTGAACCGGCTAGGTTCTCCTCACCAGCGCAAAACCACAGGAGAGTTCGCCGTGAAAATCGTTGCCCACCTGCACCCGCAACACGCCACATACGACCAGATCAGAGAAGCGGCTCTTCAGGCCGAAGAGATGGGTTTCGACGGCATCTACAACTGGGATCATTTCTACCCGCTCTACGGCGAGCCCGACGGCCCTCACTACGAGGCCTGGACGATGCTGGC
>CALBVK010000174.1 GCA_937969345.1 uncultured Acidimicrobiales bacterium
CGCCGCCCTACTCACCGGAAACGCGCCGTTCCTGACCGGCGAAAACGACACCGACGCTGCGGTCATGATGCGCGTCATGAGCGAAGAGCCGGCCCCGCTCGTCGATGCCGGAATCCCCGAGCCGATCGCTGCGGTAGTGACCCGTTCGATGGCGAAGGAGCCGTCCGAGCGTCCAGAGTCCGCGGCGGAGTTCGCGAGCTTGCTTCGCACGGCCACGATCGACGCCGGTGGAGCTGCCGCGGCCGGTCCGGTAACCGTGGCTATCCCTCGCCGAGATCTGACGATTCCAGAGTTCGCTCCAATCGTGGTCGAAGAGGAAGAGAAGAAGAAGCCTGTCCTGCTCCTCGCCGCTGCAGCCTTCGTGCTGCTCATTGGTTTGGGCGGTGCCGCGTTCGCCTTCACCCAGCAAGGCGACGACACCACACCGCTGGCAACCGGTGACGATGTCACGACGACGTCGATCGGAACCGAGGTCGAGGGCGAGAGCCTCACGGCCGACGAAGGCGCAGGTTCGACAGCCGGACTTCCCGCCGACGCATCAACCGAGGGCTCCGAGACCGGCGGCGATACCGACGGCGACAGCGACAATGCCGCGACTGGAGATGGTCAAGATGGCGGCAC
Organism: uncultured Acidimicrobiales bacterium; assembly: GCA_937969345.1. Taxonomy (GTDB): domain Bacteria; phylum Actinomycetota; class Acidimicrobiia; order Acidimicrobiales; family SHLQ01; genus SHLQ01. Next base: position 622 of record CALBVK010000174.1, read on the forward strand.
CGACGACGCCGAGTCAAGCACCGGCGACGGTGGCGATAACGGCGATGACGGAACCGAAACTGGCGGCACCGATGACACCGGCGGCGAAAGCGCCACCGGCGGAGGTGAAGAACCGGTCGAGATCATCCCGCCCGAGCCGGATCCCGCTGACGCCTGCTTCTCCGTGAGTAAGTCGTCGGTCGAAGTTGGCGACGCCGTGTCGTTCACGAACTGTTCGAGCGATGCGACCTCGTATAGCTGGAGCTTTGGCGATGGAACGACGAGCGCATCAGCGAGCCCGAGCAAGTCCTGGACGACCGCTGGTTCGAAGACGGTTAGGTTGACGGCGACCGGCCCAGGTGGCACCGATACCCGCACCGCGACCGTGACGGTTAGCGACACCCCACCTCCACCGGTCGAACCAACCGCCTGCTTCTCGGCCAACCCAACCTCGGTCGAGACAGGTGAGTCGGTCTCGCTCAGCAACTGTTCGAGCGACGCGACGTCGTATAGCTGGAGCTTTGGCGATGGGACGTCGAGTACGTTGGCGAATCCATCGAAGTCGTGGACGACGACTGGGTCGAAGACGGTTCGGTTGACGGCGACGGGTCCTGGTGGCACCGATACGGCCACCCGCACCATCACTGTTTCTGCACCTGCAGTCGCTCCAGACGCGTGCTTCACCGCAGCGAGCTACACGGTTGAGACGGGCGAGTCGGTCTCGTTCACCAACTGTTCGAAGGACGCGACGTCGTATAGCTGGAGCTTTGGCGACGGGACGTCGAGTACGTTGGCGAATCCATCGAAGTCGTGGACGACCGCTGGTTCGAAGACGGTTCGGTTGACGGCGACGGGTCCTGGTGGCACCGATACGGCCACCCGCACGATCACCGTGACTGCACCGACCAACCCACCAGAGGCGTGCTTCACCGCAAGCACCACAAACATCGATGCCGGCGACTCGGTCTCGTTCAGCAACTGTTCTGAGCATGCGTCGAGCTACGCCTGGAACTTCGGTGACGGCGGCACGAGCTCACATACATCTCCAAGCCACACGTTCTCGAGCGATGGCACGTTCACCGTCCGGCTGACCGCAACTGGCGATGGCGGTTCGGATACCGCTACTCGCACTATCACGGTCAACAAGGTCAACGTCATCGATCCGAAGCTCGTGCCCGAGCACATCACGTGCACCACGCTTGGCGAATCGGAATGGTCCTGGAGCTGGAGCACACTGCCAGCCTGGGTCGACGACTACGTGATCGAGTTCTCCGGCGGATCGACCACATCGGTTGGACGCCAGCCGGCCGCCTACCAAACGACCCGTGTCGTCACCCGCATAATTGCGGTCAAGGACGGCAACTGGTCTCCAGCGAACGTGCCAGCCTGCCCGCCCTACGACGCCGGTGGCCCAGATGCCCCCTCGGGTGTGAGCTGCCGATTCTCGAACTTCCGCTATGTCGATGACCTGTGGACCTGGACCGAGACTTGGTCCTGGAGCGACGACCCGTCGGTTCACCACTACGAGGTCGTTGTGAACGTCAACGGCTCCAACACGACGTTGAGCTCGGGCCGGGGTACGTACACGACCGACCCGTCGAACGGTCAGCCGAACAGCGGCCGCAGCGTCAAGCAGATCATTGCCATCGACGAGCATGGTAACCGCGCCACCCGTGGTGTGAGCCCGTGCGGCAACGAAGGTGGCAGCGGATGGGAGAACCCCACCTAAGGAACGCCATAGGGAGTATCGGATCCCCGATACCCCCTATGCAAGATCGGGGTTTCGCCCGATTCGGGCTTTCGGAAGACTCCGTAAGTTCATCAATACAGAAAGCAATACCAACCAACCAAACAACACAACGAAGGAATGAAGCAATGGCTAAAGGAATGAACAAAGAAACACTGGCGGGATTCACAGACAGCATGCTCGACGACAAAGACGTCGACGTGATGGATTCCTTCAACAAGTCCGAAACGAACGTCGAGAAGAACGACGTAGCCGTCGAGGACAGCTTCAAGCAGATCAAGACCGAAGACAACGACACCGACAACTCGACCGACGTTTCGGTCGAGGACAGCTTCAAGCAGATCAAGACCGAGGACAACGACACCGAGGTCACGGTCGAGGACAGCTTCAAGCAGGACAACGACACCGACAACTCGACCAACCTCGACGTTGATGTTGACGACAGCTTCAACACGACCGAAGACAACGACACCGACAACTCGACCAACCTCGACGTTGATGTCGACGACTCGTTCAACACCGACAACTCCACACACCTCGACGTGGATGTCTCCGACTCGTTCAACACCGACAACTCTCGTTCGGTTCTCGCCGATGACGGTAGCGTCGCAGCAGCCGGCAACGTCGACGGAGCAGTGAACACCGGAGCGTTCAAGGGTGTCCAGTCCGGAGAGAACACCCACATCAGCGACAGTGCTGTTGGCGACGGAAACATCTCCCTCGACAACATCCAAGGCAACGTGGCACTCGGCGGCGACGTGACCGACATCGACATCTCCGGCCAGGGCGCAGGCGACGGCGGCGTTGGTCCAATCAACGTTGGTGGAACCCAGTTCAACACGACGGCAAACGGCGACGGCAACGCCAACACCATCGTCGGTGATGGCAACAAGGTCGCTGGCGATCAGACCGCAAACGTGGGCAACAACGATGGTCCTGCAAACGTCAACTTCGGCGACAACGTGAGCCAGAAGGCCGTCAAGACCGAGGACAACGACACCGACAACTCGACCAACTTCGATCTTGACGTCGACATTGCCGACTCGTTCAACACGAGCGACGACGACCTGACCAAGACCATCAACGACAACGACGTTGACAACTCGGTCACCGTCGAGGATTCGCTCAACCAGGACAACGACATCGATCTCGATGCCGACCTCGACTTCACCGATATCGACATCGAAGACAACGAGCACGCCGGTATCGACGTTGACGCACTGTAAGGAACAAGCGCTACGGGCGCACTTACGAAGGATGTGGCACTGAGCCAGGGCGATAGCGCTCTGGCTCTTTGCCACGTCACGACGTAATTGCCGCTGTTCGGTCGCCCCGCCCGACCAATAGCTGCAGAAAGGGAGCACGAGAAATGGATGCCGAGAACGAGTTTGTGAAGCGAGTACGCAGTGGTGAGCGCGTACGTTGCGCACTCGTGGCGGGTCCGGGCGGGTTTGGAAAGAGCACGCTTGCCGACCGAGTGGTCGAGCAGCTGGCGGTCTCGGAGATTGGCGCCACCTATCTGACCGGCTCGGCAGGAGTGTCGATCGAGGCAATCGAGGACCCCGATCGTCACGACGTGTTGATCGTCGACGAGGCCGATTCGGTCGACCCAGCCGTACTAACCGCTCTGCGGGTTGAGGCGTTGAAGCCGTCTTCGGCTACCTCGCTATTAGTTCTTGCTCGACGCGCAACGGCGGTCCCCGAACTCGCCGAGCTCGCCGCGTTGGCCGACCGAGACGATTTCAGCGCACGGCTGTCGCCGATGTCGAGCGATGTGTTGCAGGGTCAGGTGGCCTCGAGTGCAGACGGAATGGCCGCACAGGTTGGCGAGCTCACGGGGGCGATCCCGTTGTGGGTTGACCGCTTGTGCGGTGGATGGAGCGCAACCGATTCGTGGCCGCAAGGTCAGGTGAGCTCTGCAGATGAACTTCCCGATCGTTTTGTCGACACGGTCGAGGTGCAACTCGCACGCTTGTCCGCTGAACAGCGCATGGACTTGGCCGAGCGGTCGCTGAGCAGCATCGCTGGAGTCGACCCATCATCGCCACGTAAGGCCAGACCGCTGGTCGACGCCGGACTGGCGAACGGAGATGGCTCGATTCCGCTCGGTATCGCTTTTGCCGTGCAGTCGGTGATTGCTCAAGACGAGTTGGACTCGGCCACTCGGGCTGTTGGCTGCGAACTTGTGCAGACCGATCCCGGGTTGGCGGTAGGTCTGCTCGACGGGTCGAACACCGCGCTTTCGTGGACGGCGGCTGCACTCGCCGCCAGCGGTCAGATCGATCGGGCATCCAAGGTGCTCGATCGGATCGCCAACGACGGAGCCCTCGATGGTGCGGCGCTCGGCGCCGCGGCCCAGGTAGCCGCGATGGAAGCTCGGTGGGGCGAAGCTGCTCGGCTCGCCGGCGAGATCGAGGAACACCCCTATTGGTCCGGGGCGAAGACCGCGGCTGTCGCCCAGCTCTACGCCACACTCGATCTGAACAACGGGCCGCTCGCCGACGCCGGTCAGGTGCCAACGTCGCCTGAATCCATGGCTTCCTTCCTCGCCGGAGCTATCTCGGCGATGTCGTTGACGATGTCTCCCGAGACGGATTCAACCGCACTTGCTCAGCAACTTCGTGAGTTGACGAGGCAAGCCCCGAACCAGCAACCGATGCTCGACGTGGCCGTCACCGGAACCGAACTCGCGGCGCTCGCCGCATTGGTCAGCGGTGACTTCGAAGTGGCCCGCACGTTAATGAAGCGCAGTCCCGAGGCCGCTGGGCGAAGCGACATGAACGCAGCGCTGCAACGGTGGATCTCGCTACGGGCCGGCGATGTGTCGGCGCTCGACGACGCTCCCGAACCTGACGAGAACGATCTGTTCTTGCCCGGTGTGTTGCGACTCGCTGGCGAGGTCATGTCGAGTCGACGTTCAGGGGAGATCGCAAAGCAAGCCGACGTCTTGCAGGCGATCGTGGAGCTTGGATCGGTGTTGTCGGTAGATCTGGTGACGTTTGATGCCTTGTGTGAACTTCACCTCGGAGCGCACCGTTTGGACGCTCGCCGCGAAGCGACGGAGATCGCAGCGGGGCTCGACGAGTTCGTTTCTCGATTGGGCTCGCCGGTCTTGTGGGACGTGCGCCGTCTGTGGAATCAGCTCGAGTCAGCTATTGCGGCTGGCGACGCTGCTGCGGTCGCCGATGCGGCGAAGGCACTGACGGATCGCGACGGAGCCGCCGAAGCGGCGCCCAGTCTCGTTGCGGCCGCAATCGAATGGGCTGCGGTGTTCGATGGCTCGAGCAAACCCGACGACCTGCACGTGGCGCTCGGTGGTTTGGAGTCGGCCGGCTACCTCTGGGAAGCGGCGGCACTCGCCGGGCAAGCGGCTATTCGCACAAGCGACGGGGCCCACGCAAAGGAACTCTTGCAACGGGGCCGCGAGTTCCGCCAAGCGACACCAACGGCGAAACCGACCAGCCCGGCTGGGTTGTCCGAGCGGGAGATCGAGATCGGTCTGTTGGTCCTCGCCGGGCACTCTTACAAGGAGATCGGCGCGACCTGCTTCATCTCGCCCAAGACGGTGGAGCATCACATTGCCCACATCCGTCAGAAGCTCTCGGCGGTCGGTGTTTCCCGCGCCGAGTTCCGCGCTGCACTCGAGGCCGACCTGGCCGAGTAGCCGCGCTATCGAGCCGGAGGGTGACCGGCTAGAGCTGAGCGTAGAGGCCTTCGCAGCTTCGGATCACGACGTCGCACAAGGCGGTGACCGGGCGAGGAGCGATGGGATTGGCGCCGACCTGGCGCCAGCGGGAAATCATCTCGAGCAACGTGGCTTTGGCATCGCCCTCGTCGGCATCGGTCCAGCCGAGACGGACGTGGAGCTCGGTCCCGTTTCCTCCGAGGATGCGCTCGGCCTCGTGTAGCTGATCTTCGGTGAGACCCATGTGTGAGTCCCGAAGCACGTTGAGGGCTCGAAGCTCGGAGAACTCATGTGCGCTGGCCCACACCCGTTCGAGGTCCGAGGAGATCTCACGCGGATGTTCGACCCGTTCGACGAGTCGTTGGATCGTCACGAGCGCCGATCGTGCCTTGAGCGTGTCCCGTCTGCCGCCGAAGAGGGTCAGCAGGGTGTCGGCGAGGTGATCGATGCCGCTCTCCTGGCGAAGGAGCGCTTGCACGCCGGCGAGGTCAGAGGTCGTGTTCCGCAGATGCGATTCGACGAGGCGAAGACCAAACACGCCGAGTAGATCGAGCAGATGCTCCCGTTCGCCCGTCGACAGTTCGAGGGCGGGGTCGTTGAGGAACCGTTCAACCGACAGGAGTGCGATCTGGGCAACGCCAGGGTCGAGGTCGGCGACCGACTGCATGTGTGCAACGTCGTCGGCGGTGATGGTCGCCGACGCTTGGCCAATGAGCCCCGCAACCGGCACAACACCTTGGACGAGGCGGCGTAGCCGAGGGTCTCCGGAGTAGCGGGTTGCGATGCGGCGAGCGGAGTCCATGGCGTCGAGGCGACCAGCGGCGACCTCGTCGGCACGGCTCAGAACGCCGAGACAATTGACGGGACTCGGGCTAGCGAACTCGCTGTCGTGGAAGGCGTGGAGAAACGACACGTCGGTGGCGTGCAGGTGCCGAAGCAGATAGATGACCGCATCGACGGGCGTGTCCGATCCGTCGTCGGGCGTGAGGAAGTCGGCACTCTTGGCTGCGATGTCGTCGGACAGAGACGCCATACCGGGCGTATCGATAAGCGACATCGAACGCAGCTCGTCCGCGGGCGCCTCGATGAGCAGTCGGCCAACCTCGGCATGATCTCTACCTTCGAGGTCGATGTCGAGGCGGCCATTCTCCAGCTCGAACGGAAGCCGATAGCTGTCCGTGCCGGACTCGCCGGTCACCGAGTAGTCGACTCCGTGTTGATACCAGGTGACGATCCGGGTGCATTCGCCTGCGTCGGAGGCGGCGAGCTCCTCGCCGAGGAGTGCGTTGAGCAACGTCGACTTACCGGCCTTGACCTTGCCCGCGATCGCTACACGGAGCGGTTGATCGATCCGCTCGAGCACCGTGTCGTACTCGGTTGCGAGTGCCGGGACTACCGCCCGTGCCTTGAGCGCGAGATCTCGTACTTGTGTGAGTAGAGGTGAGGGAGAGTCGTTGGTCATCGTTGCGTGCGAGCTATGGAGCTGGCTGAAGGCGAAGGTCGCTTGCTGCAGTCTCGACGGCGGCGCCTAGTTGGTCGAGTTGGGCGAGCACCGTTGTGATCTTGGCCGCCCGCTGCTTGCGTTCTGCGGCATCGGCCTGCATGGCCGTCTTGGCCGCAGCGAGCGTTTCGTTGGTCGACCGTTTCACTTCTTCGGCACGTTCGAGGTATCCCTCGCGGAGCTGACGGTTGATGTGGCGGACCGAGTCACGGGCGTCTTTGGCGGCAACGAACTGCGCCTCGTCGATGTACTTGCGGATCACCTGCTTGGCCTCACGTTGGCGCTTCTCGAGCGCTCGCTTCGCCTCGTCTTTGCGGGTCTTGCGGCCAATGAGCGCCGCAACGACGGGAGCGACCCAGGCCGCTGGCGTGATGGCGACGGCCGATCCAATAATGCCGACCATCACAAAGCCGCCGACGCTGCCGCGGATCGCGGTGACACCCGAACCCATCAAGCTCGGCCGGTCGCTAATCGCCGCGTCTTCATACGCCGGAGCGGAGTGGAACGAACCGGGGCTCGACATCGACAGCTTGCCCGTGATCGCGGCATGGTCTTCGCCAAAGTGCGTGGCGACCTGCTCACCGAGCTCGACCGAGCGCTGGTGCAGTAGCCCGAAGTTCTGGGACACGGCGCGGTTGATCTCTGCGGTTGTCGTGGCGGCGAAATCGTCCCAGATGCGAGCTGGGTCGTGTTCGTCGATGCGACTCTCGACATCGCGTATGAGGTCGCGGAACCTGGCGCGTAGGTCGTGGTCGATGTCGGAGGTCAGGTCGGCGACGCCATCGGCCAACGTCTGTTGCCATCGGGCCGCACGCCCTCGAAGCGCCTCGGCCTCGGCGCACTGCTGTTCCAATTCGTTCATGCGTTGGTTGGCGAGCTCGGGATCGTCGAGGATCGCCTTCTCCGACAGGAGCTGGCTTTGGAGATCGCCGAGCGTCTCCCGAGTGATCGTGCAGAGCTCTACTCGGGCGCGCAGCTGCGATTCGTGTTGGAACGATTCGCGGAGATGCACGATGAGCTCGCGGTACCCGGACTCTTCGTTCAGCGACGCGTTGTTCTGGGCGATTGCGATCTGTCGTAACGTGCTCGACACCGGGAACGACGGCAGCTCGAGGCCACGGCGGTTGAGGTGGCCGGTGTTGAGCTCGTCGATCTGACGCCAGTGCGGGTAGAAGTCGACCTTTGGCATCACCATCGCGATGGTGGGGCAAATGTCGCGCACGAGATCGAAGAACTCTAGCTCAGGTGCGGTGAGTTCTTGGGCTGCGTCGGAGACGAAGAGGACCGCGTCGGCCATCGACAGCACACCGAGGGTTCGAGCGCTGTGGGCCGATCCCAGGCCGCCGACACCGGGGGTATCGATGATGCTCATGCCGTTGGCGAACAGCTTGCGGGGCAGGCCGATCCGAACGAGTGCACACTCGTCGGAATCGGGAGCGGTCGTTGGTTCGAGTACATACGACTCGACCTCTTCGATCTCGATGTCACGGGTGCGTGGCTGATCTTGCTCTTCGAGCAGTCGGTACACGACGGAGGCCGATGGTTCGTCGGCGTAGTGGACCTCTACCGGCTTGGCCGTTGCGACGTCGTCATCGGTCGGACTGATCGGTGCGTTCACGATCGCGTTGACGAGCGAGCTCTTGCCCATTTTGAATTCGCCTACGACGACGATCGTGCAGCGTTGGGCGCTGTGTCGTTCGACGGCGAGGTGGAGCCGATCGGCAAGGTCGATGCGCTCGACGTCGGCGAAGACGTTTTGCGCTGCGGCCGCCAGCGCACGGAGGTCGTCGTTGGTTGAGGGAACCGCTTCAGGCATCGAGCTCGGCTTCGATCGCTGCTGCGTCGGCATCGGCTGCGGCTTCGGCGGCATCGAAGGTTTCTTCGACCGGTTCGGGGATCGGGGTCTCGTCGATGGCCTCTTCGGGTGGCGCCGTAGTCGACTCGATGTCGATGCTCGTGGCGTCGCCGCCGATGGCGAGGGCGTCGACGTCGCTGTCCTCGATGGTGGTGTTGCCATCACCGATCGTCGAATCGTCTATGTCCACATCGCCGCCCGCTTGCACGCCGTCGACAATACCGGTGTT
>CALBVK010000175.1 GCA_937969345.1 uncultured Acidimicrobiales bacterium
AGTCCTCCTCGTTGCGGGGCCGGTGATTTGGAACTTACCTCGCTAGCGATTCGCCCGCCATCGAAAATGGAACATGGGCTAACGTTCGCCTATGTCGAACGACTTCCCAGCTGTGCTCGAGACGTACTGGAAGATGTGGAACGAACCAGACCCTGACGCGCTGCTTCCACTCATCGAAGCCTGTTGCTCGGACGATGTGATCTTCGCCGATCACAACGCCTATACCGTCGGCCACGACGCGCTCGTCGCCATGGCGATCGAGGTAAAGGAACGGATTCCGAACGCCACCTATCGCAGAGCGAGTGGGTTCGATCTACAACATCGCCGACACCGCTACCTGTGGGAGATCGAGTATCTCGGGCGCGTCGTTGTTCGTGGCATGGACGTGACGACGCTCAACGACGCTGGACTGATCGAGCGGATCGATGGCTTCTTCACCCACGCTCCACCCGAGCTCGAGGGTTAACTCTCGTTCGGATCGCGATTCGTTGTCAGTGGGCCCGTGGTGTTCTTGGCGTCGTACTTCTGGATCCACTCGTCTTCCCACGACTGGTCGTACTGCTCGGGAGAGCAGCCTGGCTTGTACACGGCGAGCAGTTCCTTGACGATCTGCTCACGATGCCCGGTGCTGCCCCCCGGTACCTCGTAGGTGGCGATGTGCACGCCCCACTTGGTGCCGGCTCGACGTTCCCAGCACTTCGCCCGCGGATGGCCGAACGGCAGTTTGGCGTCCTTCAAGCTTTCGGCGTGGTCGACATCGATCACCGCGAAGTCGTGCGGTTTACCTTCAGGGTCGGCGCGATACAGAATTACGTAGACCGCAGCGGAGTCCGGGGCTTGCCAGCCGCCAAGAACCCGCGGCCCCTCAAAGGGATACCCGGCGAGTGAACCGAGTCGAATCATGTGGGAATGCCATCGTCGTCGACGAAGCCCTCGTCTTCTCCGATGACCTCTGCTTTGGTTACCGGCCATGCAGGGATACCTGCGGTTGCGACCGCCTGCTCAAAGAGGGGAATGGCGACATCGACGGCGGCGTCTGAGCTCTCGGCCTCGACGACGATCTGAGCGCCGTAGCTCATAGCGCCCACACCGGACGCCACGCCGCCGAGCGGTGCGACCGCGTCGGCGAGTTCGACGATCTCTTCGAGCTCCATTGGCCGGTCACCCTCAGCCTTAATCGACACGCTCCATTTGCTCATGTGTCTATCATCCGATCTTTGGGAGCATCGCCGCAAATGCTTCAAGGCTCTCGAGGTTGTTGCCCGACGCGAACTCGTCGATGTGGGGCCCAACGACCGACATCGCAAGCGTCGGTGGTGCACCGGTGTCCTCGCTGTACATCGGGTTCATCCAGACGATTCGGTGCGAGAGACGCTCGAGCTTCTCGATGGCCTCGGCGAGCGTAGCTGGGCTGCCGCGATCGAGCCCATCGGAACAAATGATGACGGTGGCGCCACGGCTTAGCCCGCGCCGCCCCCAATCTTTGACGAACGTTTCGATGGAATCGCCAATCCGGGTTCCGCCATCCCAGTCGAGCACCCGCTCGGATGCGAGGCGCATGGCAGCATCGGGATTGCGGCGATCCAGCAGCGGTGTGATGCGGGTGAGGCTGGTGCCGAAGCAGAACACCTCCACCTTCTGAGCCGCACGACGCATCGAGTAGGCGAATTGCAGCAAGTTGCGAGAGTGATCGGCCATCGAACCCGAGATGTCGAGAAGTAATACGACCGGGCGAGCCTTTTCCTTACGAGCCATCCGCAGCAAGTTAGGGGCGTTGTCGTTCATGGTCATGGCGCGGCGGGCCATACGACGCATGTCGAGCTGGGCCCCCGATGGGTTGGGGGAGTAGCGACGGGTCCGACGTTTCGGCGGGTCGACGCGAATCTTGGCGATCATGCGGCGCACCGCAGCGAGCTCGGCATCGGAACACGCCGAAAATCGCTTCTTTCGTTCGATCTCGAGCGACGACGCCTGCAGCCCGAGCACAAGCGGCGGTTCTTCTGCTTCGCGTTCGCCCGGCTCGGCGTCGGGCACGTTGATCGTGCCGGTCGATCCTTGCGGGGCTTTGCGTTCCTTCGTCTTCTTCCGCTCAGCGCTCACCGAGGGGCGCAGAAAGAAGTTGCGGAACACTTCGTCGTAGACGGGAATGTGGTCGCGTCGGTTCACGAGCGTCGTGCGGCCACACCAGTAGACGTCTTCAGAATCGGACGGGGAGAGCTCGGCTACTGCGGCGCAGAAGGCGAGCACATCGTCGGTACCGACCGGCAGTCCCGCCTCACGAAGCGCCGCGCCAAAGTCGACCAAACGATCGACGATGCTACTTGCCGTATCGGACCCCACCGCTAGGAGCCGGGGACGACTCGGGCAATGTCGGACGACACGAGCTCGAGATCGTCGCGATCCTTCACGACCGCACCCAACGTGTCGGTCGCCGATTCGCCGGTGAGTTCGTCGGCGCCGATTGCGCCGAGCGACTCCACCCAATCGAGGGTTTCGGCAACACCAGGTGGCTTGGCCAAATCCATGTCTCGCAGACGATGTACCGCTGCCACGACCTTCTGCGCCAGCGCCTCGGTGACGTCGGGAGCCCGAACGCGAACGATGTCGGTCTCTTCGGCTGCGGTGGGGTAGCCAATCCAGTGGTAGAGGCAGCGGCGCTTCAGTGCGTCGTGTAGCTCACGGGTGCGGTTCGAGGTGAGGATAACGATCGGACGGCCTGCAGCTTCGACCGTGCCGACCTCGGGAATCGTAATCTGGAAGTCGGAGAGCAACTCGAGCAGGAACGCCTCGAACTCATCGTCGGCACGGTCGATCTCGTCGATCAGGAGCACAGCGTTGCTGCCGGAACGGATGGCTTGCAGCAGCGGGCGTTCGAGGAGGAACTCTTCGGCATAGAGGCCACCGATCGTTTGAGCATCGGCGAGCTCATGTTCAGACAGTGCCCGCACGTGCAGCATCTGGCGGGCATAGTCCCACTCATACAGGGCCTGGTGGGTGTCGATGCCCTCGTAGCACTGCAAACGGATGAGCTCGCGGCCGGTCAGCTGCGCCAGACATTTGGCGAGCTCGGTCTTGCCGACACCCACCTCGCCTTCGAGCAGGAGTGGGCGGCCAAGGCGTAGCGCGATGAGCGCCGCGGTACCGAGCCCGCGGTCGGCGAGATAGCCGACGCCGCGAAGCTGGTCTTGCAGATCGCCGACGCTCGCCGGCGTTTCGAACGGTTGCTCGCTCACTCTGTTGGCGCTGGGGGCGTGTCGCTGTCGCCGAACAAGAGATCGCGAACCGACGGCGTGGCTTCGGTTGAGAGCTTGCCTTCGCGGGCGAGAAGGTTTCGCCACGAAGAGCCGAGGTCCTCGCCATCCTCGGCAATCCCGTCGAACGTGAATTCGCGGGCGTTGCGACAGACCTTGGTCGGACTGCAATCGGCGTCGATGTTCGCCTCTTCAGCGTTGTTCCAGACGTTACTGAGCACTGCTTCGCTCACCACGTTGCCGTAGTTGACGTTGGGAATATCCCCTACCTTGCCTGCGGTGAGTGCGTCGGAGTCATTGGTGTCGGTCACGAGGACTTCCTCTCATTGTGACGGCGGACACGCAAAGGATAGCGCGAGACTCGGGTGGCCCTTTAGCCGGAGTGGGCACCATTTCGCACGGCGATCATCTCGACGATGACAGACAGCGCGACCTCTTCGGGGGAGCTCGCTCCAATAGGAAACCCGGCGGGACCGTGGATGCGAGTCGTGTCGGTAACGCCGCGGTAGGCCAGCCAGTCGCCACGGTCTTCCTGGAGCGTCTGCGGCCCGATCGACCCTATGTATCCAGCACCCGAAACGAGCGCTGTCTGCAGCACACGTCCGACCGCCTCGGTGTCATGGCCCATGACGACAATGCCATCGATTGGAGAGAGCGAGGTTGCAAGCGCCACCGCAGCTTCGGCACTGCCCGTCACCTCCGCGTTCCAACCAACGAATTGTGCGGCTCGGCCGATCGCGTGCGCCATTGGGCCGCCCCCGAACACAACCATCGATGCCGTCGGGCTCCATTGGCAAAGCACCCGGTCGTCGGTGATCGAAATGGTGGTGTTGGAAGGCTGCTCGCCGAGCGTCGTTGCGCTCGACCGGCCATTGGTGAGCGTGATGTCGATCGTGACCGGCTGCCGGTCGAGCAGCTGCTCCCAGAGTTCTTCAGGGAAGATGTCAGCCGGAGCAAAGAAGATTCGGATCACCGTTCCGGGTGCAACACCGATGGCGCCCGCCTCGAGCTCGTCGAGCTGGATCGTCTCGACCCGCCCTTCGGTGGCGTTGATGAGTGAGAGTTCGACGAGCCGGCTGTCGATGGCGCCACCGAGTAGAGATCCGAGCCGGCCCCCACCAGGAGTGATCGCGACCGCATCGGTTGCGTCGAACTCCGGCGTGAGGTCGGGGTCGAGGCACCACGCCACATCGACCCGAGTCCCTCCACGAAGGCAAGCGGCTACCGACAACGCAATCCCGTACACGCACTCACCGTAGTTCGCTATGGTCGGACTATGCCTGTCGAATCGCAACTTCGCATCACCGCGCTCGTACTTGCCGCTGGATCATCGCGTCGCCTCGGTCAGCCAAAGCAACTCCTTGAGTATCGAGGAGCCACACTGCTCGACGCGACCATCTCTCGTGTGCTCGACTTTGGCTTCGCCCAAACGCTCGTCACCCTCGGGGGAGCAGCTCCAGAAGTTCGTCAGATCGTCGATTTGTCTGCGGTTCACGTGGTCGACAGTCTTCATCACACCGACGGCTGTTCATCGTCGATCGTTTCGGCGCTCGATGCCATCGACGACGACGTCGACGGGTTCTTCCTGTTTTTGGGCGACCAGCCCGAGGTGGCGCAGGCGGCCGTCGACGCATTACTCGATGCGGCAGCGTCGTCGGAGATCGCCGTTGTCGATTACGCGAACGGCACAGGGCATCCGTTCTGGTTTGCACGCTCGGTCTTTGGTCCGCTCGGAGAGCTGCATGGCGACAAAGCCGTGTGGAAGTTGCTCGAGTCCGGTCGTTTCAACACCGCTCACGCAACGGTCGGGAGCGATGTTCCACTCGATGTCGACACGTGGGAAGACTACGAACGGCTGCTCGCCTCGCTCGGCTAACTCGCTCGAGGATTCGATCGACGGTCTCCGGCATAGATGTCCTCGACGTAGCCGTCACCGAGCCACGAAGACTCCTGGAACTTACGGCCGCCCTTGCTCGCGTCGAGCCACTGCTCAATGACGCCCATGAATTCCTTGGGAGGCTGCTCGAGCTGCAATCGCAACATCTGAGTGTCGTCATCGTCGTCGTTGGTCACCACGGCTCTGACACGAGCCGGGCTGGACTCGTCGTGGAACATGATTCGAAGCGATGCGCCCACTGGCAGGTCAACCTTGCGGTCGACGAGCACCTTTGCGCCCTCGACCGACAGGTCGATGGTCTGCATGGCAACCGTGTGTGTCTTGATCCCCCCGATACGTCGCTTCACTTGCCACCGGAGGTGGCCCTGTACCTCGACGTCGGTTCGGGCAAAAATGCGTCGCTCGAATCCCATGGAACCACTGTCGGCGTTCGCTCGCCAGGATTTAGGGTCAGCCTGGGTGGTACTTCGGGAGCCGGATGGTGATCTCGGTTCCTGCGTTCTTGCCGGTTTCGATCGTCAGCCCATATTCGTTGCCAAAGGTGGA
>CALBVK010000176.1 GCA_937969345.1 uncultured Acidimicrobiales bacterium
GAAGCAGCGGATCATCGTCTCAGCCCTGATTACATTCGGTATTAGCCTGTTTGTCCTCGCCGCCATTAGCGGTGGCGGTAATTCCGACGACATCTCCGTCACCCAGAATCCGGCGATCGACGCACTGATTCCGGCACGAGAGGCCGAGATTCTTCGCGGGGACCAGATCGGCATCGACCTTGCCGAGGGGTACCAGGCGGCGCTGCAGATCGAGACCAGCGACGATCGCACCATCCAAATTCCCGCAAACCAGCTCGACACAAACTTTCAGGACAATCTGGGGATCTTCTCGTTCCGTCCCGGCGAAGGCAAAGCGCTTACGGTGCTCCCTCCGCAGTCGAACTGCGTGACCGCCACCTACTGGCCCATCACCGACCCTCAGCTCTCCCAAACCATCCGCTGGTGCTTCCAGGTTACGTAACGTTCCGCTATCGCCTAGGCGGGGAGTTCGCCTGTTGTCAGGAGGGTTTCGAAGCCTGCCTCGTCGAGGATGGGAATACCCAGATCCTCGGCTTTGGTGACCTTCGAGGCTCCGGGGTCGTTGCCGACGACCAAAGCGAACGTGCTTTTCGATACCGAGCCCGGTGCTTTGCCGCCACGGTCAGTAATTGCGTTCTTTGCTTCGGACCGGCCGTAGTTCGCCAGCCCTCCTGAGACCACGATCGACTTACCGGTGAGCGTCGCCTCGAGCGTCGACACAGCGGGAGCAACGGGCCGCACTCCCCCATCGTGCAGCTTCTGGACGATTGCCGTGCCCGTGTCGGAGGCAAACCACTCCACAACACTCTCGGCAATAGTCGGGCCGATGCCGTCGATCGCTGCGATCTGCTCGACCGACGCTGCGGCGAGGGCCTCAATGGACCCGAATGCCTTGGCGAGAACCTTGCCGTTACTCGAACCAACATGAGGGATCGCGAGGGCGAAGATCACGTTGCCAAGCGGTCGCGTGCGACTGCTTTCCAGCCCGGCACGCAGGTTCTCGATCGATGTCTCGCCGAACCCTTCGAACTGTGCGAGCTCTTGTGGGTCGAGCAGGAACACGTCGCCCACATCGGTTATCAGCCCAGCCGACACCAACAAATCGATGGTGCGTTCGCCGAAATGCTCGATGTCCATGGCGCTGCGCTGGGCGAAATGGTCGATGCGGCCCCGCACCTGCGCTGGACAATCTGCGAATGGACAACGATGGCGAGCCGCGCCCTCCGGGCGGACCAGGGGCCGATGACACTCGGGACAGTCGGTTGGAAATACCCACGCTTCAGAGTCGGGGTCGCGCTCGGACAGCACCGGGCCGACGACCTCGGGGATGACATCGCCTGCGCGACGGACGATGACCATGTCGCCAGGCCGGACATCCTTTTGGGCAACGATGTCCTGGTTGTGCAAGGTGGCGTTGGTGACGGTGACGCCTCCAACAAAAACGGGTTCGAGAAGTGCGTACGGAGTGGCCGAACCGTTCGTTCCGATCGAGATCGGGATATCGATCAGCCGGGTGGCTCGCTCCTCGGGAGGCATCTTGTAGGCAATGGCCCAGCGCGGCGCCCGAGAGGTACTGCCCAACACGCGTTGTGTTTCGAGGTCATCGACCTTGATCACGACGCCATCGAATTCGTAATCGAGGTCGTGACGCTTGGCGGCGTACTCCTCAATGAAGGCCACGACGTCGTCGATCGTGTCGACAACCCGGCTGTGTTCGTTCACTCCAAACGAGATCGAGGTAAGAAAGTCGAACGTCGCCGAGTGGGCATCGAGCACGGGTCCATCGACCACCTGACCGAGCTGGTACGGCCAAAACGACAAGGCCCGTTGGCTTGCAGCCTCGGGGTCTTTCTGGCGAATCGTTCCCGCCGCGGTATTACGAGGGTTCACATAGGCCTGCTGCCCGGCAGCCTCTTGTGCTTTGTTGAGCGCAGCGAACGTCGATAGCCGCATGTACGCCTCGCCGCGGACCTCGATGACTCGAGGTGCGCCCGCGGGAAGCTCATGGGGAACGTCGGCGATCGTTCGGACGGTATGGGTGACGTCTTCGCCGGTCGTTCCGTCGCCGCGGGTCGCAGCGCGTACGAGCACACCATCCTCATAACGGATGGACAGCGCGAGCCCGTCGAACTTCAGCTCGCAAACAAATGAGGGAATGGAGTCGCCGAGACGCCGTTCGAGCCGCTCGGCCCAGCCGCGCAGCTCATCGATGTCGAAGGCGTTATCGAGCGACATCATCGGAACTTCGTGGACGACAGGCGCAAAGGCGACCGACGGCGCTCCGCCCACCTGCTCAGCGGGTGAATCCGCCGTGGCGAGCTCGGGGTATGCAGCCTCAAGGTCACGCAATCGATGTACGAGTCGATCGAAGTCGGCGTCGGGCAACTCCGGAGCGTCGAGCTCATGATAGAGGTGCATGTGCTTCGCTACTTGGGCGCGTAGCGCCTCAAGTTCTGCCGACGGATCGTGATCTTCTACTCCAGGTGCCACACGGCGATGTTATCCGTGAGGTGTGTCGCTACGTTTAGCTCGGTGAATAGTGCGATCGATACGTGGATCTTCCGGCTGATGTGGCTGATATTGCCGTTCACGGCCGGCCCGTTGTTCGCCGAGGCCCTCAGCGGCACTGAGCGTTCGTTCGAGCTCGGGGTGACGATCCTGTTGTGGATGGGCTGGGCCGTCATGCTCGTCGCGTCGATGGTGCCGCGTACCGAGACCCTCACGTTGCTGCGAATCGTCCCCCCAATGGCGGTCGTCGGAGCGGTGTGGGCTGCGCTCAGCACGTCCGAGGGTGCGAGCACTCCAATCCTCATCCTGGCAATTGTGACGACCTGCCTTGCGGCGCTGCTGTCACTTCGGCCCGCGGTCACCGATGCGTTTGCCGATGGGTCGTCGTACGGTGACGAGACCCGCTTCTTGCTCAGCACCCCTGGGGCGCTCCTCCTCGGACCGATCCAATTGGTCTGGTTGGCGATTGCGGGCGGAGCGGTTGCCGGGCCGCTGTTCTTGCTCGCCCAACGATGGATCATCGGAGCCATACTCACCATCGCCGGCTGGGCTCTTGCGTATTTCGCTGTCCCGGTCTTGCACCGCCTGTCGCACCGCTGGCTCGTATTCGTGCCGGCGGGCATGGTCGTCCATGACAAGACGGCGCTGCGCGAGCCGCAGCTATTCCGCAAAGAGGCGATCGACGCGCTTGGTCCCGCTCCCGCCGACACCGAACTCGAGGACCTCAGCCTCGGCGCTCCCGGCCTTGCGCTACGCGCCGCGCTCGTCGAGCCATCCAAAATCATTCGCAATACCACGGGCGAAGAAATCGATCTGACCGAAGTCGAAGGTTTCGTCGTGAGCCCCAACCGCCCCGGTGCTGTGGTTGCTGAGGCACGACGGCGAGGGTTCCAGATCGGTTAGCCGGGGGCGCTCCCCTCACGAATCAGCCATCGTTCGCCGATACTCAATACATGAGGTGGTTACCGGCTGTCCTGTTGATCTTTACGCTCGTCACTAGCGCCTGTTCGAGCGACCCCACCGAGGTGGTGGCCGGAAGCGACGACTCGACCGACGCCGCCGTGGAGGACTCCAGCGACGCAACAGAGTCGGTGCTCGATGAGAAGGCCACAACGACCACGATTTCAGCGGTCGCCAACGACAGTGCGCCGGTAGCCGTTGGCGAAAGCGGAATGATCGAAACGTTGGGCATCTCGATGATCGGTCAGGGCGAATGGGCCGTGTTCCGTCCGAAAATGGACGATGACGGCGAGAATGAGTGCCGCGACGGGGTGCTGGTCTACGTGGTCGACGGAGCGGTCGTCCACACTTACGACGAGCTGAGTTTCGTCGGCGGCATCCGACTGTTTAACGGCCCTAGGGGGCAAGACGCGTTCGTCATCAACTGCGAAGAGTCCGTCGAACGGATCGCCTTCTCTGCATCGATCCTTCAGCCGGATGCTCAAGCGCCCGACCTCTCTGAGCTCATTGGACCGGGAGCGCAGGGCGTCAACTTCGAGTTCTCCAGCGACTTTGGCTGGTACGGCGATCTCTTCGGCGGGTACGCCAGTCACGTCGACGGCTACGACGCGCTCTTCGTGATCGACCGAGCGGCAATCGAGATCGTGTCCCTCGACTCGCTCGTGGGCGAGCGGACGGCTATCGATCCCCACACCAACACGGCCGCGGTGACACCGTCGACGTGGACTCGTGACGGCGAGTTCGATTCGTACACGATTGAGAGCACCTCGTCGCGCTCGCGAGTACAGATATGGACGGTCCCGGGAACCGCTGAGGCGCCGCTGGCCGAAGGCGACGAGCTGCTGTCCTCCGACGGAGTAACCGTCCGACTGTGGAACGGTTCGGATCTATCGGACGCTCAGGCAACGTCGCGCGTCGAAGCAACCGACTGGATGTTCCTGGTAGGTGACGGCATTCGGGTTGTGCGCCACATCCCTCGTGGAGACGAAACCGTGGTGATAGAGATGTTCAGCGACGGCGAGGACAGCTCGATCGATAACGATCTTCCCTGGCTCGCCCTCGAGCTTGTCCAGGTGTTTGACGGCCGCTAGCCAAGCTCGATCCGGGTCCACGCTCCGACGTAGATTGCGGTGCCGGGCATGAGGCTCATTGGTCGACCTGGCGTGAGCGGATCCGTGCTGTCGGCGAGGAACGTACCGTTCGTCGAGTCGAGATCGGTAATGGTCCACCCTGAGGCACCGCGGTGTAAACGGCAGTGGCTCGAGGACACAGCTGGATCGGTCGCAGGTGAGTCCTCGCCAAAGATGGACGCCAGATCGATTTCGGGGAAGGTGCCTCGGCTCTCGCTATGGCGACCAATGAGGACGTCGGTTGGCGGGAGGTCGAGGGTCACCGGCTCGGGGATATCCGCTGGCGGCTCAACACCCGCGAATTGCATTCGCTCGAAGAACGCAAGGTCGACGCTGATGGTTGCGGTACCGCCGGTCGTGGCGGCCGCTGGCTCAGTGGCTGGCGCGACCTCATCGGGAAGCGTGCCGGACAAGAAGTCATAGCCACAGTTCTCACAGAAGATGTCCCCGGCGGCATACACCTCCGAACAGTTGGGACAGCTCAGCGCAGCTTCGGCGACCTCGGACGCCTCTGGCACTGGTGCCTCTGACGATTCGCTCGTTCCGCTGAGCGACTCGCCACAGACCGAGCAATAGTCTTCCCACTCGGACTGGTGTCCGTTGCTACACGTCGCCGCTACCGCTCCCTCAGCCATGGCTAGCTCTTTCGCTCGACTCGAACAGTGCGGGTCGAGCGCACGTCGAGCGCCATCTCGTCGGCCGCCTCAACAGCTCGCTTCAACCGAACCGTTCCGGTCTTGGGATCTTCGACATCGACGACCTTCTTCAACAAGCGGACCGTGCCCTCGTTGCCGGCTTCGTGAGCGATCTGCACCGCCCGGCCGAGCTTGAGGGTGGCGCTCTCCTCGTCGCCCGCCTGGCGGGCGGCCAATCCGTCGTGAATTGCATCGGCGAGTTCGGCCTGCCCGGTGTAGTGGGCAACCTCGCGGTTGATGCGTGTCGACAGCGCGTCGTCGCTCGTCCAGATCGCACGAACAAGGGCGACCGGTTCCGCCTGGCCATTCACCGCGAGCATGACCCTCGCCGCGAGGCGTTCGTCACCGACGGCGCCGGTCGGAATCTTGATCCGGACGTGATAATCACGACTCTCGCCGTCACCCCACGAGCCGAGCGGATAGTCGCGAGAGAGCGCATCGACCGCTTGGGCTTTGTCGGTCATGTCTTCGAGGTTCGGAGACACCTGCTTGACGAACTGGATCTCGGAACCCTTGGGCGTCCACAATCGCAGCGCGACATTGGTGACCTGCTTCGACATGGTCTGTTCGGTGAGCGCCCGGAACTCTGCGTCCATATCTTCGGGGCGCGGGATGATGTCGGTCGTGCCAAGAAGGGCGTTCGAGATCTTTCGAAGCTCATCGGGTTCCCAGTTCACACCGAGCCCGCGGCAGTCACACTCGAACAACCCGACCGCATCGGCGATCGCCGCGTCGAGCTCCCATGGCTTTTCGTGTTCGTTGCGGCCGTCGGTAAGCAAGATCACGTGAGCAATCGAGTCGCGATGTCCTTCGATGAGGGCCTTTGCTCCCCGTAGCCACGACCCGATGGCGGTACCTCCATCACCGTGGATTCGCGACGCTGCATCTTTGGCTTCGGCGCGGGTCTGCGCGTTTGCTTCGATCAGTTGCCCGGTCGGCGGATAGAGCGCTTTCGCCTGATGGTTTCCGGCAATGACAGCAAAGAGCACGCCGTCGCGCAGAGCATCGATTGCGGCCATGGTTGCGGTTCGGGCGGCACGGATTTTGGCGCCGCCGTCCTCATTCATCGAACCCGACACGTCGACGGCGATGACCTCGACGATCTGTGCGGCTTGTTGCACGGGAGCTTCGCCGCCATCGACTGCAGCGACGGTCACGACGGCGTCGATCACGTCCCCGCCTTCAGGCAAATACTCGTTTTGGAACACGCTTGCGTTGAACTGGGTCACGCCACTCTCCTTCGGCCAGTGGCCGTCCTCGCTGAAACCATCATTGCCAACAGATCCGACCGGACCTGGTATTTACCCGTTTCACGTACATCCACTCAAATACACACCGGTCCGCTCCGACGCCGAGACGTTGTTGACCGTCACCGTTGCGGTGACCTCACCGGGCTGGGTTCCCGCCCACTTCGTCTTCGACGATGGGCCAATCATCCTGAGCGACGTGGTTTGCGTTGGCTCCCACGGCGACTCGAGCGTCAGTTGGTAATCGCCGCCGAACGCCTCCGCGGCTCGGCTCGTGACCCGACATAATCCGGTCGATTCCGCCTCACCGAGGACCACGCGTTCGAGCCCCTCTTCGCTTCCCCCATTGGGATGCTTCGGGTCACCCGGGCGCACGGTGTCGCCCGTTGTCAGGTCGGTAAAGACGTAGTCCCAACCCGTCGAGCGCAGATCGGTGGCTTCGAGCTGGAAGATCGTTTTCACGTCGCCGTCGCGGCCCTCGCACTCAAGGGTTACGTCAGGTTCGATCCGCACTGAAAGCGAGGCCAGCGTCTCACCGTCATCATCGAGCAGTTCGATTTGACCAACACCGGTGAACTCGGGAGTTCGTCTGTCATGAAGTTGCGTGCGCTGTCCATCGGGCCAAGAAATGGCCACCGCTCCTGCACCGCCGCCTGCACACTTGATCCAGTCGCCGTAGATGGTCCGAATGTTGTCCCCGTCAGGCTGCGGCTGCTCCGTCACACCGTGGCAGTGAATCACGGGAACCCGCGGGTCGATGGCACCGATCGGGCTGACGGCATTGATGCCGACGATCACGAGCACCACCGCGAACACGGCGAGCAACGCTCGCAACGTGATCGGTGATCGGGATTCCATGGGCAAAAGGTAGTCCAGATCACGCAATCACGGCACAGCGATAACGATCGTGGTGTTGTCGTGGCCGCCGGATTCGTTTGCGAACTCGACCAGCGACTCGGCCAATGCCAGCGGTAACTCGGCGCTGCCCTGCTCTTCGAGAAGCGCAGCCAGGTCGGCTTCGGTGGGCACGTACTTCCACAGGCCATCGCTACAGAGGAGCAGCGAACCACCCGCGTCGTGTTCGAACGCTTGGAGCTCGGGTGTCGTGTTCGTCGCATCGGCGCCGAGCCAGCGCGTGATGCTCTGCTCCCACACATGGTCTTCGGTCAGCTGCGTAACGACACGAGCGCCATCGACCTCGTGGAGCCAGTACGCACGACTATCGCCGAGCCAGGCCGTCCACGTACGAACCAACGTGTCGTCTGCGGCGTCGGGCGCCACCACCGTTGCGACGATCGTGGTCGACGCTGGTCCTTCTCCCCCAGGAATTGAAGCAATGCCAGCCGCAGCACGTTGAGCGCTCGCGATCGCCGCTGCGAGAGCCGCCTCGATGTCGGTCTCGCCCTCGTCGAGCATTGCGACCAGGCTGTCGCGCGCTGCGTTCGCTGCAGCGAGCGATGCGTCTTGGGGATTGTCGGTCGTGGACACGCCATCGCACACAACGGCGATCAACCGATTCCCCGTCGAACCAATAGCGAAGGCGTCTTCGTTCTGGTGGTGTCGCTTTCCGCGGTCGGTGACCGCAATGATCGACCCGAGCGACTCGGTGAGGTGATCGCGCTCGCCGGGCTGCTTCCGGCCGCATTCGCCGCAATAGCCGTCGAGGATCATCGAATGGTCGGCGCCGCAGTCGATGCACGGCGGTCCATTTACCGGGCCGGGGCCGTCGGCGGACATCGACGCACCGCATGCCTCGCACCACTGCGCTCCGTCCGCACCGGGTTCAGCACAGGATGGACACACCGGCGAGGCGCCAATCGTCGGTTGTTCGCTCATAGGAGAGAGGGCACCCGGACCTCGTTGGCTTTGTCGACGAGCGCAAAACGCTCCTCGGCGGTTTCGGCGACACGGGCGAGATCCCGGTAGGTCTGCTCCAAGCTACGCCGCAACCCTTTTGCGGTCATTGCATGACCAAAGATCCGAGCATCCCTATCTTCGGGCAGCTCGCCCGACTCGATGCTGACCAATGCTTGTTCGAGAATCTCGGCGGCGAGTGCCGACTTGGCTGCCCCATCGATTCGGGCTGCCTCGATCGTGTTGGCTGCCTGGGAAACTTCGTTCGCCGTGGGCACAACGTCGAGGCCTTGCCCAACGAGGACCCGGGCCGAGGACACCTGGGCTTCGGTGTAGGTCGCCGAGCTCGGAGGTACGGCCCGATATGCGTCCACGGCACCGTGTCTGTCCCCCGCAGCCACACGGCACCGTGCCAACCCAAATGCGGCCGACACGTAACTTGAATCGACGCCGATGACCTCGGCATAGAGGTCGGCGGCACGCTGATATTCACCAGCGAGTTCGGCCGCCAGCGCCACTGCTTGTTTCGGTGCAAGCTCGCCGGGGAGATCCGTCCAGACACGGCTGAAGCCTTCAGCTGCGACCTCGGCGTGGTTGTGCTTGAGCGACTCGAGTGCGCGGTACCAAGCAATTCGCCAATCCCATGGGTCGACGAGTTCGATCGATCGCAGCACATTGGCTGCGGCCCCTCCGCCGTCGATAAGTTCGCGGGCCCGACGAAGCCGAACCTCTGTCGAGTCCGGCGCCGTGCCCGACGCAAGCGCCTCGTCGATGAGGCCAATCGTGGCCGTTGGATCGAGCTCGGGAAGGTCGTAGAGAAAAGCGGCTCCCGGGTCGTCGGGCGAAATCTTCGGTACCGGAAGCGCTCGCCAGTCGGCCCCGACCACACGTTCGTCGTCGAGCATGATGCCCGCAAGACGGTCGCCGCCGAAGAGTGTGCTGGACGTCGGTCGAGGCGAGCGTTCGCTTAGCGCGACGACCTCGCGAAGCACTCCGAGCAACTGCTCGAACATCTCATCGGCGGTCTGGAAACGGTCATCGGGGTGGGCTGCGGTCGCCTTCAGCAGGAATCGATAGAAGGACTCCCACCGATCGAACAGCGGCTCATCGGCCGGCGTCGGAAGTGCGTACTCGTACGGGCCTTGATGGAAAACGAAGTTCAGACACATGACGGCGAGCGTTCGCCCAACCGTGAACAGATCCGAGGCAATCGATGGACCCATCGTTGCGACTTCGGGCGCCTGGAACCCTTGGGTTCCAAAGATCGCAGCGCTGTCGTCGTCAGCCTGCATGACGCCGCCTACGTCGATGAGCTTCACCGAGTCACCGACCGCCATCATGTTCGCTGGCTTGAGGTCGTTGTACACAAGCCCAAGGTCGTGCAGATAGCCGAGCGCCGGAAGTACACCGAGCATGTACGCGATCGCTTCGGGAACCGGTAGCGGATCTGGCTTGCCGCCGTTTGCCTTGCGTCGATCCTTGAGCTTGGAGTTGAGCGACTCGCCACCCACGTACTCCATCACGATGTAGCCAGCGCCTTCCCACGTGACGAAGTTGTAAATGTTCACGATGCTGCCGTGCTCGATGCGGGCCAAGAACTGACGCTCGGCAACCGCCGAAGCAACGGCGTCCTCGTCGTCCTCGTTGAGCAGGCCCTTGAGCACGACCCAGCGATTCGAAACTGCGGTGTCCTGCCCCAGGTAGATCCACCCCATACCGCCGTGGGCGATGGGCCCGAGGATTCGGTACTGACCACCGACGACTTCGCCGGCGGTGAGCTTTGGACTGTTCGTGATGAAATCGAACCGTGTACGACAGTTGCCGCAGAAACCTTGGACCCTTCCGGGTTCGCCCCCCTGCCCCCGCCCTACCGGCTGCCCACACGCAGAACAGAAGCGCTCGTCCTCGGGCTTCTCGCCCAAAACCTTTGCGATCTTGTCTTCGGACATAACAGCGTTGGCGGGATCTCCGGCGACGGTGGGCGCGATTCGTACGAAGCCAGCGCCGAGCTCAGCCCGACTCGATGTGGTGCGAGCAGTGCGGGTTCGGCGGCTGCTTGCGTCACCTGACGTTGTGGCCACGCGGGTGGACGTCGTCGGCGGTTCGGGGGCTGCGATCGTGGCTGTCGCCGTCGTCCCTGCAGTCGATGGAGCGGTGGGGGCTGGCTTCGAGGCGCTGCCCTGCATGCCGCAGGTGTCGCAGTAGCCATCGCTCGCTACCGTGCCCGAGCACCCGTCTTCACCACAGGCGCTACCCGTTCGAGCAGGTGGCGCAGGAGCAGGTGGAGGCGGCGTGGATCCCGACGATGGGTTCGAGGCGGCAGAAGGTGGCGGCGGTGATGCTGGTGTGCCTGCGTACCCGCAGGTATCGCAGTAGCCATCGGCCGCTATCGAACCATCACAACCTTGTCGCGAACATGCGCTCATGACGGCCCACCCTAATCAGCCTGGCCTGCTGGAGACAGCGTCGCCGCAAACTCATTGATCAACCGGTTCGCCCGGTCGAGATCGGTCGGACTCGTGTACAGCTCGTCGTGGGCTTGTTGACCAAGGGCTGACACCGCATCGGCGAGACCGGGGGTCATCGACGCCTTCACCCGATAGGCCCGCAGACGGCCGCGCAGCTCGTTTCGTTGCGCGATCGGCTCAGCATTCACCGCAAGCGCCTTTTGCAGCTGCACACGCAGTCGTTGCGCGCGATGATGCCAACGATCGAGCGCTGAGCGAGCGTCACGCCAGTCGGTGGCTCCCCTCTCGGCATCTCCCACAATCTGGGCGGCTCGGTGCGCAAGGCCGTTCGGTCCGTCAAGCACCGCGGTTCCCGGCGGCCGGATCAGCGACGTTACCGGGATGACCTTGGCTTCGGCTTCGGAGTACGCGGCAGCCGCTCGAGCGCGCAGCACGCGTAGTTCGGCCAGGATTGCATCGGTCCCTTCGAGATCTGACCCGAGCGAGCTGTGCGCGCGGTCGAGCGCACCGGAGGCTTTGGCAGCAGCGCTTACCAGCGCATCGAGGTCGGGCCCGACCTTGGAGGACAGACTCAGCGGATCATCGGCGACCGACGCTCGTACCGCCTCGAGCCGCTGCATCGCAAGAGATACCTCCGGCACGGGCACTCCCACGCGTTCACTGACTGCGGACGCACGGGCCAGTGTCGTTGTTGCCGCGTCGATTCGCGGCATGAGATCTCGCCAAACGGCATCGACTCGGGCAACGACATCTCGCACTGGTTCGTACGCTCGCCGGAAGTCCTCGACGAGGTCATCGCACTGCCGTAGGTGCTGGGCGACAGCCTCGGTGTTGTTGCGGAACATGCGTTGGTCGGCGACCAACTCGTCCACGAGCTGGAGTGTGTCTCGCAATTGGCCCAACCAGAGCCAGAGCTGTGGGGACTCCGCCATGACCTGATTCGTTTGTTCGCCGGTCGTCCCGCTCATCTCCCCAGCGGCCAAAAGACGGTAGGTCGCATGTTCGTCGAGCTCATAGAGATTGTCAGCCCATTGCCGCACGACATCGCGGTAATAGCTGCGCCGTTGTTCGATCTCGGAGGTCAGCACGAGGACGAGACTACGATGTTGGCGTGACGCAGTCTTGGCTCTCCACGAATCGCTTGCGCACCACGCCTGCGATTCTCCGAACGTGGTCTGTGGTGATCACCGTCCTGGTGCTCGTCGCAGCACTTCTCGCATCGCTGGCAGCCCGCCAGTTCGTGACCGGCGCGGAGCAGATCGAGCAGAATACCGGCCCGGTCCTGATCTCAACGCAAGGCCTCGTCGCAAGTATCGCTGAGGCCGACGCCGCAAACACCGCGGTGTTCCTGTCCGGCGAGAACGAAGATCGCCAACAACGTCGCTTGTATGAGACCGCCTTGTCACGCGCTCCGCAGCAGATCGAAGACATCTCCTCGGGAATTGGAAACGACGAACGTTCACACGACTCTCTGAAAGTTGTTGCCAGTCAGCTGACCGAGTACGCCGGCCTCGTCGAGCGGGCTCGGCTCTCGAACCTCGCTGGAGACGCCGACGCCACCGAACAGCTCAGCGCATCGATCGATTTGGTGAGTGGTTCCAACGGCATGTTGGCCAACGCCCAATCGGTGACCGAGCGAACCCAGGCGAGCTTCGACGACGATGTCAGCTCCGGAACCATCGAGTGGATTGGCGCAGTTGCCCTCCTCGCTGTTTCGCTCATCGTCCTACTTATTGCTCAGGGCCGACTGAAGAAGCGCACCCAGCGACTCATCAATCCGGCGCTACTGCTCGCAACGGGGCTCATCGCGATCCTTCTCGTCTGGCTCGTCCTTGCTCAAGTCGGCCGGGTTTCCGACCTCAACACTGCACGGGAGAGTGGCTACGACTCGATTGCGTTGACCTCGCAGTTGCAAACGGCAGCCTTCGACTACAAGACCCAGGAGGCCAGGGCGATCATCGAATCCAACCCGGCGCTGCTGCCTGGCGAGGATTCGTTGGCGCAGATCGACCTTCTGCTCATTGGACTCGCTACAGAGGCCGACGACAACCGAGAAGTCAGTGCCATCGCCGGACTCCAAACCCGTTGGGATCGTTACGTCGAGACGAGCGACAGGATCCGCGGTGCGCTCACCACAGGTTCCGATGACGACGCCCGCTCGCTCGCTATTGGAGACGGCAACCGAGACTTCAACGGTTTCAACACCACCGTCGAGAGTGTGCTCCTCGCAAATCGAGATCAATTCGATGCGTCTGTGGCGAGCGCTGCCAACCGGCTCAACTGGCTTCAGCTCGGTGCCGTGCTCCTTCCGCTGCTCGCCGCGATCCTTGCCCTCGCCGGCTATCAATCCCGAATCAACGAGTACTGGTAGGTCGACGTGTTGTCCAATAGATCCCGCCGCCCTTACTCCCGCCGTCAGTTCTTGGCGCAATCATCAGCGTTCGGCGCTGCGGCACTGTTGAGTGGCTGTGCGCTCTCGAACACGAACCGCCGACCCCTCGTTCGCACCGGGGCGCTCGATGTCATCAATTGGTACGACTACATCGACCTCGCGACCGCAGATCGGTTCGCCAGCGAGCTCGGCATCAGCCTGAACTATCGCGATCGCCTGTACGGCGAAGGCGGCATCGAGATCGTCGACGAGGCAACTGGTGCAGCGGTTCCCGTATATCCCGACAACGTGACCGGGTTCTCCGACCTCATCGAGCCGGTGTTGTCCGCTGGAGGTCAGCCCGACTTCGACATCATCGTGCCCACGAACTGGTTGGCCGGCCGCATGATCGACAATGGTTGGGTTGAAGAGCTGCCCCTCGAGCTCATCGCAAACCACGTCAACATCGATCCCGCGTACCTGACCAACGATTGGGACCGCGGCTCTCGATTCCAAATGCCATGGCAGGCCGGTATCACCGGTATTGCCTACAACCCCGAGCGAACCAACGGCGAGATCACGTCTATCGCCGAGCTATTTGACCCATCGCTCGCCGGAACTGTTGGCCTCGTCGGCGAGATGCGTGAGGCGGTGGGCTTCGCCATGTTGCTCAACGGCGACGACCCGTCTCGACCAACTCCGACTTCGGCACGTGCCGGTCTGGCCGTCATTCGAGCCGCCGTCGAGCGAGGCCACTTCCACTCGATTGTGTTTGACGACTTTGTCGATCTCCTGGTCGACGGAACGCTGTCCGCATCGATGGCATGGTCCGGACAGGCGGCCCTGCTGCAGCTCGACCGGCCGGAGTTTCAGTACGTGATTCCCGACGAAGGGGCGATCTCGTGGTTCGACACCATGGTGATCCCCAAGGGTGCCATCAACTACGCGAACGCCGCCGAGTGGATGAATTGGGTCTATGACCCGATCAACGCAGCCGAGATCTCGGCGTACACGCTGTACGTCTCCCCCGTCCTCGGTGCTCAAGACGCATTACGTGCTCAGGGCGGCGATGCAGCAGAACTTGCCGACAACCCGCTACTGTTTCCCGACAACGAGACTCGTAACCGCCTCTTCACTTGGGGCAGCCTCGATCTCGATACCGAGTTGGAAATAGAAGCCG
The DNA here is from genome assembly GCA_937969345.1 of uncultured Acidimicrobiales bacterium. Classification (GTDB taxonomy): domain Bacteria; phylum Actinomycetota; class Acidimicrobiia; order Acidimicrobiales; family SHLQ01; genus SHLQ01. The sequence continues at coordinate 14,393 of CALBVK010000176.1, forward strand.
AATTTGACTCGCTCTTCGACTTCTTCGAATAGGTACGGCAGCTTTTTGTTCGTGGTGGCCGTGCCGATAGCAAGAATGGCGCTGTCGCGACGTGACCGTTGGTCTCGATACGTGGCGTCGACAAGGAGAGAGTTGTGCACTACTTCGACGAGAACACCGATGCGTTAGCCGAACGAGTTCTCGAGTACGCCAAGGCGCGCACTCGTCTCGACCCGATTCCGCTGAACTTTCCCAAGACCGAAGCCGAGCTTCGATCGCTTGTTGGCGAGACGATCACCGAAACCGGAATCGGCGGTGAACGGGCCCTCGATCTGTTCATCGACGTGCTCGAGCCAGCGTCGCTCTCGGTCGACTACACCAAGTACCTCTCGTTCGTGCCTGCAGCACCAACGGAAGCCGCGATCCTGTTCGACCTCGTCGTCGGCGCAGCCTCGATCTACGGCGGTTCTTGGCTCGAGGGCGCGGGCGCAGTACATGCCGAGAACGAAGCGCTCGAGTGGATTCGTTCAATCGCCGGCATGCCAGACGGCACCGAGGGTGTCTTTGTTTCGGGCGGCACGATCGGCAACCTCTCCGCGCTTCACGCCGCCCGCAAGGACGCCGCCGACCGCCTCGGCGATGCCCGGCCTGCCCGCTTCGCCATCGTTGCGTCGAAGCAGTCACACAGCTCGATCAAGTCCGCGGCTGAGGTCATGGATTGCGATGTCGTATTGGTCGACACCGACGAGAACCGACGGATGACCGGCGCCGCGGTGGCTGCGGCCCTCGATGAATATGGCGATCGGATCTGTGCGGTGGCGGCGACGTCGGGTACGACCAACCTCGGGGTGATCGACGATCTTCGCGGTATCGGCGAGGTCTGCCGTGAGCGTGGAGTGTGGCTCCATGTAGACGGCGCGTACGGCGGCGCTGGTCTCGCAACCGAGCGCACTCGCCACCTGTTCGATGGGCTCGAACTCGCCGATTCGTTCATCGTCGATCCGCACAAGTGGTTGTTCGCCCCGTTCGATTGCTGTGCTCTGCTGTACCGCGATCCGCAGAAAGCGGTGAACGCACATGCACAACATGCCGGGTATCTGGCGTTTCTCGATGCCCACGGCGATCGCAATCCATCGGACTACGCAATTCACTTGACGCGTCGTGTTCGTGGTCTGCCGTTCTGGTTCAGCCTCGCGACCTATGGAACCAAGGCGTACGCCGACGCGGTGGATGCAACGCTCGATCTCGCCGATGCTGCAGCCGACATGATCCGCGACCTCGACTACGTCGAGCTCGCTCATCCCCCATCGCTGTCGGTCGTTGCATTCACCCGCACTGGCTGGGGGCCAGCGGAATATCAGGACTGGAGCGAGAAGGCAATGAACGAGGGACTCGCCTTCGTGACGCCATCGCGCCTGGCCGGCGAGCCGATCTACCGATTCTGTTTCGTCAACCCGCGCACAACCACTGACGAGATCGCCGAGATCCTCGCCGCAATGGCCTAGTGGGGCCTGTTAGGTGGCGATTGCGCCGCCGATGACGTAGTCGTTGTCGTAGAACACGAGGCTCTGGCCTGGGGCGATGCGATCTCGTTTGTCGTGCCACACGACCCGGTCGAGTTCGACCGTGGCTGGCAGCGCGGTGCCGTGTGCGCTCGCTTGCACGAGCGCGTTTCCCGTAAACGGTTTGTGTGCCCAGACCGGCTGCGTGAAGCCGGTTTCGTCATCTTGAAGCGAACGACGCGGACCGATCGTCACGATCGACTCTTGCAGATTCACGTCGACGACGAACTGGGGCTCGCTCATTCCCGACACGTTGAGGCCCTTGCGCTGGCCAATCGTGACGAGCTCGGTCGCGGGGACGTCGCCGACCTTCGTG
>CALBVK010000177.1 GCA_937969345.1 uncultured Acidimicrobiales bacterium
CCACTCGTTCGCCTGGCGGCTCGCCCAGTTCCTGCACGGTGAGCAAGGTGCGCTGCTCTGCACGGCGAAGATTGTCGAGACGGTTCCGTGGATCGATGCGAAGTACTACGCCGCGACCCAGGTGGTGGACGAGGCTCGGCACGTCGAGGTGTTCAGTCGCTACATCAACGAGAAGCTCGACGGCCAGTACGGCATCAATCCGCACCTTCGTCTGCTGCTGGACGACATCATCAACGACAGCCGCTGGAACATGACCTACCTCGGCATGCAGATCATGGTCGAAGGGTTAGCGCTCGCCGCTTTTGGTTTTGTGCACTCGACGACGAACGAACCACTGCTCAAGCAGCTGCTTCGCTATGTGATGGCCGATGAAGCTCGCCATGTCGCCTTTGGCGTGTTGAGCCTGCAAGAGGTCTATGACGGCATGAACAGTTCGGAGATCCGTGAGCGTCAGGAGTTCGCCTTCGACGCTGCGCTTCGTATGCGTGATCGCTTCATGCGCCAAGAGGTTTGGGAACGCGTTGGCGTCGATCAGCGAGACATGGTGACCCACCTGCTCGCAATGCCGTGGGAGATGAAGGCCTTCCAGCGGCTGCTGTTCGCAAAGATCGTGCCGAACTGTCGCAAACTCGGCTTGCTCGATGCCGGAGACGGCTGGCTGCGTGACCGGTTTACCGACATTGGTGTCATCGAGTTCGAGAACTACGAAGACACCGCCGAGGAGTACGTGAACTTCGATCTTGTCGAAGGCGACGATGCACCATTTGCAGGTCGGGCATAGGGGAGACAATGGGTAGTCAGTGCTTTGAGGTAACCGAGTCCGAAGGTATTGCGCACATCGTGCTCAATCGTCCCGACGAACTGAATTCAATGACGCCAGAGTTCTGGCGCGAGTTGCCCCAACTCGTCGACGAGATCAGCAACCGCGGCGCCGCCCGGGCGATGGTCGTCTCGTCGACCGGACGTCACTTCAGCGCCGGGATGGACATCAGCGTGTTTACCGGGGGCGACCTCAACAACAACCCCGACGTCGAGGTGGGTAGGGCTCGAGCGAACTTTCGATACAACGTTTTGCACCTCCAGGACACCTTCACCGCGTTTGAACGGGCACGGATGCCCGTGCTCGCCGCCATGCAAGGCGGCGTCGTTGGCGGAGCCGTCGACATGGTCACGGCGTGCGACATGCGATATGCGACCGAGGACGCCTGGTTCTGCATTCATGAGATCAACATCGGGATGACCGCCGACGTTGGCACGCTGCAGCGCCTACCCAAGTTGATCCCCGAAGGAATCGTTCGCGAACTGGCCTACACCGGCGACCGTATGCCGGCGGCGAGGGCGAAAGAAGTTGGGTTGGTCAACGAGGTGTACGCCGATCACGAAACGATGCTCAACGGGGTCTTGGAGATTGCTCAGCGAATTGCGTCGAAGTCGCCGCTAGCCGTGCACGGCAGCAAAGAAATGATCAACTACACCCGTGATCACTCGGTGGCCGATTCGCTGCAGTACATGGCGGCGTGGCAAACCGGAATGTTCCAACCGACCGACCTCATGGAGTCGTTCGGGGCCCAGATGGAAAAGCGCGACCCGACCTACGACGATCTGGGAGAGGTCAACCGCGGTCTCTAACCCGCTAGTGATCTGGTGTCCGGTGTCGATAGATGTGGGCCGGGTGGCCAAAGAGGTCTACGGCTGATTCAGCCGTGGCGCCGAGACGCTCGACGAGTGCGATCGATGCTGCATTGCGGTCATCGATCACGCTGACGGCCGTCGTCCAACCGAAGTCTTCATAGGCGGACTGAAGTGCGCGCCCAGCGGCTTCGGTTGCAAGGCCTTGGCCGTGATGGTCGGGCAAAAGTGCATAGGTGATCTCGGGTTCGGGCCAGCCCTCCGGCGACCACAGGCCAGTCCAGCCAATGAACTCGCCTGTCGATCGTTGTTCGATGGCCCACGGTCCGTAGCCGCGTAGCTCCCAATGGCCGAACCACGCAGCGAACTTGCGCCATGCCGTGGCACGATCACACGGACCGCCATACATCGAGCTTTGCTCGCTCTCGTAGAAGGCGGCGACAGCATCGAAGTCCGCCTCGGCAATTGGCCGCAGTGTCAGGCGTTCGGTATGCAGGGTTGGGATAGTTGCCATCGAGATCAGACGCAATCGGACAGGACGACGAGCGTGCTAGAGATCCAGCCGCCGACCGCCCGGAACATTTCGTCGAGCAGGTTTCCGTCGGCGAGTACATCGGTGTGCAGTTCAAACTGGCCGAGGTACGAGACGTCGATGGCATAGGTGGCCATGCTGAGGTCCTCGCCGTAGATCGTTTCGACCGTCGCGCCCTCGACCCGTTCCAACATGTTCCGGCCCATCACGGGCGACGCCTCGGGCAGTGCTCCGAGAACATCGGCTGGATTCGGAGGCTCGTCGAGGCCTTGAGCACGCATGACCACCTCCGCCTCGATCGCCGGCACCTCGGACAGTTCGCCGCTGAGGAACCAGCTGCGATACGAGGTCTGAGACCACGTGGGCCACAACAAGGTCATGTCCGCTTGGACGCGAGCCGGCGAACCCTCACCGGGAATGCTGTATGAGGTCTCCCAACGGGTATCGCCGAGCAATACGTCGGTCGTGAAGCGCTCCTCGACCGCCTGGCGTTCGAGCATCGCCATCTCGATGGCGGTGCGGACAGCGCCGATGGCGTCGGCGAACACATGGTCGAGCATTAGGAGAGGCCGAACTGTCGGTCGCCGGCATCGCCGAGACCGGGACGAATGAAACCAACGTCGTTCAGCGCCTCGTCAATCGCTGCTGTCCACACCTCAATGTTGGGGTATTCCGATTGCATCAATTCGATGCCTTCCGGGCTCGCCAAGACACACGCGACCGTGATGGTCCCAGCGTTCGCATCCTTTAGGAGCTTGCATGTGTGAGCGAGCGAACCGCCGGTAGCGAGCATTGGATCGAGGACCAGGCAGCTCTGTCCGTTGAGGTCTTCTGGAACGGTGTTCGCGTACGCGTGAGGGAGCAGAGTCTCCTCGTCCCGCTTCAACCCAATGAACCCAACCCGCGATTCGGGAAGGAGGTCAAGCGCGGCGTCGAGCATGCCGAGACCCGCTCTCATCACCGGAATCAGGAGCGGAGAGTTGGAAATGACGGCTCCCTTGGTGGGCTCGAGGGGTGTCTCGATGTCGATTTCGGTTGTCTCGATCATTCGCAACGCGTCGAAGAGGACATAGGTCGACAGCTCCGAAAGGATCCGGCGAAAGTCCGGTCGGCTTGTCGCCACCATTCGCAATCGGGTCAAGCGTTCGCTAACGAGGGCGTGTTCTACGAGATGTGCGGCCATGAACAGAATGTAGTCAGTGAAGCGCTTTTCGGGGTCAGCGCGTCGAACTCTGCAGTGTTGAGACTTCGTGAACCGACGGTGACAAAGTTCGTCCCCGCCTACCACTGCTTCAAATTGTGTGGATATTATCGCGCCCGCACAAGTGTGTTTGAACACTGATGTTCATTTCAC
>CALBVK010000178.1 GCA_937969345.1 uncultured Acidimicrobiales bacterium
CGATCCGCAGCCGAACAGCAAAGGCCGCTCGATGTCGATGGGCTGGGCGAGTGGCGAGCGACTCGGCACAAGTCATGCAATGCAAGGCTCGAACACCATGTGGGCTGCGACCGCATTGATGGACCGGGAGCACTCTCGCACGGCGCTCGTCGTGGCCAACGATGGCCGAATGTCGGTGCTCGCTGGTTCGGCGCACCTTGCGGCGAAGCTTCTCGAGGTGGCGAGCCGTTAGACGCTCACGATGATGGCGTCGCCCTGACCGCCACCGCCACACAGGCCAGCGGCACCGATGCCTCCGCCACGACGGCGGAGCTCATGCATAAGTGCCAGGGTGATGCGGTTGCCCGACATTCCGAGCGGGTGCCCAACAGCGATTGCCCCGCCGTTGACGTTGACGACGTCGGTCGACACGCCGAGCTCGGCTGCCGATGCCAGGCCGACCGCGGCGAAGGCCTCGTTGATCTCGAACAGCGAGATGTCCTCGACCGCAACGCCGGCAGTTTCGGCTGCCTTGCGGATGGCGCGTGATGGCTGGTGCAAGAGCGAGCAGTTGTCGGGACCGGCGACCATGCCGTAGCCAAGAACGGTGGCGAGCGGTTCGACACCGAGCTCCTCGGCACGAGCGCGGCTGGTGATGATCATCGCCGACGCACCGTCGGAGAGCTGCGACGCGTTACCTGCGGTGATGGTTCCGTCGCCAACAAACGCGGCGCGAAGCTTGCCCAGCGATGCGGCATCGGTTCCGGCACGAACGCCCTCGTCGTCTTCGAACGCGAGCGGATCGGACTTTCGTTGCGGCACGGAGACGGTGAAGGTCTCGCTTCGCAAGATGCCGTCCTTGATCGCTCGGGCAGCACGATCGTGTGAGGCTGCGGCGAAGGCGTCTTGGTCGTCTCGCGAGATCGATTCTGCACCGGCGTAGAGGTCGGTCGCTTCACCCATGATGCGCGACTCGACAGCACACGTAAGCCCGTCGTACTGGAGTGAATCGACGAGCTGTCCGTCGCCATAGCCGTAACCCGTGCGGCTCTTCATCAGAAGATGTGGGCTGTTGCTCATCGATTCCATGCCGCCTGCGATGACGGTGGTCGCTTGCCCGGTCTTGATCTGCATCGCCGCGTAGTTGATGGCCTGCATACCCGACAAACACACCTTGTTCACCGTGGTCGCGTCGACCGTGAGCGGGATGCCGCCCTTGACCGCCGCGTTGCGAGCGCCGGACTGCCCCTCACCTGCGGTGAGGACGTGGCCCATGACGACCGAATCGATGGCGTCGGCGGCAACGCCGGTTCGTTCCAAGACCGCAGCGATGGCGAGACCACCGAGGTCGGTCCCGGAGAAGCCGCTGAGCGAGCCGTTAAAGCGACCGATCGGCGTACGGGCACCGTCGAGGATGACGACGTCTTCTGGTGTTGGGGTATGGGTCATGAGAGCTCCTCATTGCGTTGTCTGTCGATAGTGCTTTGCATGTCGATGTTCGAAAGATCTGTCTTCAAGAGTAGGGCGAGTAGTTCGTTGGTCGCACGGGTTGGGGCGATCTCGGCGCGCTCGGCTTGATCGAGCCACGCGGCGCCGACGGTCGAATCCATGGCCTGATCCGCTGCTGCGGACATGGCCTGTTCGAGCCGAGCCTTCACCTCGGTGCGCATCCGGTGTTTCCGTCGGCTGTCACGGAGACCCGTATCGTCGAGGTGAGCGAGGTGCGCTTCGACGGCGGCCCACACGTCGGCGCTGCCGTCACCGTGCAGCGCAGAGGCCATCACGATCGGGGGACGGTAGCCGGTCTCGGATTCTTGGCCGGTCATATGACTGAGGTCGAGCATGAGGTCGAGGTCACGCCGCACATCGTTCGCGCCGGGCCGGTCGGCCTTGTTGACGACGAACACGTCGGCGACCTCGAGCAACCCGGCCTTGTTCGCCTGAACCGCGTCGCCCATACCTGGCGTCATCACAACAACGGCGGTATCTGCCGCGCCGACAACGTCGACCTCGACCTGCCCAACGCCGACGGTCTCGATGATGACGGGGTCATAGCCAGCAGCGTCGAAGACACGAACAGCCAAGGGAACGGCCAGGGCCAAACCACCGGAGTGACCGCGGGTGGCCATGCTGCGAATAAATGCCTCGGACTCGCCGTCTTCGATGCGAATTCGATCTCCCAGGATCGCTCCCCCGGTGAGCGGCGAGGACGGGTCGACGGCGAGCACCGCTGGCTTCTTTCCGGCGGCGACGAGGTCGCTTACGAGCTGACCGACGAGAGTCGACTTTCCTGCGCCCGGCGAGCCGGTGATGCCTACGATGTGCGCCTTGCCTGAATCAGGGTGAGCGAGCTCGCTGATCTCGTCAGCGGCCGCGCCGCCTCGTTCGACCGCGGTGAGCAACCGCCCGAGAGCGCGGCGCTCGCCCGAGCGCGCTGCGGCGTAGAGCTCAGGTACGGAACGTTTGGTTGCCACGTGTTAGCTGTTCACCGCGGCGACGGCGTCGCGGACTGACTGCGCTACCTCTTCAGCAGACGCACCGGGGCCGAGCACCACGGCCACTCCGGCGTCGAGCAGGGGCTGCACATCTTGGTCGGGGACGATGCCACCGACGATGACCGGACAGTCGAGCTCCGCGTCGTTCACGGCCTTGACCATCGCTGGAGCCAGCGTCATGTGGCCGGCGTTGTGCATCGAGAGGCCGATGGCATCGGCGTCTTCTTGCTCGGCGGCGGCCACGATGCTGTCGGTCGTCTGACGAAGACCGAGGTAGATGACCTCCATGCCGGCGTCGCGCAAGATGCGAGCAACGACCTTCAGTCCACGGTCGTGACCGTCGAGCCCGAGCTTTGCGAGCAGGATGCGGATCTGTGGTTCGTCGCTCATCTAGATGATTGCCTTTTCTACGTAGGTTCCGAACTCAGTTTCCATTGCCATGACGACTTCTTCGAGCGTGGCGTACGCCTTGACCGCATCGAGGATCGCTGGCATCACGTTGGCCGTTGCGTCCCGGGCCGCGGCGGTGACCGCGGCGAGTGTGCGAGCGACGTCGTCGTCGTTTCGTGCGAGCTTCACGTCGTCGAGACGTTTGCGCTGGTATTCCTCGACCTCGGCCTCGATGCGTAGGAGGTCCTTCTGGCCGTCGTCCCCGTCGGTGAACGCATTCACTCCAACGATGATTCGATTGCCGTTGTTTACTTCGCGCTCGAACCGGTAGGCGGAGTCGGCGATCTCGCCGACGAAGTAGCCGTTCTCGATGCCTTCGTACACGCCCTCGAGAATCGACCCTTGTCCGAGTTCGTCGAGGTGGGCAAAGATCGCTTCTGCTTGGCGTTCCATCTCGTCGGTCATCCACTCGACGTAATCGCTCCCCCCGAGCGGGTCTGCGACGTTGGCGACGCCGGTCTCGTGGGCGACGATCTGTTGAGTGCGAAGCGCAATGCGCGCCGCTTTCTCCGTGGGCAGGGCCAGGGCCTCGTCGAAGCTGTCGGTGTGGAGGCTTTGTGTTCCACCAAGCGCACCGGCGAGCGCCTGGATGGCGACTCGGGCGATGTTGATCTCGGGTTGCTGGGCGGTCAGCGAAACGCCGGCGGTTTGGGTGTGGAATCGACACAACATCGAACGCTCGCTGGTGGCCCCGTAGCGCTCCTTCATCCAGCGGGCCCAGATTCG
>CALBVK010000179.1 GCA_937969345.1 uncultured Acidimicrobiales bacterium
GCGGGATGTGGCCACGTCGGTTGTGCTCCGGGAGCTGGAGGAGGCGGTGTGGGAGCTACCGACCGAGGTGACAGCGAAGGGGCCGCCAGGGCCGGAGCTGGCGGCGGGGGTGGGGGTGCCGATGGCCCTGCATGCGGGAACGCTGCGCCATGTGGTGGCGCCGGAGGTGCTGGCGCAGGGAGTGGCGGAGGGGGCGCAAGCGTGCCCGATTCCCAGGGCGTGCTCGTATCGGGGTCGACCGTCGACATAGTGATAATTGTCGACGGGCTCAGGAGGTGGCTTGAGGGGGCCCGACGACCTATCGGCTCACCAGTGTTGGCCTAGCCGATCGTGTTTGTTGCGAGGAGCGCAAAGGCGAGAATGCCAACGGCAATGCGGTACCAGCCAAAAACTTCGAAGCCCTTGTCATTCAGCCACGTAACCATCCACTTGACCGACGCAATCGCCGCAACGAACGCAACGACAAGACCGATCAGCGGCGTGCCAATACCAAAGGTGTCGATCAGCTCTTCGCCGCCTTGCAGACCCTCATAGGCAGTGGCCGCCGACAGGGTGATCAGTCCGAGAAGGAAGCTGAACTCAACCGCTGCTCGCAGCGACAAACCAACGAGGACCGCAGCGATGATCGTGATCATCGAGCGGCTTACTCCTGGCCACATCGCAATGGCTTGGATGAGACCGATCACCACGGCGTTTTGCCAGGTGAGGTGTCCAAGTTCCTTGGTCGTCTTGTCGAACCAACCGGTGCGACTCAGCACCAAGATGACGACTCCGCCAAGAATCCATGCTCCAGCGATCGGAGCGACGCCGAAGAGGTTGTCCTTGATGACCTCGCCAATCGTTAACCCAATAGCGGCGGTAAAGCCAAAGGCGATGAGCACCGCGATCAGGATCTTGCGACCCTCTTCGCTGCGACCGAGCAGGCCGTCGATCATCTGACGAATGCGTTCCCAGTACAAGAAGAGCACGGCGATGATCGCCCCGAGCTGGATGCAGATCGCGTAGGTGTTGATGGCATCTTCGCTCGCCTGGGTGTCGTTCAGCCCGAGCAGTTCGTTCGTCACTAGAAGATGGCCAGTGGATGAGACCGGCAGGTACTCGGTCAGTCCCTCGACGAGTCCGAGCACGACGGCTTGGAAGATCGTGAGTTCGATCACGTCCCCGTCTTGGAAGTAGCTGGCTCCTGCGGGCGCGGTGGCGAGGAACCAAAAGAACAGCGCGCCGCCGAGGGCGAAGAGGGCGCGACGAGGCAAACGAGTACGCATGGGAATCAATCGGCGAATGTGTGCAGCCATGAAGGTTTACGAGCCACTCATTGAGACGTCGGAGATTGCGATCGAAACGGGACCGGAGCCTCCCGGCTGCCATTCGGTGTCGGCGCCGATCGCAATGATGTCGGTCAACATCTTCTGCACCGTGCTCGCAATGGTCGCTTCGCGAATGGGTTCGGCGAGCGATCCGTTGCGGATCATTAGTCCCGACGCACCGACTGAGAAGTCGCCGCTGATCGCGTTGACCCCCGAGTGCATGCCGCTCATCGCGGTGACCAGCACACCGTTGTCGACGGAGGCAATGATGTCGTCGAGGGTTCCGGTACCGGGGGCCATGATGACCGCGTGAGCGCCAACGCCGGGGGTCGATCGATAGCCCCGGACCGCGTTCGCTGTTGTTCCTTCGCCACTACGACGACCGGTGTAGGTGTTGTGGAGGAATCCGCCGAGCACGCCCTCTTCGATGAGGTTGAGAGGTTTGCAGGTTTGGCCTTCGGAGTCGACCGACGTCGCTCCAAAGGAGCGCTCATCGGTTGGATCGTCAATGACCGAAAGCAATGGCGAAGCAATAACCTCGCCGACGCGATCGAGGAACGGGGTGCGCCCTTTGAGAACCCGCTCGCCGTTGAGCATGCCGACGAGGATGCCAATGATGCTGCTGGCCATTCGTGGCTCGAGCACGACGGTGAGCTTTTCGGACTTGGGTTGGGTCGCCCCGAGCAATCGGGTGACGCGATGCACCGCGTCGTTGGCTGCTTTGTCGATCGACAAGGTGCTCGGCCCGAAATCGACGTCGTAGCCGCCCGCGATTTGTGTGTCATCGCCGTCTTTGGCCATGGCTGCGACCGAGACGTGGGCGCCGGTGCCGCGGTCTGTGGCGCGCACTCCGGTGCTGGTGGCCAGCGCCATCTCCCCGGAGCTGTCCGAGTAGATCGCTGTACGCACGCCGGTAACCCGAGGGTCGGCGGCAAGTACTCGAGCTTCAAGGTCGATCGCCATCTGCACTTTGTCGGCCGTCGGCATCGTGGCCACACCGTCGTCCCAGTGATCGTGCACGATGGGTGTTCCGCCATCGGGTTCACTGAGCGAGACCCACTCGTCGGGTTCGGCAAAGGCGCGGTTGTCACGGGCCTCTGCGAGGGTTTCGGCGACGACGTCTTCGTCGAGGCTGCCCGCGTGGGCAAAGCCGACGCGGCCGTCTTGAATCACCCGGATTCCGATACCTGCTGAGGTGGCCGACGTGAAGGATTCGACCTCCCCGTCGTATGCCTTGACCTCGGTGGAGCTCCCTTGAGACACAAATGCCTCCACCTGTTCACCGGAATTGGCCTGTTCGGCGACACGTTCAGCGATTCGAAGCAGCTCTGACATTCCGTTGAGCCTACGATCATTCCCATGTCGTGGTGGTTGTGGACTCTCGTTGTCATATTCGTGGTCGTGTTCGGCGTCGCCGTGCACGACATTTTTCAGAAGAAGCACACGATTCTTCGAAACTTCCCGGTCATTGGCCACCTTCGATATCTCATCGAGAAGATCGGCCCCGAGCTGCGTCAATACGTGGTGGCGAACAACGACGAAGAGCTGCCGTTCAGCCGGGATTCACGACGGTTCATCTACGCGTCGGCAAAGAAGCAGAACTCTTACTTCGGCTTCGGTACCGACAACGACCTCAACGAGCCTGGATACGTCCTGTTCCGCCACTCCGCATTTCCTCATGAGGCGCCACCGGAACATGAGGCCGACGTCTTGCCGATGCGAAAGGTCATCGGTGAACACCACGGGCGAGCACAGGCGTTTCAACCCGAGTCCGCCGTGTTTGTCTCGGCGATGAGCTTCGGGTCGTTGTCGGCTCCGGCGATCGAGTCACTCAACCGTGGCTCGGCGATCGCTGGGTGTATGCACAACACGGGCGAAGGCGGCATCAGCAAGCATCATCGCCATGGCGGCGGGCTGATCTTCCAGCTGGGCACCGGCTACTTCGGCGCCCGCAACCCCGATGGAACCTTCTCGATGGACCGCATGCTCGAGTCGATGGATGGTGCCGACGTCAAGGCCATCGAGATCAAGTTGAGCCAAGGAGCAAAGCCTGGGCTTGGCGGTGTTCTGCCCGGTGGCAAGGTGACACCCGAGATCGCGGAGGCCCGAGGCGTCGAGGTAGGGGTGACCGTTAAGAGCCCGAGCCGTCACCGCTCCTTCTACGACGTTGCCTCCTTGCTGACCTTCTGCGAGGAGATCGCGTCGGCGAGCGGGGTGCCCGTCGGCATCAAGTCGGCGGTCGGCGAGAAGGCGTTTTGGCGAGAACTCGCCGACGGTATGGCAAGCACCGGAACCGGACCGGACTTCATCAGTGTCGACGGTGGCGAGGGCGGTACTGGCGCTGCGCCGCTCCCCTTCAGCGATCACGTAGCCCTTCCGTTCCGCCAGGGTTTCGCCGAGGTGTACCGGGCCTTCGCCGAACAGAACCTGCACGACAAGATCGCCTTTTTGGGAGCCGGGCGCTTGGGTCTTCCTACCGAGGCCATGGTCGCTATGGCGATGGGTGTAGATGGCATCGGCGTTGCTCGTGAAGCCATGATCGCAATTGGGTGCGTGCAAGCGCAGAAGTGTCATGACGGCCACTGCCCGACCGGAATCGCCACGCAGAACCGTTGGCTGACGCGTGGGCTCGACCCGACGCTCAAGTCGGTCCGGTTTGCCAACTACGTGGCCGAGCTGCGCCACGAGCTCATTCGTTTGTCGAATGCAATGGGTGCCGAACACCCGAGCCTGGTGAATTCAGCAAACGTCGAGATCCGGCTCGGCGCCAACCACGTCCAGCCCATCCGCGAGATCTACGACTACGACCCCAGCTGGTGATTTGTACAGGATTTGGACCCTGTGGGGTTCCAAATCCTGTACAAATCTCCCGATTTTTGCTGCCTTCGTGTAAACACTTGACCATGTCGCGTACGGTTTTGCTGCTTAATGGACCCAACCTCAATCTGCTCGGCACCCGGGAAACCGAGGTGTACGGCACGACGACGCTCGACGACATCGTTGCCGGGATCGAGGCACACGC
>CALBVK010000180.1 GCA_937969345.1 uncultured Acidimicrobiales bacterium
CTCGGAAACCGACTCGTCGGCTACCTCCACGGCAGCCTCCGAACCCGCACCCGCTACAACGAACACACCGCCTGGGCCCACCGACAACCCACCACCACCAAGGCCGCCGCTTGACAAATAACAGCCCTGGGGTGTCTAACCCCAAACCGGAAACGGGCCGCCGTCATGATGGCCCAAACCCGTTTTGGGGTCTCCGAACGATTCGCCTGTAAAGCGGTTGGCCAGCACCGGTCAACACAACGGTTAGCGCCACCGGTGGCTGCCGATGACGAGGAGATCATCCGTGAACTGTTACGGGCGTTCGCCAAGAAACGTCCTCGTTGGGGATGGCGGCGCGCCGCCACGCATCTCCGGCAGAACGGCCACAACATCAATAACAAGCGTGTCCGCCGCCTTTGGCGTGAAGAAGGACTGCGAGTCCCGCAGAAACAGCGCAAGAAACGCCTGATCGGTATCGGTACCCATGTCGGGGCGATGTGCCCGATCCGGCCGAACGTGTTGTGGGCGATGGATTTCCAGTTCGATCACACCATTGATGGCCGGCAAGTGAAGATGTTGAACATCATCGACGAGTACACCCGAGAATGCTTGGCGATCGTGGTGGCGCACTCGATCGATGCCCTCGCCGTCGTGGGAACTCTGGCTCGTCTAACGATCGAACGAGGGCAACCGCCTGTCTATGTTCGGTTCGATAACGGACCCGAGTTCGTGTCGAAAGCTATCGCCGGGTGGTGCGACGAGTCCGGAGCAAAGTCGATGTTCATCGATCCCGGGTCGCCATGGCAGAACGGGTGGGTCGAGTCATTCAACGGACGTTTCCGTGACGAGCTGCTAAACCTATGGCAGTTCGATTCGCTCCTCGAAGCACAAGTAATCATCGAGGACTGGCGAAACGACTACAACCAGCACCGGCCGCACTCAGCGCTCGACTACCAAACCCCGGCAGCATTCGCTGCCAACAAGACCATCATCAACCAACCCAAAGCCGCATAACACCCGGACCAGAAAACGGGGCCCTCTCAGAATTAGCGTTCGAGTCGCTGATGCTGCACTCAAGACCGAACCACGCCGCTGCGGTTGAAATGATACGGTTTTCGAAACTTCTTAAAGGGGAACCTGATGAACGGTGGAATTCGTCGTCGGCGATTGACTAGCTCAACGCTCTTAGCCATAGCGCTATTAGCAACTATGGCGGCCGGGTCGCCTGCTTCAGCTGGCGACCTCGCCCCGGTCGGTGATATTGGAGATGAGCCACCCGCGGATTCTCGGGTAGTCGAAGTCACAGAGGAACAGGCCTTGCTCACAGATGCAACGGCGATGGCGAGACAGATTGACGAGATTTCGTCGCCGGAACACGCTCTGTCCATTCTCGAGCACCAAGATCGTATGGACGATCTTCATCAGAAGCTCCGTCACGAATTAGGAGATGATGCCATAGCTGGCGTTTACCACGAGCGGCCGGGCGACAAGACCGTGATCATGTTCACCCGGCGGGTTGACGAGCAGCTAGAGGCGATACTGCGGCGAGGGGATCTAGATGGCGTGAACGTTTCCCGTGGGTGGGAGTTTTCAATGGATGAGCTGCATGATGCAGCGAATGCTGTTGGTCGCTCTCTATGGGAGTCGAAACTCTTCGGCGATTCCGCCGTGTCACCTGATATCCGAACTCAAACCATCACTGTGCGGGTTGCTGCAAAACCCGGCACGAAGGAACAAGGCCTCGTCGAGTTAGCTCGGGTGCAAAGCCAATCGATTCTCGCTGAACTGGGTGAGTCATCTCCGGATCTCGTTTTTGGAGAAGTTGAGTACGAAGATCCGGCTCGTACTCTTGAGTTTGGGTACGGCGGTGAAAAGCTCGTCAAGAATCTCAGCAGCACTGCGACTTGCACCACCGCATTCACGGTGAAGCGTGGCAGCCTTCGCGGGATCCTGACAGCGGGCCACTGCACTTTTGACCTTGAGCAGGGAGGAGGCAATCCCAGCACAGTGCCTGGAATTGCCGACTATCGGCACTCGTTCTCCTCGGTCGTCCATCCGGTTGTTGCTCTTCCGGACCCTGGGATTGAAGATCACAGGGGGGATATGCATTGGTTTACGACCCACGCAACCGAGAAGCACAAGTTTTACTCCTTGCCTTACCAGCTTCGTGTCCAAACAGGATTCCGACATCTCATACTCATGGATGAGGGCGACCTCACCTGCAACTTCGGTCGAAGGTCGTTCAACTTCACACCGCGATGCGGCTACATCGACGAGACCAACGTGTCCAAAGGCCAGTACGGGCACCTGGTTGTGATGGACCGAGAGGTGCATACGGAGCCCGCACCAGGACTCGTCACGGTACAGGGCGACAGTGGTGGCCCGTGGTACACGGGCGGAACCGCGTATGGGATCCATCATGGCAACGCCGGATCAACCCTCCGGCCCGGATGTCCAAAATGTGACGTCTACACCCCTGTATCGCAGGCGCTTTCGGTGTGGAACCTCACGTTGATCACTTCCCCATGAGAAATCTGTGGTCGAAGCGTGCGATTGAGGTGATCTTCGCCATGACGACGATTGGCGCGCTAGCGTCATGCGCGCAAAGCGACGTGAGCGAGTCGGCGGACAGCTCGTCGTCCGTTTTGACGACTGAGCCGCAGACCACCGAAACGCCAGATCCGACAACCACCTCCACGACATCCACCTCGGAACCGCCAATATCGACCGAGTCCCAACCGATTCCGTTCAGTGAGTGGCCAGAATCAATCCTGGTAGAAGCTGATCTCGATCAGGACTACCTGTTCTCGCTTAGTGGCTACGGAGCCCTCGAGTCAGTGATGGAAGGGTACCTATCGGTCAGCGATGGATGTTTAGGCCTCCAAGGCCTTGAGCCGCCCGTGCTTCCTCTTGTGTTTAGCGACCTAGAGATCGGCCTGGAGGTTACAGTGGGCGAAGACGGCAGGAGTCTCTCCTTTCTTGGCGAAGAATTGGAACTCGGCGATTATGTGTACTTCGGCGGAGGTGGCATTCCCGTCGAATTCCTAGATGACCAAGGGGTAGTCCTTCCCGAAGGATGTCAAGGCGATCGCGCAGCACTCGTGTTCGTAGTTGACGATAGGTCGTAGATGCCGTCGTGGTTTGTGGCTTAGTTGGCACGTAGCGACGTGCTGTGGCTCGCTCGGTGAGGGCAACGTATAGGGTGCGATGGTCCTCGATGGAGTTGTCGAGGCCGGCGAAAGTTCAGACGAGCTAGAAGCGGCGCGTCGCTGTTGCTGAAGTCGGCGCTTTCTGCCCTCACGAACTTCGTGCTCGCAGCAAGATGCCCGCATCGAAAAACTGTTCCTCAAGAAATCGACAAGTTCGAGACTCAAGAGCGACTGCATAAAGTCCAACGCAGGATGTCCGCAAAACGCGGAGCTGTGAGTCGCAAACGTTCATCGATGTCCGCCAAGACCAGTCCCCCACCACTCTGGCAAGACACCCGGGAGACATGATCAACCTAGATTATGCGTGTCAAAGTGTGAGGTATCGTGCTGGTCATGGATCACGTTGCACCGTCCATCAATCAACTACAGCGCTTCTACAGTTTGGAGTTCGGTGAGGAACTAGTCTCCCGGGTCGCGAACACGCCACTAGACCAACTCGTGGTCCTTGCCATGGACCTTGCGCAACCTCAAACGACACCTCTAGGGGCGGCGACCGACCACTTTGCTCTCGAAAGCTCCCTGGTCGGGAGAAATCACCATCTCGACAGTTCAAGCCAACTGAGGACTTCAGTGGCGCTCTGCGATGCCATCGCTGTAGAAGATCCCATTCGCCACTGGGCATACAAGGACAGCGGAGCGTCAGACGGATATCTGAGCACCAGGAGTCGGACGAACCTGGTGAATATTCTGCGATCGCTACTACCTATCGTGGAATTGATAGGACTCGGGGTCATTCGTTTTGTTTCTTGCGATTCTTCGGAGCATTACGTACACATACCGAGCGCGACGGGCGGTCGTGATTTCGAAACCCTAGAGCAAGTCCTATTCGACGATGTTGTTGCGAGAGCTGCCATCAGAGCGTGGGATTGTCCGATTTGGCTCCAAGACGCGAACGAGTGGCACGACGGCTGTCCAAGACTGTTATGTGTGTTCTCGACGAGCAGAACCCCAAGGAACGTCCCCCAAGCCCAAAGCATGAAGTGAAGGGTTACTGAGAAGTCGAAGTTCTCGGGCGTGCGAGCTGAGAGAAGCGCAAAGAGCCCAGCAACAAGGATCACGGCGGAGAGCGCGAAGATGGAGGACGGGAATGGAAACCCTATCGTCGCTGAGATTCTGCTGTCGCCCGTGAAGGCAGAGTAGAGCCAAGACGCGATGAGGCTCGATAACGCGGCTGTCAACAGCAGGTTGAGGCCGTATCGGTTGCGACCTCCGCAATGTTCATCGTCGTGAGGTGAGCCCCTGATTCTGGTCCAGGTGCTGTGCGGTCCAACATGTCTGTCACGATTGTGCAGATTGAAAGGACCGAGATGTCTCGTCGACGTCACACACCTGAACAGATCATCCGCAAGCTCGCTGAGGGCCAGAAGCTCTTGGCTGGGGGCATGAGCGTCGAGGACGTTTGCCGCGAGTTCACGATCGCCGAATCGACGTGGGCCCGTTGGCTCGCCCAATACGGCGGGATGAAAGCTGACGATGCTAAGCGGTTGAAAGAACTCGAGCTCGAGAACGCCCGGTTAAAGAAGCTGCTCGCTGAGGCGGAGCTTCAGAAAGCAATTCTCAGGGAAGTCGCAGAGGGAAACTTCTAATGGGAGTCGACCGGGTTCGTTGATTCGGCGAAGCTGGTTCTGGGCCGCTGGCCGGTGAGCACTTCAACCTTCTGGAGCTTTCGAGATTCCTAGGGTTAGACCGTGCCCCGGTTGGTTGGTTCGGGCTGCCCGTT
>CALBVK010000181.1 GCA_937969345.1 uncultured Acidimicrobiales bacterium
GCTGTCAGAGATCCCGAGATCGATAGCGATCTGGCCGACTGGTTTCTCTCCCAGTCGGGCCAACTCGATTGCTCGATGACGGAACTCAGGTGGATGTGCACGTGGCATCTGGACTTCCTCTCCGAGACAACCAACGTCGCCTCAGACTAGATGTCCATCAAACCGGGGTACTTCCACGCCGAGTCAGTAAAGGGACAACTCCTGCGGTTGAACCGCCATTGGACTAGATCCCGCTGTGGTCATAAAGAGCGCCCTACTTATGAGCGAGGAACCCAGGTCGCCTCGTAACCTTCAAAGCTAATGACCAGCGTGTTATTGACAACTTCGAGGTTCACATTGTCCGCAGCGACTAAGTCGTTGTGGAACGCTGGCAAATCGGAACTCTGAAGATCACAGTCCTCGCCCGACTCATCACCGCCGGGGGGAAATCCCGGCTGCCACTGAAATGTCGAGCCATCAACATGGGTGAGCCACCCACTGGTCACCACGCACCCGTAAACGAGCTCGAAGCTGTAGGAGATTCCTTCGGACAGAACGATCTCGTCACCCTCACGTTGGTATGACTCGGTCCACTCACCGATCGGCAAAAACAGGTCGAACTGAAGAGACGTATCGGGCTCCTCTGGAACCAGCCATACGGATCGCCCGATCGGCTCGGTGTACTCCACCGTTTCGCTGATGAATGCACTGAGATCGGCAAACCCAACCAACGCTTGATCATCAATCATGTCGCTCCCATCGCTGCCGTTTGCGTCGGTCGTAGTTGGATCAACTTCGGGTTCCACGGTCGTTGTGGTCGTGCTGGTGGTGGTAGTTGTCGGTTCGGAGGTCCCCACATCGGAAACCTCCGAACCGCAGCTTGTGGTGACCGCTACGAAAAGAGCGGCAAGTGCGTATCTGATTCTTGATGACATGATCCTTGTACGTTCTTGGTAGCGGCCTGGTTCCATCGTGACTGAGATTATTAGCGGAGCCCAGGCGATAGGACAGCGCCTGAAGTGCCAACCCGGTCCAGGGCTACTTGGAGGTGGGCTCCTCTCAAGGTGATCGTTGTAGTCTCGATGAACCTCGACGGAGACTGCACGGGAGACTGCACGGTCGTAGTGGTCCCGTCCGACATGGTGAAGACGCGAGTGAACCTTCGACATGACGACGCCAGCCCAACTCCCGAAAGACCAGATGATGTAGCAATCGGTCCGCCACTATTTCCGCCAAACCAGCGCGGATTAACGACCCTCGCTCCCCCCGGCGTGTTGTTCGGTTCCGTGTTCTGACAACCCCAACGCCCAGGGACCGTCAGTTCGTAGTCAAAGGCGTGGTCAAAGGTCTGTCTCCTGCCCTCACTCGTGAACGAGTACATCCCTGTATCGCCATTTAGTACGGGGCCGCAGCTTCGGCCCACCTTGATGCCGTGAAGACACACCACCGAAAGGTTCGCTGTATTGCCGGGATTGGTCACAGAGGACACGATCTGCGACTTGTCCCCGTTTGTACGGTAGAGGTAATTGCTTGACTGATTAATGTTGATGGATACCAACGCTGCATCAACAGTGCCGCTCTGGGAAAATTGTGTGAACCGCTCGCCGGTAGGACCGAGACGGTTGCCGATTTTCACTTCGTCTCCGTCCTCACCGCAATGAGCAGCCCACAACATGGCTCGCTGTCCTTCGTTCGTGCGCACCATAAACCCCGACGTGCACCTCGATCTTCCTGGTGCGAGATTGTCGGCCTCGAGACCGCCTCGGACCGGTTCACCACACAAGAATCGCGTTGAACAACCCGATACCTCGTCGAGCGGCGTCGTTTCGATGAAGACGATGCCTGCAACAGAGATGGGTAGGTCCACATCTGCTGGACCATTCGGTTCGACTGCTACAACGACTTGATTGTTGGGGATGTCTACTCGAACGCCATGGATCGGACTGTCATCGCCCATTGCAACCTCGGCGATGTCCTCAAATGCGGCTTCGAGAGTGTCAAGGGAATGTTCAGCGTTGCCATCAAACTTGACGCGGCTTCCGAGCGTGGTGAGATCGCGAATTGCTCGTTGGTCTCTGCCTCGCACGGTTTCGGTTGTCCTAATGACAATCCTCGTCTTGCCGGTGGGGGCTAGCTCCATGAAGGTCCCAGCGAACCCAATTATCTCTGCTGCTTCTTTTCTCACCTGAGGAAGCTCTTCATCAAGCCTCGCCCGGATCTTCATCTCCCTCTCTTCATCGTTGGACAAGGGCACGCCGTACGCCTCGTAGGTCGTTTGTCCTTGGTCTCGCCCGACGAGCCGTGTCAACCATTGCCGTGAAGGTGTTGCGAAGCCCAGGCTTAACCGAGTCACTTCCCATGCAGGTATCCACTCCGCTACAGAAAAGCCGGTGTCATCGAGCAGTTGAGCTTCAAACTCTGTGGCCTCATCTGCGGCAGGTGTCGCGGGATCTTGATTTGGAGCTTCCTGAGCACCAACACTCGGTGTGGTAGCTAGCAGCGCTGCGAGCACCGCGATTACCACAAGGATCCTTGATTTCATATATTCCCTTCGATATCCCGCTTGACGGGAGTCTCAAATCTTCCGTGCCGCCGGTCGACACTCCCCCTACCATCGCGCTGGCCTGTGACATTGAGGTCTAGGCGAGCCGCTCGCAACGGTGGCGTATCTCTGTTCCTATCAGGCCCAATAGGCCTAGACGGGGACCGTCGCCTCCTGATCGGCTCAGCACTCAACGGGGTAGATGGATCATCTTCGTGAAATCCAACGCTAAGCGAGGAACAGTTGTTCGAACATCTGCATCCAGGGCCTAAAACATCACCACAATCGTGCTGTCCCTCCATCCTTCGACCTCAATGACGGGCGGCGGCGATCCCATGTTGACGTGGATACGGGCCAACCCGGCCGAAGGAGAGCGAAACAGCGCTCGCTCCGAACACTTGTACGTTTCTTAGCGTTGGATTTTGCACCGTTGATCCGTCTACCCCGTTGCGATCTCGTGCATCCCTTATGAAAGTAGCTCGGATAGTCGCCTCTGCGCTCGCCAAAATCTCACGAGTTCGCCAACGAATTGAGACAGTTCGCCAAATGCGTGAGATTTCGCCAACTAGCGTGAGATCGGACAACTTCGCCGCACAGCGCGAATCAGGCCACGAAACACAAACATCGGCGTATAACTTTACATAACCATTGTTTCAGGCGGGGTAAATCTGTTGAATAGTCAAGGCTTCCCTGGCGTCAACTGCCCTACCCCCTTTATCGGCACTTGACAATTTCAAAGTGAGACAGGCTCGAATTCGTGACCTGATACGCCAACCCGAACTGCTGACATCTACGACATTTGAGCAGATGATCATCGCTCCGAATAGCTACCGAGAGCCTCCAAGAATACTCGCGCCGGCTGTGCAACGTCGGTGTGGCCGGTGTCGATGGCATGTTCATACCAGTTGCGGGCTTCGTCTAGATCCCCGGCCTGCTCTTCGACGACCCCAAGGTTGAACATCGCTCTCGGCGCCTGGTCGGGGTGGCCGGTGTCGATGGCTTGCCGCCACCAGTTTCGGGCTTTTTGGCGTAGGTTTTCATAGCTCGGCAACCAGTGAGAAAGACCAAGCGGATGATGTGAGAGTGGCGAGTCCTTGATCAGTCATGACGGTGATCACGCTCAATCCCTCTTGGAAGGGGGATTCAAGGCCATCGGGGTGCTCTTGGCATCCAATGAGAACACTGCTCTTGCCGCTGTTCGGCAATTGCTTGCCGACACTAAAGCCTGTGTCATCCCATACAATTTCGTGGGTCCAAGACCTGATTCCTTCATCACAAGATGTGAATACAACTCGGTCGGGTGATTCGAAGAATCCCAACCCTTCGAGTCTGTCGGTCGTGGGTTCTGGGAAACCGGTTCGATCGGCGATTCGCCACCATCGGCCTGTGAAGACCGATCGGGAATCAGCAGCGTCGCCATGGTCTGTCTGTAAAGACGGCGAGGTCTCTGAGGTTGTCGCCACGTGCTCTGAGCGCGCTGGCGTTAGCCAATACGCGCCGAGGCTTGCTAATGCCAGTGCAACGGCGACGACTGTTCCACCCAATCGACGTCGAACTTTTTGACGTCGATAGGTTTCTTCACGGATTACATTCGGGTCCTGCGGTTTCAGGCGATTGCCAATTGCTTCTAGCGAACCTGCTTGGATCCTTTGTGTCATGCTGATTTTTCTCCGTTGAGATGCGTACGAATTCGCCTTCTGGCTTGATGAAGTGTCGCTGCGGCTGTACCAGGTGAGATACCCAGATCCCTTGCCACACCAGCTTGTGGCATGTCCTCGAAGTAACGGAGCACAATGGCGCGTCGCTGACGCTGCGTTAGTTCGCCCAGGGCTTGGAGCAGGTCGAGGTCGGAGTACTTGTCTTGAAATACCGCTTCGATTTCTGCTGAATTTTGGAGTTCGATTCGACGGCGCCGTCGCCGGAACGTGCGGTACGTGGAGTTGAGAGCAACCCGCGTGACCCAGGCGCTGGGATACTCCATTTGTCGAACAGAGTCCCAACGCTCCAGCGCTTTGACAAATGCATGGTTCGTTGCATCCTCTGCAGCTTCAGCATCAGGCGCAGTCACAAGCGCGACCGCTGCGAGCACCCGCCGGTGCTCGCAGCGGTACCACTCGTCAAACTCAAGAGGAACTTCGGGCATACGTTTCTAAGTCTCAGCGGGCTCGAGTTGTTTAGTCTTCGGACAGAATATTTACGGCGTTGACAGGTAGATATCTACATCGAGGTCGGCCTCAAGCTGATCGAATCGGGATACATATATCTGTGTCTTCGTGAATGGCTGGCCAAGTAGGTAGATGTTCTCACCGAGTCCCCTGGTAACTATCCCTACCGCAGTTCGGTGCGTCAACGAGCTGTTCTCATCGCCGATTACTGCCCCGCCACTCGAGCCGACAAAACTAACGTCGTGTCCTTCCGTGGTTAGTTTGAATCGGAGTTGCTTTGTCAGGTCCATGCCACCACCAACAAGGACCTCCTCGGGGTTTCCCCAAGCTGTGACGGTAGAGCCAGTGACCGGGCCACAGCGATATCCTGACGTGAGCCCGAGCATGCAGACCAGCTGACCTTGCGTGTGCCAGTTGTCTTTCTTGTTGATGAACCAATTCTTGTAGCTGTCGTTCTTGTAGACGCGGTTGCTCTTCCTGAAGTCAGATATTCTGAACAGTGCTGCATCTGTATCGCTGCTAGCAGTTATCCATCCTCCGTTATCCCAGATGGTGTTGACCCCGTTGAAGCCGATTGATCCTGCTGTCTGGTTTCCGACGGTGCCGTTTGTATGAGCGGGGTCGACTCGGCAATGGCCGGCTGTAATCGCGAACTCTCTATCTGCTGTGTCCTTTGCGATGAACCCTGTAGTGCAGATACTGAAGTCATGCGAGAGCAACATGGTCCCGCCTCGGAAATCGTCGGTTGAGACTGTCGCACATGTGATTCGGTTCGGGCACGCCAGCACCTCGGCAAACGGCTCGTATTGAACAACTACTTTGACCCCACCTACTGCTTGGGAGAGCTGACTCGCTAACTCTTCGAAGTCAGCGTCAGGGTCATGTACCCCGACCCGAACTCCCCCTACCTCTGTGTCTGCGAAGGTTGATGTGATCTTGGGCAAACGTTCGAGGGGAAGAGTTTCAATAGTCGCTGTGGCCTTCTCGAGATCGATGAAGGAGTGTTCGACCGTGCGAAATGAAACTCGTTCAGGCGAACTGAAGGACTTAACCACTTTGTCATGTTGTCGCATCGAGAGCTCCTTTACGTGGTTGATGACGACCTGACCAGTTGCATGGTCGAGGTAAGCGCCCCCATACCAATCCTCGCCAATCAGCCACGTCTCATGGAGATTCGAGATTTCATCCCCGATCGTTGCTCGAACCTCCATCTCGGACTGTTCACTTTGGGTTAAAGGGATACCGAAGCTCTCGATAGTCGCACGTGCCTCAGGCAACCGGGCGATCTTCTCAACCGTTGGGCGGTCATGCGGTAAGTTCACGCTTGACCTGAATCCGATCCAGTACCCGATTTCCGACTCGATCAGACGGTTCAAATCCGCATCAGAAATCGGCGTGTACCCGTCGTCAAACTCAAGAATTGGGTTGTCATCCAAAGACTCTCGATCTTGAGCACCTGCCCCTGACGTGGATGCGAGTAATGCTGCGGCTATCGCTAGCACTAGGACCACTTGGGTTCTTGCTTTCATTTTTTGCCTTTCGTCGGTTCCGCCCGACGCCCGCTCTTCTATGACTCCCACATCGCCGAAGCGATTACCAGTCACCTATTTGCGGATCATGCCATGGGATGCCCCCCGAAAACGGTGCCAACCGGTTTTAGAGTCGGTCGGTGTGTGAGCAGGCGTGAGCGTACTCGGTTGGTGTTTGGTAGTCGAGTGATGAGTGCCGGTGGTGAGCGTTGTAGCCGTTCTTGAAGTCGGTGATCCCGACCTTGGCGTGGAGCAGGGTGAGCCATTGGTTCATGTTCAAACATTCGTCGCGGACTCGGTTGTTGAACGACTCGATGAACCCGTTACGCCATGGTTCACCGGGTGGGATGTAGTGGATGCCGATTCAGGTCTTCGATTTTCCGGGCGATCAGCGCGCTCGCGAGCAGGGCTACCGTCGAGATGGACTGTCAGTCGATGAGAGATGCGTACCGGCTGTCGCCCCAACTTTCGAATTCTGAATCCAACGGGAGCATCTCTAACTCCACATCCCAGCCGAGCGGCTCGAAGAGCTTGCGAATCATTTCGCCACCCTCGGGTGCGCCAACGACTGGCAGAGCGATTTCAAGATTCAGCTCTTCGCCAACCAGGTGCGGCTTTGTCTCGCACGTTCCCGACAGCGCCGTGCCGTACAGCTTTCCGATCGCAACCGACAGCATCGAAGAAGCGGCATAGGGGCGATCGTTTACGTAGGGCTCAAGCGTTGCCGAAGATTGGGCGCCCTTCTTGCGTCGACTAAGAACAACGGGGTCGATCTCCACCATGAGTGCAGCGGTCGTACCCTCCTCGCTTACCTCCGGGTAGAACACATGAGCGCGACCGTTCCCAACATCGACCGAACGGACACGATCGGGATGTTTATGAAGGAGATAGCCCAAATCGGCAGAGTTCTCTCCTACGCAACGAATGGAAACCAGCATCCACTCAACCTAGCGGCGACCAGATGACGTACGGGAACAACAAAATGGCTGGTTGCTGCGGCACTCCAACCGAGTCTCAACTTGTTTCTTTGTCATGGCCCTGATCACGGTTACCAGGTAGGAAATGAACTCAATGCCAACGGTTCGCCGAAGCGTCCGATCCGACGGCGGACGTTGGAGCCGCGGGAGTCGTCCAGCCGTTCAGACCTCAAAGCCTGAAGCGCGTAGGGCGCTGATCGTGTCAGGGATGTACGAGTCGAGCGCTTCGATCATTGCACCCATGGTCAGAGGCGGGTTCTTTCGACGAAGCGCCATCTCGCCAATGGACGCCCACACATCGATAGCACTAAGAGACACCAAATCGGTAACGAACTCATCGAGCGTTCGCGTCTCGATGCCATACGGCTCACATGACGATAAAGGGAAGTGCTTCGTATTCTCCGTCACTATGACTTCTGCCTTAATCGCAACAGCAGTCGCAAGCACATGACGGTCAGACGGATCGTTCGTCATGATCCCCACCAAACCTTCGGGCGGAGGCTCGAGCATCGCTTCGGGCATTGCCGAATTCATCGCGTCGAATCGCCTCGTCACGGCATCCCGATTGAGATCGGGCCGCTTCCTTAAGACATTGCGTTTCGCTTCGTCGATGATTGTGCCAGTCCAATGAGCTCGGTAGAGACGTCTACCTGCGGTGGTAACAAGAATGTCAGTTGTCAATACGCCGTAGAGGACGTTTGCATCGAGTACAACAGGGAAGACCGCCATTGACTCTTAAGGCTAGAGGTCCATCCCGGCACCATCGGCGATCTCATGCATTTCAGCAAGAGCGGTAGCTCGAGCCTGATCTCGCTCGTCACGATACGCAACGAGGTCACCGAGCTTTACACGGCGATGAGTTCCCGCCATGTGGTGGGGGAGATGGCCTTGGTCGAGAAGCTTCACGACGTGAGGACGACTCACGTTCAACATTTCTGCGGCTTGCGCTGTTGTAAGTACTGCTGAGACTGGCATGACAGTCACCCCATTCCCGGCGCGCAGTTCTTCGGCAACCCGGAGCAGTACGGCGTGAAGCTCGATTGGCAATTCAACTGAAGCGCCGTTGGGGGCTACAAGAAGTGGGGTCTGACCAACGTTGGCCAGACCCGTCACGAATGATTCGATCTCTGCTTGATTAACCGTTCCCGGTTGGACGATGGTTTCCATAGTGTCTCCTTCGGCATCCAGACTAGACAAGTAAACGAAACAAACGCAACACTTGAGTAAATTTCTACGAACATGCGGATACACTAATGTTTTGCACGTAAACTGCGCAGATGTGCTACATTCAGATGTCATGAGTTCAAATGACACCGAAATCACGCTCAGCGAAATCTGTTCACGCTTCCAAATGGAAGACCCCCTCGGGTTCTTGCACGAGATCTACCACATCGTCGCAGGCGTGTATGACATGAACAGTCAACGCCACGACGAAACCGTCGGCGATGACATGGCCACTTACGCCCAGTTGATCTACCGGAACTCGTGGTCCCAACTCGAACTTACGTTGCCCTTGTTCAGCTACGACATCTGGGCAAGCCGCCCGAAGAACTCACTCGTGATTCACACACCCGGCCCAGATGTGAAGGTCTATAGGGGAGGTAGTGATCAGACATTCGACATCGAACTCTACGACTTCGAAACCGGCTCAATCACCAAGCAAGTCTTCGCGCGAAGCAACGACACACAACTAAACCTCTTCGATCATGATCATCAACTTGATGCCAGCGACCTTGATCGACGACTCGCTCCTGATGGGTGGGTAATTGTGCACTCGGGTAACCCGAACGACGGCCTCTTGAACATGTGGATAGGAGCACCTCGAACACCCACAGAAACAGATGACTCGACATGGTCGTTTGTCTGTCCGCTACCCAATCTCTGCCAGCAATACGGATGCGGCGGCTCAGAGACCACCGGCGGACTCTCCGTTGAACCGAGTCCTCACGGTCCATCCGGACCAAGCTTCGATGCGCTCCCGGAACCAGAGATCCACATCGAACCAAAGATCGACCATGGATAGCAACGATCGCGTACTCGCATTCGATCGTGAACGACTTCGACTTGGCCGCGAGTCAAAAGGATGGACAAAGCAAAGACTTGCCGAGATCGCAGAAGTAACCCCGGCCGCTGTGTCTCAATACGAGAACGGAACGAGTCGACCAAGCACAGTGGTGCTGGCACGCATGGCACTCGGACTCGGCTTACCGAAGAGCTTCTTCGTTGCAGGCCGCCCAACAGCGATCGCTGACAGCAATTCAGCGCACTTTCGCAGCCTACGCTCCACTTCACTTCGAGACCGCCGCAGAGCCTTAAGCCACGCCTCCCTTGCGTGGGAATTGACAAATGCGCTAGAGCAACACGTCAAACTTCCACCGGTCTCCTTTCCACACGCCGTTCTTCCCGAAAAGCCGTCACGCGACGACATCGAAAACGTGGCCGATGAATGCCGACACATTTTGGCGTTGGACTCCGGACCTATTCCGAACGTGACTCGCCTACTCGAGAGCTGCGGCGCCATCGTGGTTCGGTTGCCAGTTGAATGCCGGAAGGTAGATGCATTTTCTACAGTCCTTCACGGGCGCCCCATTGTGCTCCTCAACGCAGAAAAGATGGACAAAGCGCGATCGCGACACACCGCTGCCCACGAGTTCGGTCATCTTGTCGCACACGACGACGTCGACCCCGGAAGTCAAACAGTTGAGCGTCAAGCAGATAGCTTCGCCGGAGCGTTCCTACTCCCAGCAGACGAGATCGCACCATTCCTTCCTTCGACCCTCGATTGGAATCGTTGGATCGATCTGCGCCTCCATTGGGGAGTATCAATCGCATCATTGCTATTCCGAGCGAAGTCACTCGGAATACTCCCAGATCACACCTACCGGCGAGCCTTCACTGTTCTGAACTCACGCAAGAATCCGGATGGATCACTTTGGCGAATCAACGAGCCGGGTCAGCTTGGCCAACCTGAAGAACCCATGCTTCTGAGACGCTCTGTCGAAGTTGCACAAGACTTCGGCGTCTCCACCGAGACGCTCGCTGATCAGCTGAGACTGCCAACTGACCTAATTCAGACCCTCATAGGCGAAGACCCGCGCCCTGAAATCTCCCTCCAATAGCGTCCATCCAACGACTTAACATGATTAATTCATATTATGCATGCTAAGTTCGCAATATCGTACTTCTATCCACTACCGAGCTTCTGAAACTGCCGCATGCTTTCGTGCAGCGCGATCTGTGGGCAACGCCTCAGCTCGTGCGAGAGGCCAAGAAGCATGGCCTTCGCCTCAGGGTCGAAGACATTCGAGAACTCCATCGTGTGGGCCTCCTGGTGCCAGCGTTCCACGTCAGGGATCGTCGTGCGGTTGGTGCCGTACCTTGCACTATCGAATGGATGCCCAAGGATGTCTCTTTCAACTGCACGTATTGGGCGCGTGAAGCACTTGCCGAAGGTCGACTCGTCGATCCTGCAATGACTGGCTTTCAACGCCATCATCCATTTCGTCGTCCGACTACTGCGCCTCGAGGGTGGTGGGACGGCTATATGTTCTCGCCGTGGTCTGAGCTTGCATTTCCTCTCATTCAACGCGTAGTGGCCACAGCCAGATCGCATCATCGTGGTGATGCGATGTTCGTGCGCTTTAGTGCTGCCGCCGTGGCTAGGGAGCATCGCAGGGCTACTGAGCTTCGTGCGTTGGCGAATGTTCTTTCGGTGATCGACGCACGGTTCTTGCCTGTGTTGGATCCAAACTGGGTGACGTTGTCGGGAATCGACCACGAAAGCTGGCAGATCTATCGATCGGCTTTCAACTCTGCGCAAATGCTGCACGCCTGCGGTGTTGACGCCGAGGAGATCGCTCTCCTGGCGCAGGCTGTAGAGGTGGATGATGGGCTTGGTCGTGAGTTTGGAGCGTTGTTCCCCTTTGCCCGAGCAAAAACTCTTGAACGCACCTCCGGGTCGGCCCGGCGGCTCTATTCAGCAAGAAAGGCTGGCGAAGTTGTCGCGCGCCTCCTTGAGGATTTGGATCCGCCAAACGAAGAGTTGGTCAGTCATATTGTGGACCAAGACCAGCGCCGACTCGTTCGACGTTCGACCTTGGATGAAGCGCTCCAAGAGGTTGGATTGTCTCCACACCCAGGTGTCCTGCTAGTTGTTGAAGGCGCCACGGAACTGCTCTTCGTCGAACGGG
The DNA here is from genome assembly GCA_937969345.1 of uncultured Acidimicrobiales bacterium. GTDB lineage: Bacteria > Actinomycetota > Acidimicrobiia > Acidimicrobiales > SHLQ01 > SHLQ01. Next base: position 11,383 of record CALBVK010000181.1, read on the forward strand.
TGCTACTAGAACTTGGGATGCACAACGATCCCTCAATCATTCATGTCGTCGACATGGGTGGTGACGCGAAGAAGGTTGAGTTGGTAGCGGCGGCCTTCGCTCCCATCGTCAGTAGGCAGCTTGGAGATTCGTGGGAATTGGTCCGACCGCCGACAAGACTGGTGGTCGCGACCGATCCTCCAACAGGAAGGCGCCCAAAGAAGAGCCGGCAACAAGTACTTCGGGATGCGATGTCAAAGGTAGTACGCGCTCAGACCGGTGCTGATCTGCATGTCGATGCGGCGCACATGCTTGTCGAAGTTGTTGAGTGGTCGGGGTCTTGTTTCGAACTAGCTCACTTTGAAGATGAGGAGATCGCTGACGCGATCGTCGATGTCAACCCTGACCTGAAGCGACACGTGAACTCGACTCGCGTGGCCGAGGTGAGAGCAATGGGGCAAACCGACATTCGTAAGGTTTGGAGCGGAACAGGATTTAGCGTGCGAAAGACAGATCTAGCTCATGCGCTATGGCCTGTGATGCAAAAGAAGTTGTCGGCACGACCTCTGGAGCACGTGCCCGATGTCGTTGACGTGGTATCTGCCGCATGGGGCGACGCACTGAGACTTAAACAAGGTCGATGGCATCTACCAGTGAATGAAAACGAGCAATTGGCGCGGCTAGAACGACCTTTGCAAAAACAGTCTGGGGTTGATGACAGTGTTTCTTAAAAGCGTCCTAGCGGGACTTGTCGCAAATGGCGGTACAAGCACAGCTCAGGGCGTTTTGAGGATGATCGTCCTTCGCCGCAACAAGAGGGGGTTCGTCGACGCTGTTTCGAGCAGACTCGAAAGTTCACTTTCCAACTCAGGAAAGCGGAGACTTCGGAAGTGGATTGACAACAGTGATTCCGCTTGCTGGGCAAGTGAAGATTCACTGGCCGAATGTCTACGGGAAGAGGCTGGCGAGAAGGCTGTGCCCGTTGCTTCAGCGCTCTGGTCTGAGCTACTTCAAACCCAACTCACACCGCATGACCAGATTCTGCTCTCGGCCGCGACGGATGCGGCAGAAGGCGGAGCGTTAGCCGCCGACGGTATTGCCGAGATCCATTCTCGACTGGGCCTTGGCAGGTCCAGTCTCAACGGGTTTCCATCTGATGCTCTTGATCTGCCCCACCCCGAGTTCTTTCCAGCCGAGTGGGAGACTGCTCGCTCGGAAGTTGTCCAAGCACAAGGCGACATGAGGATTGAAGCCGCTGCGGGTACGAGCGTTCTACGGTTCCTCCTGCATCTGGAGCACGCAGTTTTTGTTAGCCGGATTTCTCCAACACTGATCGATGATCTGAACGGAGAAGCCCCCGCTTTCGTTGTCCTCTGGAAGCCAACGGACGGGCTTGTTGACGAGGTTCGCCTCATTCGCCAGCAGAACACCAGCCTAAGCTTCCGGATTGTCGCCGTGGAGCGGGGTCTGCTCAAGGTGGATGGCTCCTACCGACTCCCATCAGTTTCACGAGCAACCCTGACCCCAGTTCTCACAACCCTCCTTACTGACCTCAACTCGGTGGACGCTGTGCTCCGAGCTGCACCTGGCCGACCGGATCTTGCACTCGGGTTAGCGGCCGAACTATCCGAAGAAGTCGCCACATCTTCAGGTCGGGCAGACTGGATCTTTGGTTGGTTCAGCGACTACTTCAGGAGTCTCCAATGGCCCGTTGAGGTCGAAGCTGCGTTGGCGCTGATAGCTGTTCTTGGTGAGGTTGCAGAACAGGAACTTACGGTCGTCGCCGAGCTCTGCGGGATCACCTTGCCCGCGCTCGAATCAGCAATCCTTGAAGCTGAACATCGCGAGATACTCGCTCGGCGGAGCATTCTAGGTGCTGATCTCCAGCAACGGACTTTCATCAAGGTGGCCTTCCCAGGATTGAGCGACGGCTATCTTCAAGGGCATTGGCGAGATCATAGATTCGGTCTTCCCACTTCAATCGACGAGCTCGTCGACGCGTTCCCGGACCGCGCTGGGACGATTTTTGAGACGACGAGTAATGCAGCCGTTCGAGGGCTGCACGTGCGATCGGCTGACGTTGATTTCGTTTTCGGCAAGATCGCTGGATCGTCAATCGATTTACAGTCAGCGCTTCATCTACTCGCATCCATCGCGCCTCAGTCCAGTGCTGTTGCCGCCGTTGCGATCCGCCGAGCTGACGAACTAGTTGAGCAAAACGGTGGGCTTTCACAAGCCAGCTCGAACGTGCTGAAGATCGGAGCTGCAGGCGCCGCATACAACCTTCGAGAAGGATGGGACCTACTAGTTCGCTCGCTGTCGAGCGGACATCGCCTGTCAGATGAGGATCGCCAGGGACTCGAAGAACTCTTGCATCACCCCAACCCAAACGCAATGCGGGCAGCAGCGATTAGGTCGGTCGCAGCACGGCTAACAGATGATGGGTCGGCACCGCTCACTTGTGGATTGATCGAGCTGGCGATCGAAACTGAATGGTCACGGTTCGCTCGTGACATCAGCGACGACAGTGCTTTTCGAGTCTCCCGACAAACGATCTCGGCTGAAGCGCTAGCAGCCATCAAAGATCCTCTCTTCGCACTCGCCGAGCACGCAACCAATACCTGTGAAACTGAGTGCGCTGAACCGCTCCTTAACTGGGCTTCCTCGATGGCGTCATTCAGCACTCACGACCACTCAGGCTGCTGCGGTTGGGAGATTCCCAGCGACGTGATCGCCGAAGCTAAGGCCATTGCTGTGCGGCTGCTCGCCATAGCAGCGTCAATAGATGACGACAGTCCTAGCATCGCCCAACGACACAACAACATTGCCGAGATGGTCGATGCGCCACTTGTTTCTGTGCATGTCAGTTATGGAGCCCAACTCCTCCTCACCGAACTGCATTATCTGCCCGACGGCCCTGAGCTATGGCTTCCGAGTCCCGACGACCCGAAGACACTCGTCGATAATCCGGAAGCCGTCGAACTGCTTGAGGCTCATCGACGCGAGACCGAGCAACGTATAACAGCTTGGGTCGAAGGCATCGAGCCTGACCGTGCTTACGAGACAATCGGAAAGGCGATTGATGAGGCATCCGAGATACCGCGTTCATCGCTGTTCCTCACCGCCCCCATGGCGTTGGACGCACTAATTCAAATTGCCGATCCGGGCGTGCTCTTGGGAGAAGTCACCACAGCGCCGATCGCTCACTTCAATATTTGGGCATTGCTTCACCGGATCGCTCACGAGTACACGCCAGAAAAACAGCGGCGATGCCTGCTGCCGCTCGCCAATGATGGACCCGTCCGACACTGGACTCTTCGGCTGTCACTAACTGGATGTCTTGAAGATGAATCCCTGGCTACTGAGATCATCTCTCAGCTCGAAGTGGGCGACTCCGCCACCCTCTTCGGCTTCGGATCGTTCGTAAAGGCTGAGGCGAATAGACTTGGGTCGCTCTTGAAACACCGAGATGCAAGGGTGCGAGGCACTGCTGCTCTCGAATTCAGTCTGCCTGGTGCCGATGACGGCATCCTGAACAGAGTCGAATTGCCCCCCGAGTACGCCGCCACCTGGATTGACGAAGTCTTATCAATCGGCGGGGATAACCAGCTAGGAGCGCCAATGGGAAAAGAGCGACTCCTTCACGCACTCCTCAACATACAGTCCACCCATCCGAGCGATGTCATGACATGGACAATTCAGAATCTGGATTCGACTGAGGCCGAGATTTCTGCGACGGCCAGTTCGATCATCGCCAGACTCACCGGCGATGACAAGCGCCGCGTTCTTGTTGAGCTCGGACAAAGCGAGACGAGGCACGCTCATCTGACGCAATTTCTCGGACATGGCGAAATCTCATGGCTCGCAGAAGCTCTCGACGCAGGCGAAGTAGCAGTCCACGACGTTGCCGCATGTATACCGCCGTTCGATCTGGGGCCCGACAGACTGGAACAATTCGCGGACCTTCTCATTCCCCGGGGGGTAGAGCCCGAGACACTTGCCGGGAAGGTGATCAACTACGTCGGAGGTGACGCAAGGGGCCACTACTTGCGCCTCTCCAATCACTACGAGGCTCGCCAAATCGATCTTGCTGAAGAGAGCCCAGACATGGCGGAATTTGCCCGGTTGGCCCAAACGAATGCTCGACGCCAGTCCGAACACTTCGAGCAGATCGACCGGAATTTCGACGCTGGAGAATTCAGCTAGTGGTCTGTTCTCCCCCACTGCTAGTCGAAATGGCTTCGACATGATTAAGTCTAATTATGCACGCTAGCTCGATTCAGGGTCTCTCAGAACGATGGATAGCCTCCCGAAACACCGCCCGACCCTCACCAAACACCGTCTCAGCGCGCGAATACGACCTCGTCACCATCGCCAGGCTCCTCGCCGGCAATCCCGAAGCCGACCTGGAAAGTGTCACTCTCGAGGACCTGACCGTGCTGAAGCTTGAGGCATCCATCGGCACTTACGCCTCGACGCACGCCGCAAGCTCCACTCGACGCGTCATGTCCACCTGGAAACAATTCTGTCTCTGGCTCGTCCGCGACGGCCACCTGCAATCCAACCCGCTCGACCACATCGACGGCCCAGCATCCACACCCTGGATACCCAAACCACTACAACCCGCCGACCTCGCAGCCATTGCCGAACACTCCAGCCTCCCCGGACCAACCACACGCAACCCATGGCCCGAACGAGACGAAGCCTTCTTCGCACTCCTTATTGCCGGCGGCCTCCGCATATCAGAGACCATCAACCTCCAAATCGGCGACTGCTACCTCGACGACGACCCACCCCGACTACGCATCACCGGCAAAGGCAACAAAGTCCGAGTAGTCCCCATCCCACCCGAAGCCGTCACCCGCATCAACACCTACCTCGACACACGAGACCAACGAACCAAACGCCACGCAGACGACGTCCTACTCATCCGACCCGACACACGACCAATGACACGATCAGCAGCCGACCATCTGATCAGAGGCTGGTTCAAACGAGCAGGACGCACTCCCCCCAAAGGAGCCCTCGCACACAGCTTCCGACACACCTACGCCACCATGCTCATCGACAACGGAGCATCACTCCCCGAAGTCCAACAACTCCTCGGACACTCC
>CALBVK010000182.1 GCA_937969345.1 uncultured Acidimicrobiales bacterium
ACCTGCCATGGGATACGGATCGATGCTCCACGATCGGACACGCCGTAGCTGAACTGGTCGAAACGCTGCGTCTCGTGCGCACCCGTGAGGCGCTCCTCGATACCAATGCCGTAGCCTTCGAGGTGCCGCTCGGGAACGCCATCGGCGCCCATTGCCTCACATGCGGCGATGATTGGGTCGTAGCCCTCACGCATGGCCTTGGTCGAGAAGTTCGTGTGCATGCCTGCACCGTTCCAGTCGCCCTTCATTGGCTTTGCATCGATCGAGACCTCGATGTTGAACTCTTCGCCGGCCCGATACAACAAGTAGCGGGCAATCCACAGGTGGTCGCCTACCTCGGTTGTGCCTGCTGGGCCGATCTGGAATTCCCACTGGCCTGGCATGACCTCGGCGTTGGTGCCAGAGATCTTCAGACCAGCCGCAATGCACCAGTCGGTGTGCAATTCAACAAGGTCACGACCGGCGATACGAAGTGCGCCCACGCCGCAGTAGTACGGACCCTGCGGTCCAGGGAAACCGGCAGGCGGGAAGCCGTATGGCCACTTGGTCTCGGGATCGAGGAGCGTGTACTCCTGCTCCAAACCAAACCATGGCTCCTGGTCGCCGTACTTGTCCTCTGCAGCACGTGCCAGAGAGCGCGTGTTCGTCGGAATCGGGGTCATGTCGACGAACAACGACTCGCACATAACGAGGATGTTGTCGCCACCACGAATTGGATCCGGGAACGTCGCAACCGGCTTCAGAACGATGTCGCTCTTGTCGCCAGGTGCCTGATTCGTGCTGGAGCCGTCGTAGCCCCAGATTCCAGGCTCTGCACCATCTTCGAGAATCTTGGTCTTGGATCGTACTTCTTTCGTCGGCTCGTTGCCGTCGATCCAAATGTATTCAGCTCGGTAAACCATCCGAGTACTCCTTAGTTGGGGATTTAACGCAAGGTATTTGCGCATCCGAGCTACCGACGGCCATGGCGGATAACTCCGGACAACGAGACCGTAGCCGCGCTGTGTCACCGTACGGACATCCACTCTGTTAACGCTTTGTGAACCGCGCGATGGTCTAAGTGGCCGTTTGATCCGTGCGGTGAGACCATAGCGGGATGGAACCCCAAGAAAAGTACGTGCTTCGCACCGTCGAAGAACGTGGAGTGCGGCTGGTTCGGCTTTGGTTTACCGACGTTCTCGGTCAACACAAGTCGGTTGCGATCTCTCCCGCCGAACTCGAAAAAGTCTTTGAAGAAGGGCTCCAATTCGATGGCTCCTCGATCGACGGATTCAGCCGCGTTCAGGAAAGTGACGTTCTCGCTCGCCCCGATGCACGCACATTCGAGCTGTTGCCTTGGGCCAGAGATGACGAACCCTCAGCCCTCATCTTTTGCAACATCGAGCGACTCGACGGCTCGCCATTCGCTGGCGATCCCCGACAGGTGCTTCGACGGAACCTCCAAAAAGCGCACGAAGCCGGTTTCACATTCTTCGTCGCACCCGAGATCGAGTTCTTCTATTTCACGAGCGATGACCCGAGCAACATCATCCCGCTCGACACGGCGTCCTACTTCGATCTGACGACGGCGGACGTGGCCAGCGACCTGCGGATGACAACGATCCACATGCTCGAAGGGCTATCGATCCCGGTCGAATACAGCTTCCATGAAGATGCACCGAGTCAGCACGAGATCGACCTGCAATACACCGAGGCGCTCGCTATGGCCGACTCGATCATGACCTTCCGTTTGGCGGTCAAGAAGGTCGCCCAGGAGCGTGGGGTTCACGCCACATTCATGCCAAAGCCGCTCGACGGAGTTCAGGGCTCGGGCATGCACACGCACATGTCGCTGTGGCGTGATGGACAGAACGCCTTCTACGACCCCGACCACGAGTACGGGCTGAGCACCATCGCCCAGCAGTTCATCGCAGGCACGCTGCGGCATGCACGAGAGATCACGGCGGTAACCAACCAGCTGATCAACTCGTACAAGCGGCTCAACGATGGGCTTGAAGCACCGCGATATGTCTCGTGGGCACGAAACAACCAAAGCACGCTGGTTCGAGTCCCGGTGACCAAGACCAACAAACCCGATGCGACCCGAATCGAATACCGCTCCCCCGATCCAGCCTGCAACCCGTACCTTGCGTTCTCGCTGATTCTCGCCGCTGGTATGAAGGGCATCGAAGAGGGCTACGAACTGCAGGAAGAAACAAAGATCAACCTCTTCGACCGTAAGGAAGCCAGGAACGCTGGCGTGGACACGCTCCCCCGTTCACTCGATGAAGCACTCGTCGAAATGGAAGGCTCCGAACTTGTTCGGGAGGCTCTCGGAGAACACATCTTTGAGTGGTTCCTTCGCAACCGCCGTGCCGAATGGGCTGACTACTCACGTAGCGTCACCCCGTTCGAACTCGACCGCTACCTTCGTCAGTGGTGATCTGAATCGTGACGACCCCGACAATTCTGCTGTACCCGACCCCGATGGGATCGAGCCTGACCAAGGTCCTCGACGTTCTTGGATTCGACTGGAAAGCCGTCTCCGACACGTCAGCGGCCGAAACCCTCGAACCCGTCACTGGCTGGTCCGGTGCCATCATCACCATCGACGGCAACCCCGACGAAGCGTTCCGCATCGCCCAATGGCTTCGCAGTCGAGAAGATGCGAACGCCGCCACGTTGATGCTCGTATCGGCCGAGGCGCTACCCGAACTCGCAGACAACACCGATCACTTCGATGACTTTTGCCTGACCCCGTTCCACCCCGCCGAACTTGAGGCTCGCCTCGAACACATGATTCAGCGGCACGTCGATGAGGGCAACAATGCCATCATCACCTTCGGCCCGCTCAGTCTCAATATCGAGACGTACCAGGCCATGGTCGATGGACGAGCCCTCGATCTCACCTACATGGAGTACGAGCTTCTGCGGTACCTGACCGCGCAGCCAGGCAAGGTCTTCACCCGCGAGATTCTCCTCAGCGAAGTATGGGGCTACGACTACTACGGAGGCGCACGAACCGTCGACGTCCACATCCGTCGCCTCCGTTCCAAGCTGGGCGAAGAACACGCCAACCTCATCGCCACCGTGCGCTCGGTCGGCTACCGCCTCGGCACCGCCGACTGGCGAGCCTGACAGGGTTTGTTGGGGACGCTTGCGCCAGACTGACGCCATGTCAGAGATTCCACAGACGATGCACGCCATTCACCTGCTTGGCCATGGCGGGTTCGACAAGCTCGCGTACCGCACCGACGTACCCGTCCCACAACCGGGCCCCAACGAGGTGCTGATCGCAGTAGGCGCGGCCGGGGTCAACAACACCGACATCAACACACGAATTGGTTGGTACTCCAAGAGCGTCACATCGGCGACCAACGCCGGAGGTAGCGACGGCTACGACGACTCGGTCACCGACGATGGCAGCTGGTCTGGCGAGGAACTGCCGTTCCCCATCATCCAAGGCGCCGACGTTGCGGGCACGATCGTCGCTGTCGGCGAGTCCGTTGACGCATCACGAATTGGCGAACGAGTGCTCGTGCGCACCATGCAGACCGCAGGCGCGCAAACGCCGACCGATTGCATCACGCTCGGATCGGAACGAAACGGCGGCTTCGCCCAATTCTGCGCAGTCGACGCGACAGAAGCATTCCCCATCAGCACCGATCTGACCGACGTTGAGCTGGCCTCGTTCCCGTGTGCCTACTCAACGGCCGAAACCATGCTCCACAAGGTCGACCTCGCCGAAGGCGACCGGGTGCTCATCACCGGAGCATCCGGAGGTGTTGGCTCGGCGGCGATTCAACTCGCGAAGCGTCGAGGAGCATCCATCGTGGCGGTTGCCTCCAAAGCAAAGTGGCCGGACCTCGAGGGCCTCGGTGCAGACCAACTCGTCGACCGCGATACCGACCTAATCGCCGAATTCGGAGAAGACTCCTTCGACGTCATCATCGATGTCGTGGCCGGACCCAGCTGGCCATCGCTGCTCGAAATACTCCGCAAGCAGGGCCGTTACATGACCGCCGGAGCAATCGCTGGACCCATCGTCCCACTCGATGTCCGCACGCTATATCTCAAGGACCTCACGTTGCTCGGCTCGACGCACCAACCAGTGGTGACGTTCGAAAACCTCGTTCGGTACATCGAAGACGGAGAGATCTCGCCAATCGTGTCGCAGACCTACCCGCTCGATCGGATCGTCGATGCCCAGCAGGACTTTCTTGACAAGCGGTATGCGGGCAAGCTCGTGCTCGTCCCGCCTGCGGTTAACTAGATCTCGCGGACCAAATCGCGTGACGGCGCAACCGTTAGCTCGTCGGACGGCTGGGCGTTGTTGTCGACACGGATGAGCGGAAACCCGTTCACCTGATGTGGCGCAAACCATGCTGAACCGGTCTTTGCAACGAAGAGTTGTGGCATGACATACACGCGGGCCGAAGAGTCAGCGAGCGTTGCAGCGATCTCAAAGTCTCCACGGGTTGTCTCACCAGCGATAATGACGCGGTCGGGTCGAGTGTCGGCGACGAGCCGTGCGAGCGAACCATCCATGGCGATGTCGGACTTCGCCACAACATCGATTCCAAGCTGTTGGTGATCCCGCATCTCGATTACGAGCTCGTGTGTCGTGAATTCGTTGCCCACGACAATCGCGGTCGTTCGAAAGAAGCCCTTTTGCCAAAGCACCCGGATGAACTGTCGAGCCAGGAGCACGCCTGCCGTAAGCGCCGCAAACGCGACGAGGCTCGAAATGAGATACTGGACCGCCGAGTGAACCGTCCATCGAAACAGCAATTCACCGGCAGCGGTTGAAACGAAGCCGACCAGAGATGCAACGGCAACCGTTGGTACGACCTGCCAGTCCTCCATCGAGATCGCCACTTTGAATGCCCCGGCATGGGCGACCAGTAGCCAGGCGACCACCGCAATAGCGACGGTCAACCAGAATGTGGCAACGGTGTTTTGCACAATCGCTGCCGCGAGCAGCACGAGGCCTCCCGCAATACTCGCCACGACGAGCTCTATGGCCCGCAATCGTTTCGATCCGTTGATGTCGTGCCTACTCGCGCACACCTTTTCTGTCTTCGCCATGTGTCCCACCTAGTCCCGCAACGCGATCTGAGTCATCGCTGATAGGTCCATCGGCCTACACGTCCCAAATTTGAGAGAACAGAATTGACAAAAAGGCAGCACAAATCTCCTCGATTCCTCACGTGCCGGCAGATCGTTGCGCAGCATCACCCAAAAAGACCGCTAAACCAGGGTCGAAGTCGCGGACGAACAGATCGTGTCAAGGCGCAGACGCTGTAAATCCGGCGAATTCGCCGACAGAAGTACTACTTCTTGTAGGCGCAGAACTATCAGTTCTTGTAGGGGTTACTCTCGCTGAGCGCCAGGGCCTCAGAGTCGGCATGTTCTGCATCGACAGCATCCTTGGTCGTCGAGCCGAGGAGCCATGCAAACAACGCTCCACTCATCATGATCCCCACTGGAAGGACGACCAGCAGCAGAACGACAATGACGATTCCTCCGAACATGTTGTTGAGCGTAGCGGTTACCATCGCTTCTATGTCGAAGCCAGTAGGTCCTTATACGCCCGCCATCCGCTCAGGAAACACCCTCTACATTTCGGGGCAGCTCGGTTTGCATGATGGGGCCTTGGTCGAGGGACTCGACGCTCAGGTTCGCCAGGCAGTCGCAAACCTCGCCGGCCTGGTCGAAGCCGAGGGCGGCACACTCGACAACATCGTCAAGACGACCGTGCTACTCGACAGCATCGATGACTACGCGGCGATGAACACGGCCTACACCGAATCGTTTGGAGACCATCGCCCAGCGCGGGCCGCTTTCGCTGTCGACGCGCTCCCTCTGGGTGGCCTCGTCGAGATCGAGGCAATCGCCGTTATCGACTAGGAACCTTCGGTTCCCGCTTCTGCGTCCGTTTCAGCCGAGGCATCAGGAGACGGCTCGTCCGGCGCTGCGTCGGAAAGGGCATTCGATGCTCGGCGAGCTTCGAGCTGGGCCGAGACAACGTCCTGCAGGCGGGCCAAGTCAGAGTCGAGCGAGCGGCCGACACCGATGAAGTTTGGAATATCGCTCTCGGTCGCATCGTCGACATCAACCGAGCAGCACTTCACCAGCTCAGCCCGATAATCGATCTCGTTTACGCGGATCCATGAAATAGCTTCGTGCATTGCCCGACGAAAGCCCTCGGCCAATTCTGGGTTGTTCGTCGCCCAATCGATGTCAACAACCGCAATCGACAGTGGACACACGCCGTACCCCGGGCACAGCTCGGCATCGAGGTTTGCGATCACCGTGTTGGAGTTGCGAAGGGCCTGCGCAGTGAGCGGATCCAGCGTCGCAGCAGCGGCCACTTGGCCCTGACCCAAGCGGGTGATGGTCTGCTCAGCGTTGCTCGCCACAAGGGTTACCTCGGCGGGATCACAACCATCGTTACGGACCATCTCGCGGACGGCGATTGCCGGTGCGGTAATGAATCCTCGGACGGCGACGGATTGACCAACAAGGTCGCAACCCGACGAAATTGTCCTGCCACTCGCAGCAACCAACGACATCGCTCCTCGTCCGGACTCGGCACGAATATCGGTACCCGACACATAGACGAGCGGTTCGAAGAGATCGCTCGGCAGAGAACGTAGACCGTCGACCACAGCTGTAGCGGAAAGCATTCCGATGCGGGCTTCGTCGGAGATCATCGAACCAACGACCGCACCCTCATCAGAAACTGGCACGTACTTGATCTCAATGCCGTACTTGGCAAAGAGGCCACGAGAGTCGGCAATCCAGAGAGGCGATGTCTCGATCGAGTTTCGTGCAGCGACGGAAACCACATCAAACTGTTGTGCGGTCGTCGTGGAAATTCCACTGTCTTCGAAGGCGACCGCGCTCGGGGCATCACTGGTCGTCGTCGCTGCCGTATCGGTAGACGAACCATTGCCGCACGCTGTTGCGATCAACGCCACGATCACAAGGAGAGAGGTCAGCCCGGCCAAAGGCGTGTTCTGAGGTCGCTTCAACATGTGGCCTCCATCGGTCGACACTCCCAAAAATCAATGGAAACCACGGGCAAATTCTCGGTCGATCAACCGCAAGCAAAGAGTAAGAATGTGCGAAATGGACGGCCGTCGCATGGAGAGACCTACCATCGACCGCAGTAGCGTTGACGCTCATGCATTCCCCCATCGATCGCCGTACCTTCGTCCTCGGAGCGCTCGCTTTGTCCGCTGCTGCCTGTGGAGGATCGGCCTCGATCACATCTGGCGATGGACTCACGCCTGACCGGCTCGCCGTCCGATTCCCCGATGGTTTTCGCGCACCGAGTGTGGCGGTCGTTGGACATGGCCCTCAACGATTTCCATTCGTCCTCGTCGCGAACGATGGCTTCCCAATGGTCGGCGATACCCCAGCCTCGATCAGCATCGAGATCATCCACGACGGCGAAACGCTCGAGGTTCAAGAGGTCCCGGTGCGAGGCGCCGGCCAGTTCACGCCCTTTTACCCGCTCGTGTTCACCCCGCCAGCAGCTGGTAGCTACATTGCGCGCACCGACTTCAGCGAGTTCGATGTGGAGTTTGCCGTTGTCGAGCGCGGCGACACGACACTTTTCCAAGCTGGCGAAAGCCTCCCCGGTTTCGACACGCCAACCAACGCGGAGCCAGCCGGGGTAAACCCGGTCTGCACCCGTTCGCCCGATCCGTGTGGGCTGCACGAGGTGACCCTCAATGAGGCGCTGACGAACGGCAAACCAACCGCACTCCTTATTGCGACGCCGTCGCATTGCCAGACCGATGTTTGTGCGTCAAACGTCGAATGGCTGATCGAGCTCGCCGCAGATCGCAGCGATATCAACGTCATTCACGCAGAGGTCTACGAGGACTTCGAACGTGATGTCAACGAAGGTGGCGCGCTTCCCACTCGCGCTCCGCTACTCGTCGAATGGGACTTCGCATTCGAACCGTCGTTCTTCGTGATAGCGGCCGACGGCACCATCCTCGACGGTCGACACTTCGCATTCGACCGCGACGAGATGGAAGAAATGCTGGCGATGATCTAGCGCTCCTTCAGGGATCGCCGGTCGACAAAACGCGAAACGACGGCCCGGAGGCCGTCGAGACACACAAGTTGTCGTTCGGACTAGCTGAACGAAGAACCGCAGCCGCAGGTTCGTTCTGCGTTGGGGTTGTTGATCTTGAAGCCGGTCTCTTGGATCGACTCGGTGTAGTCGAGGCTGGCGCCCTTCAGCATCTCGGCTGACGATCCGTCACAGACGAGGCGTACGTCGCCGTACTCCTGCACAACGTCGTCTTCGGCGATTTCTGAATCGAAGAACATCTCGTAACTGAATCCAGAGCATCCGCCTGGTCGTACAGCAACGCGCAATGCGAGGCCATCCTCGTCTTCTGCGCCGATGAGTTCGGCAACCTTTACTGTGGCTTGGTCGGTGAGTGCAATCATGGCGATCCTCCGAAAGGTCGTTCTACGGTCTGTACGCAGTGTATCGGACGGTGCAACCGCAAAGTCGAGTCGAATATTGCACACCGAGTCGATCAAAGTCGACGGACCCACAACCGATAGAATCCACATATGGCCGACCGTCCCACTTCTGATGACTTGATGGGCGTTCTCCGCGGTGTGATCGACCCCGAACTTGGGTCGAACATTGTTGAGCTCGGCATGGCCAAGAGCGCCAAGGTGGACGATGACGGCATTGCTCGCATCACCATTGCGCTGACCACCTCGGGATGCCCGCTGCGCTCGCAAATCCAAAAAGACGTCAAGGCCCGGGTGTTGAGCCTCCCCGGCGTCGAGAAGGTCAAGATCAACTGGACCGAACTCGACCAGGAAGAAAAGGCCGAGGTTATGAAGGTGGCTCGGTTCAACGTCAGCCAAAATGCGCCGGACACCGCAGTGCCCTCGACCACCCGCTGCGTTCTCATCGCGAGCGGCAAGGGCGGTGTCGGCAAGTCGTCGGTGACGGCAAACCTCGCAGCCGCTCTTGCGATTCAGGGTTTTCGGGTTGGTGTTCTCGATGCCGATATCTGGGGGTACTCGATTCCGCGTTTGCTCGGCGTCGAGGGCCGCCTCGAGGGGTCGGTCGACTCTGGAAAGATCACTCCCCAGACGATTTCGATGGGTGCTGGTGAACTCGAAGTGGTGTCGATGGGCTTCCTCGTCGACTCCGAGGACACCGCGCTGATGTGGCGTGGCCTGATGCTCAACCGGGCAGTCCAGCACTTCCTTCAAGATGTCGAGTGGGGCCCCCTCGATTATCTCCTGATCGACATGCCTCCCGGTACTGGCGATGTGCAGATGGGTCTGGCGAAGATGCTGCCGCACGCCGAGATGCTCGTGGTGACCACACCGTCGAAGCTTGCCCAGACCGTCGCAGTTCGGGTGGCCAACATGGGACGCAACAACTACCTGCGTGTTGTTGGAGTCATCGAGAACATGAGCGCGTTCGTTGACGAAGATGGCAAGACCCATGAGGTGTTTGGCTCCGGCGGCGGCGAAGACCTCGCCGAACAGATCGACTCGCCCCTCATTGGCAAGATCCCGCTCGACCGGTCCGTCGTCGATGGGGCCGACACCGGAACTCCGGCCGTCCTCGGAGGCGGAGCGGCGGCGAACATGTTGCGGTCGATCGCCCACCAGATCGCGACCGAGCTCATCCCGCCCGTCGATATGTCTGGCTGTTCCACGCGCATTATCGATCAGGCCATCGCAAATCTCGAGGCAATGGACGCAGCTGACGCCGAGGCCAGCGAGTCCGTCTAGCTGATGTCGTAACCCTCGGGAAGTCCCGGGGCAAAACCGTCACATTCGACCGTGACGGTTCCGAGGCCGAGCGACTCTCCCACGCCGGCTGCACCCTGAGCATCGACGAATCGAAGCGCGCTTCCTCGGATGGTGTCAGCCTGGACAAAAAGGTCGGCAGGTTGGTCGATCGCGAGCTCGATGACCCGGTCATCACCGACGAGCACCGAGACGTACGCCTGGCCAAAGAACGCTTGCACGATCGCTTGGGTCTGAGCGTCGCTCTGTGGGTCTTCGCCAACACCGAGGGCAAGGATGTCCCCGGCGCCAGCGGCCCAACATTCAAAGGCAAAGTCGTACTGTACGGATCCGACCGTGACGTGGCCGACGGATGCGAGCTCTGGCGATGGCACTCGGCGAATCGTCGTAACGACGTCGAGCGCGGTTGTTGTCGGCGCTGTCGTGGGCGCTGCGGTTGTTGCGACGGTGGTGTCCGGCGCTGCATCGGAGGTCGCCGAGGAACAGGCTGCGAGCAGCAAACCGAGAACGGCGAGAAGATACGGGGGGATTCGCATAGCCCTGCGATCCTACTGTTCGCGTCTCTCCGCGTCGTAATCGCCCAGGGTGACAACCGAACCGGTCCGTAGAGCGTCGAACTCGTCGCTCGAAACGACGGTGACAGGACAAGAACATCCATAGAGGGCTTCTGCGACCACCGCCCCGGCGATCAGATTGATATCGGGCTTCGTGAGGATGAGGCCCAGCGGTCCAACGCCGTTGCGAAGTGCTTCGCCGAGCACTCCTGGTGTTCCCGAGGAACCGCGCGACCCCGGCATAGCCACGATGCTCCCCGCCATCACCGCGCCAGACTGGGGATGCTGCCGATCGAGGATTCGTCCGGTCTTGGGGTCGAGCCCTCCCCACATGCTGAGCGCTTCGTCGAGCACGAGGACCGGTGCGGTAACGCTGCCAGCGTGGAGGATTCGACCGCTAATCGACGTGGTCACAACGCATCCCAGTCGCCAGCGACCGTGACTTCACCGCGGACCGCCGACTCGACACAATCGGCCAACCGCC
>CALBVK010000183.1 GCA_937969345.1 uncultured Acidimicrobiales bacterium
TACGGATTATGTGACTGCTCAGCCCAAAAGGTCTGCGGGTGCAGGTCTATGGCTTCGGTCAACATTGCCTCGACCGCCTCTGGTCGCACGAAGTTGGAGATTCGACAACACCCAACAGCATCCATCTGGGCGCGTGTGTCGCCGATCAGCTCTGCACGAATCGGCGAATCGAGTCGGTGGATTGGGTACGTGTCGAGATCGAGGATGCTCGCAAGTGCATCGACGGAGGTGTCCATATCCAGACGGTAGCAAAGAACTGAACGACCGTTCAGTGTTTTATTCGCTCGCTGGGTCGATTCCGTCGACGTAGAACCAGCGGCCGTTCTCTCGGATGAAGTTGCTGAGTTCGTGGAGTTCTAGATGTGCATCGCCGCGACGGAATCGCGCGCGAAATTCAACAGTCCCGGTCGTCTCCAGACCCGCTCCGCCAGAGACGTCCACGACGGTCAGCCCATGCCATTGGAGATCGTCGGTGAAGTCGATCGAGGACGGGCGGGTCGACGGGTGCCACGTCGCCAAGAGATACGCCTGATCTTCGACGACGTATGCGGTATAGCGCGAGCGCATCGTGGCCTCCGCCGTGGTCCCGAGACCAGCATGGCCGGCAACATGGAGCGGCTTGCAACAATTCGCGTACGCTGCGCCATTGCCACACGGGCAGGTTTCATACTCGGCCAGGATCGTCATTGGAGCGAGGATAGGGCCTCGCTGGTACGGTTCGTGTCGATGGCAGGTGAAGAGACCCAAGACGTAATTCTCGACGCAGTCCAGTCGGTGATCGTGCGCGATGGCGTTCGGGGTGCAAGCATGCGGCAGGTCGCGTTAGAAGCCGACGTATCGGTCGGCCTGCTCAGCTACCACTTCGATGACAAGGACAGCCTCATACTCGCAGCGTTCGAGCGGGCGACCAACGAGCTTCGAGAGGCTTCGATCGACGCCGCGGCCGCAGTCGACGGCGCCGACGAAAAGGTTGTGGCCTTCATCCGCGGATCGTTCACCGACGAGTTCCTCAACAGCGACTACCTGCGGTTGCGTGTGTCGCTCTGGGCGGTGTCGCTTACCGATCCCGAGCTCGCGAAGGTCGACACCCGCTACTACCACGAGTACTCCATAGCGCTCCAGGTACTGATCTCGAGCGCCCGGCCATCACTTGCGGCCACCGAGGTCGCCGCCCGCACCACCGATGTCGTGGCCTATACGAACGGGCTGTGGCTCGACTGGGCGCGCTTTCACAACAACAAGGACCTCGAACGTGGCCTGACCCAATCGGTCTCGATGGCCTTGGGTTCCTGAACCACGAAGCTGGTCTGCGATACTCGACCCATGGGCAGGCTCTCGGACCTTTCGATCGTCGTCACCGGCGCAAGCAGTGGCATTGGTGAGGCGATCGCGAAGCGGTTCTGGGAAGAGGGCGCTCGCCTAACGCTTGGAAGCCGAAGCGAACCCGTCGACTCCGGAGCCGGTGTGCGTTGGCATCACACCGATGTCAGCGATCCATCCGCTGCCGACCAACTGATCGCACATGCTGTGGAGCACTGGGGCAAGCTCGACGTCCTGGTCAATAACGCTGGCGTCCAGGTCGAAAAGTCGATTGCGGACACGACCGACGAAGAGTACGACGCCGTCATGAACGTGAATGTTCGCGGCGTGTTCAACTGTGCCCGGGCCGCCGTGCGCCAGATCCAGTCGCAACCTGGCGGGGGAGCGATTATCAACATCGGCTCGATTTCGGGCGACAGCGCAGATCACGGCATGGCGGTGTACAACACCTCGAAGGGTGCCGTACACGCGTTGACCCGCTCGATCGCCATCGATCACGGCCGGGACGGGATTCGCTGCAATGCGATTGCCCCAGGCTGGATCGCAACAGCACTCGCCGATGCTGCCTTCGATCTGGCCGATGACCCCGACGTTGCTCGTTCTACTGCGGTTGGACAACATCCCGTTGGGCGTCTCGGCCTTCCCGCCGATGTTGCGAACCTCGCCGTGTGGTTGGCGAGCGACGAGTCGCAATTCGCATCGGGCTCGGTCTACACGATCGATGGTGGCCTTACCGCTCAATCGCCTATTGGTTAGCCCGTACGGCTCGACTACGTCCTAGCCCCACGGCGTGTTCGTGTCGGGCTGATGCGGATCCTGATTCGGCCGCGGAGGGTTCGGTGTCGGAGAGTCAACCTCCGACGGCGCGCTGGTGCCAGGAGGTGGAGGGGGCGAACTGGCCGGCGGTGTAAGCGGTGGTGCTGACGATGGGACGGACGGTGGCACAGGTGGAGGTGTGATCGATCCGGTAGCCGGAGCGGACTGCGGCGCTGCGTAGCCAGCGGGTGCGTTTACCCCGGTGTAACCGGGCTGCTTCTTGATGCGGCTACGTCGAACGATTCCGGTGATCAACATGGCCAGCCCAATCAGGGTCAGGACCGACCCGACGATCAACATGATCACCCACGGAACGATGCGATCTGGAGCGGACTGAATCGAGCGACCGACCACACTCCTGCTGTTGCCGTCTGTCTGGATCGAGATCTCATACTCGCCCTCTTGTGCAATATCGAAGGACGCCACCGGTGCATATACGTTGGACGAGCGGCTGAGCGTCACGTTCGAATCCTCCACGATGAGGGGAACGGTGCTGTTGGTGTCCAGGTTCGTGACGGTGATGTCATCGACGAAGAACGTGGGTTCGTTCAGGAACGTCGACTCATCGAGGTTGAACAACGAGACCTCTGCCACGAGGCCGTAGACCTCGTATTCGCCGGGTGGGAGGTCGCGAACCTCTGAGCCAGGAACCGCGAACGAATCGGCCGTCAACAGCTCGAAGGTTTGCTGGAAGGTCTGCCAGCCGCCGACGGTCGCCAACGTGGCTCCGACCAGCGTGATGAGTACCGATAACCAGATGCCCGGACCGGGCAAGCCATTTTTCGCCATGGTTCCAGTATCGGCCATAGCCGCACTCCTGGGGTAACGTTTCTGCGATGTCCTTGGTTCAGGCCACTCACCGGCCGCGGCTCCCCCTGTGGGTCGTGGTCCTCGCCGGCGGTCTGATCGCGGCGCTTTCCCTCGGGGTTCGTTCGACCTTTGGACTCTTGGTGACGCCGATCGCCGATGGTCTCAACACGGACCTCGGTTCGATTTCGCTTGCGATTGCGGTGCAGAACCTCCTTTGGGGATTGAGTCAACCCATCGCTGGCGCGTTGTCGGATCGCTATGGGGCGACGTGGACACTCGCCGGTGGCGGGGTCCTCTACGCCTTCGCAATGTTGCTCATGTCGACAGCGGAGAGCTCAGGCATGATTCTGCTTTCGGGTGGTTTCCTCACCGGCATCGCAATAGGCGCAGCCAGCTTCGCCGTCGTTCTGTCTGCGGTCGGACGGATGGCTCCTCCTGAAAAGCGATCGATGATGCTCGGGATCGTCAGCGCTACTGGCTCACTCGGTCAGTTCGTCCTCATCCCCGTGGCCCGGTATTTGCTCGACTCGCGCTCGTGGGAGTCGACGACACTCATCTTGACCCTGACGCTCATCCCGATTCTGTTTCTCGCACCGCTGATGAGTTCATTGCCGATTGGTCGTTCCGATGAGGCAGCGGACGCACAACCCATGCAAGCAACGCCGCTGCGCCACGATCTTCGTCGAGCTGCATCGTCGCGGTCGTACATCCTGCTCAACGCAGCGTTTTTCGTCTGCGGATTCCACGTCACGTTCATCGGTATCCATCTCGCTGGTTTCGTCGAGTTCGAAGGGCTTAACGCAACTACCGCGGCGACCGCGCTCGCACTCGTTGGCTTGTTCAACGTGTTTGGTTCGCTGCTCGTGGGGGCCTTAGGGCAACGTATCTCGTTCACCAAACTGCTCTCGGGGATCTACGGCCTGCGTGCGGTGGTGATCGCGATATATGTCCTGGTGCCGGTAACCGCGAGCTCGACGATCATCTTTGCGATGGCGATCGGAGTGTTGTGGCTGTCCACCGTGCCACCGACGTCGGCGATCGTGACGCAACAATTTGGGCCGACCAACGCAGGTGCTCTTTTCGGAATCGTCTTCCTCAGTCACCAGATGGGATCCTTCATTGGGGCGTGGCTCGGTGGCGAGTTGGTCGACGCAACGGGCAGCTACACGATCATGTGGTGGTTATCGGTTGGACTCGGGCTCTTTGCGATGGTCATGCATCTGCTGATCGATGAAAGTCCGGTCCCGGAGCCTCCGCCGTCTCAGGACATCGGCCTCGTTCCCGCTGGTCTCGCTGCCGTGACGGTGGCGGTTGGGGTATCGGCGGCAATTTCGCTCGCCCAGGTGTCGGAGGCCGATGCGAGCGAGCGAGCGGAACGTGCGCCCATGTCGTACTGCGTACTCGGGCCTACCCTGCATCAGCAGTAATAGGTGACCGAAGAAAAGCCGATGAGAGTGGGGGAACGCTGCGATGGCACGAGCAATATTTGATGGCGTCATCGTCGCCGAGAGCGACGATGTCACCGTTGTGGAAGGAATCACCTATTTCCCGCTAGATACCGTCGTCGAGGGTGCGCTTCTCGACAGCCCCACGACCACGCGCTGCTTCTGGAAGGGCAAAGCGAACTACTTCCACGTGGACAACGGCGAGGACACCTCGCTCGACTCCGCGTTTATCTATCGCACTCCGTGGATCCTCGCGAAGCGCCGGGTCGGCGGTCGGGTGGGCTTCTGGCGGGGCGTAACTATCGAGAAATAGCGGCCCGGTCCTGACGTCAGACACCGTGCCGATATGCTCGGCGAATGGCCGAAAAACCCCGCCCGCTCGAGGCGGGCTCCCCAGCTCCGAACTTCACCGCGACGACCGCCGACGGTCGTGTCGTGTCGCTTGAGGACTACGCGGGGAAGAAGCTCGCCCTGTACTTCTATCCAAAGGATCAGACGCCGGGCTGCACGGCTCAGGCCTGCAATTTGCGCTACAACGAGGCGCTGCTTGCCGACCATCATGTGGCCGTGGTTGGCGTTTCCCCCGACAGCCTCGAGAGCCACGCTGCGTTTTCTGACGCACACGATCTCACCTTCCCGCTAATCGCCGATACGGACCATGACGTGATCTCGGCGTATGGCGTATGGGGCGAAAAACAGAATTACGGCAAGACGTACATGGGTCTGCAACGCACCACCTTCCTCATCGACGAAGATGGCGTCATACAGCACGTATTCAAGCGTCCCAAGACCAAGGCACACGCTGAAGAAATCGTCTCGAAGTTGTAGATGGGGAGTTACTAGATGACCGTACGCGTAGGCGTTCTTGGAACCAGTTGGTGGGCAGACACGATGTATCTGCCCCCACTCGACGCGCACCCGGACTGCGATGTTGTCGCCGTGTGCGGACGGCGCGAGGAACCAGCGAAGTCGTTCTCGGAGAACTGGAATATCCCGCAGTGGTTCACCGACCCGACCGAAATGTTCGATGCCGTCGAACTCGATGCGGTGGTGATCGCCACGGCAAACGACAGCCATTACCCGCTGGCGATGGATGCCCTCGAACGTGGGCTGCACGTACTGTGCGAAAAGCCGCTCGCTCGTAACGCCGACGAGGGCGCCGCGATGGAAGCCAAAGCGGTGGAGAAAGGTGCCATCACCATGGTGCCGTTCACCTACCACTACATGCCGGTTAATCGTTTCGTGAAGCGGCTGATCGACGAGGGGTTCGTGGGACGTCCTCACCACGTCAACATCCGTTACTACACCGAGTTCGGATTCGACGACAGCTACTCGTGGCGATTCGACAAGGAACTCGCTGGGTCCGGAATCATTGGCGATATTGGCTCCCACTGGATCCACCTCTCGCGATGGCTTCTCGACGACGTCGAGACATCGCTCACGGCAACGTCAGCAACGTTCACCGATCGTGCGGCTCGCCCAGATGGGTCCGACTACGAGCGTTGCGAAGACTCGGTTGCGATGACGATCAAGTACGCAAATGGCGCCTATGGCGTGTTGCAGACCAGCGCCGTGTGCTGGGAAGGCACGCCCTTTGGCCAGACACATCACCTCGAGGTTCACGGCGACGCCGGCACGATTTATGCCACCTGCGACTGGGACACCGTGCAGGAAGTGCGCGTCCTCAAGCGCGGCGACGTTGGTCCCGCCGCTGTTGTGCCGATCCCTGACGATATTTGGGATGGTGCACGGCAGGACACGGTGCACAATACGTACCGGGACGTCTTCCGAAAGAACAACAACATGACGAGGGCCTGGATCAGCGCCATTCGAGACGGCGAACCCGTCACTCCGGACTTCACGGAGGGACAGGCGGTTCAGCGAGTGCTCGACGCCGTAAGTGCGAGCGCTGCAGCTGACGGCATGCCGATGTGGCCACACGGGAAGCCCGCCGGCTGATGGCCGACTGGACCGCCTCCGATATCCCGACCTTGGTGGGGCGCGTTGCGG
>CALBVK010000184.1 GCA_937969345.1 uncultured Acidimicrobiales bacterium
GAGCTGCGATACTCAAATCATGGCGAAGCTGACCAAATCGCGAATCCGCTCATTGACGATGGCACTTCTGATCGCCCTCGTTGCTGCGGGCTGCGGACAGCCCGCCAGCGACGCGGACGCTGAGGAAGTTCGCGCCGCCACAACAGAACTGCTCGCTGGTCTCGAAGACCGGTCGATACCCATTGGCGAGTGGTTCGATTCCGGGTGTTTGGCGTTGCAGGCGGTTGAGCAATCACTACAGAAAGAGTTGTTCGACAACCTCTTCATGCCAGACCTTGCCAACATGAGCGAGCAAGATCTCATCGACTCGCTTCTGTTGGAGGATGCATCGTTTCTGACCAACGCCGATCCGCGCGATGCCGCGGAGCCCATGTTTCAGTCCACGATCGCGCTCGGCTACTTCGAGACCTCCATCGCAGATGTCGATGCAGAGACTGCACGCGTCGAGCTAGTGCCGACAGCGAAGTCGGCTCGCCAAGAATCACACCTCGCGACCGTTCGATGGCGCAGAGTCGACGGCGAACTTGTGCTCGCTGACTGCCCGTTCGAACTTCCTTCACAGTCCGAGGTCGAGAG
The DNA here is from genome assembly GCA_937969345.1 of uncultured Acidimicrobiales bacterium. GTDB lineage: Bacteria > Actinomycetota > Acidimicrobiia > Acidimicrobiales > SHLQ01 > SHLQ01. The sequence goes on from CALBVK010000184.1 coordinate 577, forward strand.
GGCCACGACCTCGCTTCTCGATGGTTTTGCGAACCGCACGACACCTCTGGGCGAGTGGCTCGATCCTGCCTGTATGGCGCGGCGCCTGGAGAATTCTAGCTCTGCACTAGAAATCGCTGACCAACAGTTGCTAGGCGAGACGTTTGCCGATTTCACCGACGAAGACTTCGCCGAGTTCTACGCGATCGAGACCTCCGGACTCGCAGACGTGTTTCCGTTCAACAATTCGTCGCCCTGGGAGCACCCACTACTTACGGTGCAGGTCGCGCTCGCTTCGGGATTCTTCGAAGCCCGCTACACAGGCAGTGGAACGAGCACTGGACTCGTCGAAATCCGACCGACCGAACGGTCGACACGTAGCGAGTCCATCGAGATCTGGGTGACCTGGAAAAAGTTTGGTGACCGACTGGTTCTCGATAGCTGTGCGCTCAGTTCGAACTAGCTACGGAAGCGGCGAGCGCGTTCGCGCAGTCGGGTGATGCCGGGCTGATCAGCGAGGTCGCCATCGACCACCGTTAACGCGGGTTGCTGCCTCGCTTCGAGCCGCGCTTGGGCCTTATCGGTGATATCGATGTCCGGTCGGACTCGCTGGATTGCGCGGTTGGCTCCTTGTGTGACCGGCGAGTTCACCGTCTTCTCCAGAGCTTTTTCGCCAACAGCCGATACACGGTTCGTCATTTCGGTCCGCACCGCGTTGGGGAGCACCCGCTCGACCTCGCGCTTCACCTTGCGCTGCACCCACCAGCTCGAGGCCGCGCCCGACACATAACCCGTAGTCATCCAGAACAGTCGTTTAGGCATCGGATTTGCGCTCCTTGTTCCACCGTTCCCAGCGTGCGGGTTCGGCTCCATGATCCGATGGCATGTAGTACACATCATCGGCGACCTCGGCGGGTCGATACTGCTGATCGACCCAGCCTCTCGGGTCCTTATGAGGTAAACGATAGCCAACTCCGTGGCCGAGGCCTGCCGCGCCGGAATAATGCGCATCGCGCAAGTGGGTAGGTACCTCGCCGGTGCCGGGACTTTGTGCGGCCTGTTTGGCGGCGGCTCGCGCTGTCGTGAGCGAGTTTGACTTCGGCGCCGTGGCCAAGTGCACGACGGCCTGCGTCAGGTTGAATTCGGCTTCTGGTAGGCCAACGAACTCGACCGCTTGGGCCGCAGCGTTTGCAATAACGAGCGACATCGGATCTGCCATCCCCACGTCTTCGCTCGCCAAGATCACCATTCGTCGAGCAATGAACCTTGCGGACTCGCCAGCGTCGAGCATTCGGTACAACCAGTACAGGCCGGCATCGGCATCGCTCCCCCGGATGCTCTTGATAAAGGCACTAATGACGTCGTAGTGGTCGTCGCGGCCATAACGTATCGCCTTCGTCCCGAGCGCAGCTTCGATGTGCGCTTCGGAGATTTCGCCGCCGTCAGGCTTCGCTATCGCCGACGCAACCCCGAGGGCGGTGAGCACTTGACGGCCGTCGCCCGCGCTTCGGTCAACGAGCAGCTGGACGGCATCGTCAGTTGCATTCGTACCCTCGGCATCGAGCCCGCGTTCGACGAGCGTCTTGAGCGCAGCCTCGTCGAGCATGTTGAGGCGAAAGAGCGTTGAGCGGCTACGGAGCGCAGCGTTTACTTCGAAGTTGGGGTTCTCGGTGGTTGCCCCAATGAGGCTGATGAGGCCGCTCTCGACCCCAGGTAGCAGCGCGTCCTGCTGGCTTTTGTTGAAGCGATGAACCTCGTCGAGGAACAAGATGGTCCCTTGCCCCTGCTGGCCGAGCCGATCCTGAGCACGCTTGAGGACTTCGCGAACGTCTTTGACCGATGCGCTGACGGCCGACAGAGACTCGAAGCTGCGCTCGGTCGTTCGAGCAATGACCTTGGCCAGTGTGGTCTTGCCGGTTCCCGGCGGCCCCCAGAAGATGACCGATCCCAACGTGTCTGCCTCGATCAGCCCCCGCAACGGCCGCCCCTTACCCAAAAGGTGGTCCTGCCCAACGATGTCGTCGAGTCGAATCGGTCGCAAACGGTCGGCGAGTGGGGCCCTTTTCGATTGCTGCTCCTGGGCGGCGGCGGCGAACAAGTCGGTCACG
>CALBVK010000185.1 GCA_937969345.1 uncultured Acidimicrobiales bacterium
GATTACCGACGAGGCAATCTCGGACTTCTTCGAGCAGTTCGCCGAACGCCTCGAAGACGAGACTTCTTTCGGTCCGATCGCCGCAGCAAACGAAGCCGATATCGACGCAGCGAAGGCCAAAGGCCGGAGCACCACCCGACTCGAGCTCACCGCAGGAATGCGCGCCGACATGATCTCGGGGCTGCGGGGGTGGGCATCGCAACCGTCCGGACGTGGCGATGCCGTCGACACGGTCGACCACGAAGGGTGGACAATCGAACAGGTCCGCGCCGGCCTGGGTGTTGTTGGCTTTGTCTTTGAAGGACGCCCGAACGTCTTCGCCGATGCATGCGGCGTGTTGCGCTCGGGAAATACGGTCGTGTTCCGCATTGGCAGCGATGCGCTCGGAACCGCAGAAGCAATCGTCGAACATGCGCTAACGCCGGCGTTGGTCGGTGCCGGGCTGCCAGCGGGTGCTGCGAGCCTCGTCGCCAGTCCATCTCGTGCAGCTGGCCACGCAATGTTTAGCGACGACCGGCTGTCATTGGCCGTTGCTCGGGGGAGTGGTGCAGCGGTTGCTCAACTCGGCGCCGTTGCCCGTCAGGCCGGTGTGTCCGTCAGCCTGCACGGAACGGGCGGGGCGTGGATGGTCGCCTCACCCAACGCAGACGCTGACCGCTTCGCTGCGGTCATCGAACACAGCCTGGACCGCAAGGTCTGCAACACACTCAACACGTGCTGCATCGTGCGCAGTGACCTCGACCGTCTCCTACCGGTGTTTCTCGAGGCGCTCGATCGAGCTGGGGCGAATCGGTCCGCCACCGCCAAGCTCCACGTCGTCGCCGAACAAGCCGGCGAGATTCCGCCGGCGTGGTTCGACGTCGCTGAAATTGCGCGAGCCGAGGGTGGCGTGCAGGAGCCACGAACCTCGACGCTCGGTTGGGACGACCTCGGCACTGAGTGGGAATGGGAAGAGAGCCCCGAGATCACTCTGGCGATCGTCGATTCGATCGACCATGCAGTCGAGCTGTTCAACGCCCAGGCGCCACGATTTGTGGCGACTCTCGTGAGCGAGAATTCAACCGAACAAGACGAGTTCTTCGCTGCCGTCGACGCTCCATTTGTTGGCGACGGCTTTACCCGGTGGGTGGACGGTCAGTATGCGTTCAACCGGCCAGAACTCGGTCTGTCGAATTGGGAATTCGGCCGCCTCTTCGGGAGGGGCGGAGTTCTCAGTGGCGACAGCGTTTACACCTTGCGGTCGAGAGTCCGACAGTCCAACCAGGACCTCCGCCGTTAGGCCGGTCCGTGCTCGGCCCGATGGCGAGCGGCGACTCGATTGGCGATGACCGCGCCGTAGACGATCGCTCCTACGGCGGGGGTCGCTACAGCGAGCAATGCGAGAGACCACGCAATACCGAAGCGCTCCTGGTCTCCGTCGGCGAACAACGCTGCGACGGGCACGCTCAAGACGCCTGCTGCGGCCATGAGCCAACCGCCGAGAGCAGTGGGCTTACGTGCAGCTTGGTGAGCGAGACGCCACGCCTCGTCACTCGAGCGGGTCGCACGCGTTCGAATGCCTGCCCAGCCGTTCGCACCCAGCCGACCATCGGCGGCCCGCTCGGCGATCGTGATAACGAGCACGCCGCTGCCGACGAGCAGTACACCGACGAGAACACTCATGATGACCAGTGCTGTCATTGGGCCGACCTTCGGTTGGATCGAATACACACCATGGAACGAACACTACCGATCGTACGGGCAGTGGGCATATGGCCCGGGTCACTGACCGCTGCTTACCGTCCGGTAGTATCTCCTGATGGATCATCGCTTTGAGAACGTCGCCGAAGTCCGCGAGAAGCTGGAGTCGGTCGACTACCTGGCCGACGATGCAATCGCTGGCATCGTGCACCTATCCGATCGGCTAGAGAAGCCCATCCTGATCGAAGGGCCTGCGGGCACGGGCAAGACCCAGCTCGCAAAGTCTGTCGCCGAGATGACGGGCGCCAAGCTCATTCGCCTCCAGTGCTACGAAGGACTCGACGAAGCCAAGGCGCTGTATGAGTGGAACTACAAGAAGCAACTGCTTCGCATCCAGGCCGATCGCGGCGGAGATACCGATTGGAGCGAACTCGAGGACGACATCTTCTCCGAAGAGTTCCTGCTCGCACGGCCGCTCCTCGAAGCAATTCGTTCCGAAGAGCCCGTCGTGCTTCTTATCGACGAGGTCGATCGCGTCGAAATCGAGACCGAAGCGCTCCTGCTCGAAATCCTGTCGGAATACCAGGTATCGATCCCCGAGCTCGGCACCGTGACGGCCAATCAGATCCCGCTCGTGTTCCTTACGTCGAACAACACCCGTGAGTTGTCCGAGGCGCTCAAGCGTCGCTGCTTGTACCTGCACCTCGACTACCCAGACATGGAGCGCGAGAAGCAAATCGTCATGACTCGGGTTCCTGAGATCACCGACCATCTTGCGAATCAGGTCGCCCGCGTCGTTCGCTCGGTTCGACAGCTCGAGCTCAAGAAGCATCCATCGGTATCGGAAACTATCGACTGGGCTCGCACGCTCGTCATGTTGGGCATCGACCAGATCGACGCCCAGACCGCAACCGACACCGTCAACATCTTGTTGAAGTACAGCACCGACATCGACAAGGCCGTGAAGGACATGAACGCCAACTCCGACAGCTATTCCGGATAGTTGACGTGACGACCGATTCGAAGGGACCCGTGTTGAACAGCTCGACGAACGCGGATCTGGGGCAGAAGTCCCAAGAAGTGGCAGGAGCTGGCGAATCCTCGCCGCTGCTCGACCTGCTCACCGGGTTCATCATCGAGCTTCGTAACGCTGGCCTTCCGGTGAGCCTGACCGAGAACCTCGACGCAATGCATGCAGTGCAGCACATTCCCCTCGAGGACCGCACCGCGCTCAAATACGCGCTGGCCGCGACCCTGGTCAAGAACAACTCACACTGGAAAGCATTCGAGATCGTGTTCGATGTGTACTTCTCGCTTCGTGGCGAAGAATATGCGCTCGACTCCGAGCTTGGCGATAGCCCCTTCGAAGACAGCGACGACGACGAAGACGGCGGTGCCGATGGTGGCCAGGGCCAGGGCGACAAAGGTCAAGGCGGTTCGAACTCTGGCATGAGCCCCGAAGAGCTCGCAGAGATGCTCTACAACGCGCTCGCCAATGGCGATTCCGCAATGATGCGCTCGATGGCCCGTGAGTCGGTTCGTCGTTACGCAGGCATGGAACCCGGGCGTCCAGTTGGTGGCACGTACTACCTGTATCGCACGTTGCGAAACCTCGACCTCGACAGCGTCCTTGAGAAGCTCATGCAGCAGGACCAGGACACGAACGAGGACTCCAGTCAGTTCGAGCAGCGTCTCCAGCGCGACGAATACAAGGATCGCATCGAGGCGCTGAAGAAGGAGATCGAGGCGGAGATTCGTCGACGCCTCGTCGCCGACCGCGGTGTCGAGGCAATGGCCAAGACGCTCCGCAAGCCGCTCCCCGAAGATGTCGATTTCATGCACGCAAGTCGTGAGGAGATGGCGAACCTGCGAAAGGCGATCTACCCACTGACTCGCAAGCTCGCTGTCCGCCTGGCACGTAAGCGTCGTCGAGGTCGCAAGGGCCCGCTCGATTTCCGCCACACGATCCGGTCCTCCCTCAGCTACGGCGGGGTTCCAGCGGACCCCAAGTTCAAGAACCCACGGCCGAAGAAGCCTGAGATCATGGTGATCGCCGATATTTCGGGCTCGGTGGCCGCATTTGCTCGCTTCACGTTGCACCTCGTGTATGCACTGTCGAGTCAATTCACCCAGGTTCGATCGTTCGTGTTTATCGACGGGCTCGACGAGGTCACCGAGTACTTCGAGCAGACCGACGACATCACCGAGGCCATCCATAGGGTCAACAGCGAAGCCGATGTTGTTTGGGTCGATGGCCACAGCGACTATGGCCACGCCCTCGAGGTGTTCTGGAATGCGTATGGCAAAGACGTCGGTCCCAAGACGTCGGTGTTAATCCTTGGCGATGCGCGCAACAACTACCACGCTCCGAACAGCTGGATCATCAGAGACATTGCTGAGCGGGCTCGCAACGTGTTCTGGCTCAACCCAGAACCAAAGAGCTACTGGGACACCGGCGACTCGATCATCGGCGAGTACAGCGGGCACTGCGACGGCGTGTTCGAGGTGCGAAACCTTCGCCAGCTCGAAAAGTTCGCCGACAACTTGGCG
>CALBVK010000186.1 GCA_937969345.1 uncultured Acidimicrobiales bacterium
CTCGTAGGGGCCGTTCTCGGCGTGGGCGCCGCGGGTACGCTCTACGGTGCCCTGTTGGGTGGCCAACGAGCCCGGGAGACCATCTTGCCGATCCTGCTGTTGCCAGTCCTGGCACCTGTTCTGATCGCCGCGACCCGCGCCTTTGGTGACGCGATGGGAACCGTCGCCGCTGATGGTTGGCCGTGGACCAGTTTGCTGTACGCATTCGCTGCGTTGTACTTGGCTTTGGGCGTGCTCGCCCATGGCGTGTTGATGGAGGAAAGCTAATGACCAGTACCGAAACTGCTGTTGCGCAGCGCGGTCCTACCCGAAGTCGGGCGACCACCATCCTCGGAGGCGTTGTTCTCATCGGCGTGGCCGTGTGGCTGTTCCTCGCCTTTGTTGCGAGCGGGCCCGACATCCGCACAACCGCGGACGGGAACACTATTGGCCAGTTCGACGCGGTGCGTTTGCTGTACATTCACGTGCCGCTGGTTATTACCGCGTACTCAGCGTTCGTCGTGACCGCCATTGGTTCGTTCATGGTGTTGGTAAAGAAGTCGGTGTGGTGGGATCTTGTCGCCGGAGCGTCGGCGGAGATTGGTTCGCTCGGGGCTGCGCTGACGTTGTTGACGGGTTCGATCTGGGGGCGCCCGATTTGGAACACCTGGTGGGAGTGGGGAGACGTTCGCATTCTGACCACGTTGGTGTTGTTCATGTTGTCGCTCGGCTACCTCGCTGTGCGGCGCCTTGAGGGGACGGCCGAGGTGCGTGCGAAGCGTTCGGCGGTTGTTGGTCTGTTGCTCGTTGTGAACGTTGCGATAGTGAACAAGTCGGTCGAGTGGTGGGCCGATCAGACGCTGCATCAGAACTCGACAATTGCCGAGGGCGCAATCGCCGATCTCAAGGCATTCACACTGTTCTTTTCGATCGTGCTCGGCCTCGCCGCCTACTCGTGGATGATGATCCATCGCTTCCGGCTCGCCTGGCTGGAGCGCCAGTACGACCGCTTCGGTATTGACGACGCGATTGCGGTTCGTCGTTCTGAAGCCGATCACGCACAACCCGTCACACAAGGAGAATCCGCATGACTCACGTTCCGTATTTGATTGCCGGGTATGGCCTCAGCATTGTGGCGATTGCTCTCTACGCCATGTCGGTTATGCGGCGGGCGAAGCATCTTGCGGCCAAGGTCCCGGCTGAGCGTTCGCGCTGGATGACGGGCAACGACGCCGACGTAATCGGGGAGAGCTAATGGCCGACAACTCGGACCTTTCCGCGTCGGACAGCCCAGATGCTGGTGACGAGTCGCTGGATCTGACCCCTCGTCGACGCGACGACGAGAGCCGGGGTTCACGTCTCGTGCCGACGATCGTCTTGGCGGCGGTTCTTGCCGTCATTGGGTTCGTCTTGTTCCAGGGCTTGTCGGGAGCGACGTTGTTCTTGCGCGATGCCAACGATGCCGTCGAGCAACGTTCCGAACTTGCCGACCGGCGGTTCCGCCTGCTCGGTTCGCCGATCGCGATCACCGATGACGAATTCGAGATGGACGGCGAAACCACCGTGCGTTTCTCCATTGCGTGCGATGGCACGGCGGTCGACATCGTCCATCGTGGCAACGTCGCTGAGTCCTTCCAGATGGGCGTTCCCGTGGTGCTCGAAGGCCGGTGGAGCGATTCGTCCGAGATCGGGGTTCCGTGGCAGTCGGGGGCCAACGATGGCTTCTACTTCGAGAGCGATCGGATGCTCGTGAAGCACGACAATGAGTACCGCGAGGATCGGGTCGAAGAGGCTGCGTCGTGTGGCGACGAATCTCCCGACGCTCCGGGGGCCTGAGCCCATGCATGTCCTGATTGGTTATGCGTCGGTGTCGCTCGGCTTTGCTGGTGCGATTCTGGGCGCCGGAACGATCGCTGTTTCGCTGATTCGCAAACAACCCGAGCTGATGCGCTCGGTGCGGCTGTATGTCGCTCTGATCGTCACTGCTGGTGTCGTCGGTGTGATCACGATGGAGTCGGCGCTTCTGCAGCACGACTTCAGCGTGAAGTACGTCGCTGAGCATGGCCGAATCGGTACGCCCACCGTCTACACGGTTGCGACGTTGTGGGGAGCGCTCGAGGGCTCGATCTTGTTGTGGGCGCTGGTTCTTGTCGGCTACTTGGCTGTGGTGACGTGGCGCTTCCGCGATCGTCTCGACGACCCGATGGTGGGTTGGGCGCTACTGACGATGTTGGTTGTCACCGCGTACTTCTTTGGTCTGATGCTCGGTCCGGCGAACCCGTTTATCGAGGTCGCGAACCCGCCAGATGATGGACCGGGGTTGAACCCGCTATTGCAGAACAACATCTTCATGGCGTTCCATCCGCCAATGCTGTACCTCGGGTATGTCGGGTTCACGGTGCCGTTTGCGTTCGCGATCGGTGCGTTGGCGACCGGCCGCGTTGGCGAAGGTTGGCTCGTCGAGACCCGCGCCTGGACGGTCTTTGCGTGGGGCTTCTTGACGCTGGGCATTGTGCTCGGTGCGTGGTGGAGCTACGAGACGTTGGGCTGGGGCGGCTATTGGGCGTGGGATCCGGTGGAGAACGCATC
>CALBVK010000187.1 GCA_937969345.1 uncultured Acidimicrobiales bacterium
GGGTGGGTTCGAGCGGGGCGAGCGCTGCCTCGATCTCCGGCAGTAACGACAACACCTCGCGGACGTGCTTCTTCCACGTAAAGCCAATGCACAGGCAATCGCGGCCGATCGTCGGGCTCAGCCACATGTCGTCTGCGGCGAGCGTGCGAATCTCGGTGCCGTGCAGGTGCGGGTCGATCCGAGTGCCCATGGATCGCAGTATGTCGATCGCCGCTACGGCGTTCGAACGATCGACGAAGTACTCGGTCTGCAGCTCGTCCCCACCGACCGAGGGGGCACCCTCGGGAACGAAATGTGGAAGCCGTTCGTTCCATGGACCGGGTGGCAGCAGCGACGTGACGCGGCCGGGGTCGAGCTCTGCCTGGTCGAGACGGGTAGCGCCCCAGCGCTCGGCGGGAACCGCATCGACAGCATCGGTGGCCACCCGGGACTTTTGCCAGATCGTCCGAGTGTCGGACGATGAGAAGTCGGCGTGCAGGTTAACGCTGTACGCGCTGGCCATAATCTCGTCGAGGTTTTCGAGCACGACATCCCATGAGGCGCCCTTGTACAGGTCCTGTCGAACGAGGTAGGACGGCTGAACATCGAGGGTCACTGCAGTCACGATGCCGAAGGCTCCAAGACCAACTGCCATCGCGGCGAGCTCCGGTGAGGAACGGTCTACGTGCTTCAGGGATCCGTCGGCGGTCACGAGATCGAGTGCACTGATCTCCGCGGCCAGAATCTGATTCGTGTCGCCCGACCCGTGAGTCCCGGTCGCACTTCCGCCGGCGAGCGAGATGTGTGGCAATGACCCCATGTTGGACAGCGCGACTCCAGCTGCCTCGAGCGTTGACGCAACCATCGCATAACTCCAGCCGCCGGGCACGGTTGCGGTCATCGCGTCGTGATCGATGGTCGCCGAAAGGTCGAGCGCCGCTGTCGAGATCTGCGCGCCCTCGGTGTCGGCGATGCGGTTGAACGAGTGTCGGGTACCGAGCGCCTTGACGTGTCTCGCTGCTGCGACGAGCTCTTGAAGCTCCGCCACCGATGTCGGGTGGTGGAGCGCTGAGGCGGTGTATTCGATGTTCTCTGACCAGTTCAGCTCTGCCATCGGTACGACAGTACTGAGGCGGCGGGCCCGCGGACCAACGTCGGCTCGGTAGTTGGGCTAGGCCCAGACCGCGTTCATGATTGCTGTCGCTACGAGTGGATCGCTCAGATAGCCAGAGATGCTGTGGCGATTTGGCGTCGAGTTCACGACGGCGTTGTGGTTTCTGATCGGTGGCTCCGCGCCAAAGTGTTCCGCATCGAGCGGATGAAACGCAACGAAGTCATGTGGGTCTCGAGCATTGAACCATGCGTCTGGACACGGATTCTCCAGCGTTCCGAGCTCGGTGCGTATCGATGAGCATGCCAGCGGTGACCCGACGGTGACGTGCTGAACGATGTTCGCCGCGCGATGTCGAAGCAGCGCGCGGTAGCTCACGACCGTTCCCAACGAGTGAGCGACGACGACTGTTTCTTCATCGGTGATCGCCGCATCGATGATCGCATCAATCTCTCGTTGTGCCTGTGGCACCTGTACGTAGAAATGCACCTCGCTAAGGAACTGGGAAACCAGGAAGGACTCAGCTCCCGAGCGTCGATCGATCGCCTCCGCAATTGAGCGAAGCAGCCCCGAGTTCAGTGCGACCCGCTCCGCCTCATGGGTAGCGGCAAGCTCGGTGGCAGTGACCGCTTCGCTGAGTCCCGGGTGATGCGTGTGCATCTCGAGGAGCATGTCGGACGAGAACCCCTCCAAAGCAACGTCACGCTGCTGCGTATCCTGGCCGTGATGGGCTTGATCGATCAGCGCATCGAGGCGGTCGCCATAGAACGGCAGGTCGATCGGGATGTCCGGATCCCACTTCGCTCCAGCGGCCGCGCACCCAATGGTGAGAGCGTCGATCCATTCGTGGCGAATGTCGTCCGGGGCCCGGCCACCCTGTGCCACGCCATGAATGAAGAGCAGGCGTCTCATAGCTGCTGACAGAGGCGACGAGCCTCGTAGATTCCCGCTGCGATTCCCCGGCTCGCGACCGCATCCCCGACGCGGTACAGGGCATAGCCGCTCCCGTCGGCCGGTTGGGGCCGCCCACCGAGGAGCGCGTCGAGATCGATCGCTCCCCCGTTCGATGAGGCGTCACAGAGCTCGTGATAGAGGTCGTCGTATGGAACGACTCCGTGCTCGGTCACGACTGCATCGACGATCCGCGTGGTCTCTCGGCGGGTGAAGATGTTCCGCAGTGTGGCCCGAAGCGCGGTGCCATCGCGTTCGACACCAACGAGTTGTTGGTCCGGGGTCATCGTCACCTCACGCTCATACAGCATCTGCAGGTATGCGGGCCCCGTCGTCGCCGCAAGGTCCTGGGCGATCAGGCGATCGGGCGTGACGAGCTCGATGTCGCCGACACCGTTGTCGCTCAGAAACTCAGCGACCGACGGCGCGTGTTCGCTTCCATGATCGTCGTAGATAAGGACGCGACCCGAGATTGCTGCGTGTCCACCGAGCACGTCCCACGAGGTGTGCACGAGGTCGGCCCCTGTTGACAGAAAGCTCGTATCGGGAAACCCCCCGGTGGCCACGACGACAATGTCGGGGTCTTCCGAGCGAACGTCATCGACGTCGACCGGCGAGTTGAGCCGCAGGTCGACGTTGGCGTGGCCGAGTTCGGCCTCGAGCCACCCGGTGATCCCGAGCAATTCCGATTGGCGTTCGCTCGCTCGTGCAGCGAGGACGACTTGGCCGCCCACACGGTCCTGGGCCTCGAACAGCACGACGTTGTGGCCACGCTCGGCGAGGACCCTGGCGGCCTCCATGCCTGCAGGACCCGCACCGATCACGACCGCCTTCTTGCGTGCAGCCTCGGAACGCGAGACGAGTTGCGGAATGTGGGATTCTCGACCGGTCGCTGGGTTCTGAATGCACACCGATTCGAGCCCCATGTGCAGTCGGTTGATGCAGGTCGAGGCGCCTACGCACACGCGGATCCGATCCTCTTCGCCACGTTCGAGCTTGCTCACGATGTGCGGATCAGCAATGTGCGCACGGGTCATGCCAGCGAGATCGATCAAGCCCTCGCTGATCGCGTGGCGAGCCGACGACAGGTCGGTGATGCGGGTCGCGTGAAGGATTGGGATGTCGACCATTTTCTTGATCGAACCGGCAAGCGACACGAACGGCATGAGAGGCGTGCCCGATGGCGGGATCGCTTTCGACAGTCCCTCCTCGGTCGCCAGCGACGAGCTCGCGATGTTGAGGAAGTCGAGCAGGCCCGACGCCGCGAGTCGAAGCGCGATGTCTGCGCTCTCTTCGGTGCTCAGTCCACCGATCTGCCCCTCGTCCGCGATCATGCGAATGCCGACGAGCAGATCACTTCCGACAGCGTCACGAATGGACTGCAACGCCTCGATGGTGAACCGAAGCCGGTTCTCGATCGAGCCGCCGTATTCGTCGGTACGCCGGTTCGAGAGCGGGGTCCAGAATTGATCGATGAGATGGCTCGTGGCGCACAGCTCGATTCCGTCGAGCCCGCCGGCATGAGCCCGCACAGCCGCTGCACCAAAGTCGTTGACGACACGTCGAATATCGCTCTTTTCGATCTGCTTCGGCCAGCCACGATGCATGGGCTCGCGAATGGGCGACGGCGCGATCGTCGGGAGCCAATCGCCATCGTTCGACACGTTGCGCCGACCCATGTGGGTGATCTGGCACATGACGGCGGCGCCATGGCGGTGAATGCGCTCGGTCATCTCCGCCAGCGGATCGATGATCGCATCGGAGCCGAAGTACATCTGTCCCCATAACGACGCAGAGTCCGGCGATACGTTGCTCGACCCTCCGATCATGGTCATCCCAATGCCGCCCTTGGCCTTTTCCTCGTGGTACGCCATGTAGCGCTCATTGGGAATGCCGTCGGTGTTGTAACCGGGAGCGTGGCTGCTCGAGAAGATGCGGTTCTTCAACGTCAGCGCGCCGAGTTGGAATGGCTGCAACAGCGGATCAGTGCTCACTGGCTACCCCGTCGGAGCGATGGAACGAGGCGGCGAGTTGGTCGACCTGGATAAGGAGAGTATTTGGAGTTCCCGCGGACATGTTGCGAGAGGCTAGTGGCCGGGCCCCATCGAACGCTCAGATGGGCAGCGTCACAGTCCGAACGGCAGCGTGCTCATTGAGCGGGCCCCGGATTCGGTCACGACCAACTGGTCTTCGAG
>CALBVK010000188.1 GCA_937969345.1 uncultured Acidimicrobiales bacterium
TACAGCCATGCCATGGGTAACTCGAACGGTGGCCTCGTCGACTACTGGAATGCCTTCTGGGAACATCGGGCGCTCGGCGGCGGATTTGTGTGGGATTGGCGCGATCAAGGACTGAGAGAGGTCGACGGTAAAGGCGTCGAGTGGTTCGCCTACGGCGGCCACTATGGAGACGAACCCAACGATGCGAACTTCTGCATCAATGGCCTCGTCGACCCGGATCTCGTGCCCCATCCCGGGCTACACGAGTTGGCCTTTCTCGCTAGACCGGTCACGGTAGCGATCGATAGTGAATCCGTAACGATTACCAATCGTCGGTCACATACCGATACCGCCGACCTCGAGTTTGCGTGGCACGAGGAAGTCGACGGCATCCCGACCGGACGCCAGGGGCTGTTCGTGTTCGATCCAATTCCGGCGGGAGCCTCTCTGTCACAGCCGTTGCCGATCACGGTCCCGGCAGCCAGCGGCGCTGACCTCGTGACGCTCACCTGTACGACGACGTTGCGCTCAGACGTTGCGTGGGCGGACGCCGGTCACCAGGTCTGCACTGAACAACATGTCTTTGCCGACGCCCCAGGTCAGGCCAATCCGGTGATCGCTCGTGTACCCGGCAACGACGACGTCGTCGCGAGCATCGCTAGCGCCATAGAGCCAACCCTGTGGCGCCCGCCGACCGACAATGATGGGGTGGCTCAGGGCTGGATGTCCGAGGTCAGCGGGGTTCGGCCAAAGTGGCTCCATTGGGGTCTTCGTGAGGTACGGCCAGGTACAGGCGGCTATGCGCACTCGGTCGAGATGACCGACCTCGACGGTGGGGGAGTTGAACGATTCGACCATTTCACGATTCCCGAAGCGTGGGATGACATCCCGCGTGTCGGCCTGAGGTTCGATGTGGACGCCGGGTTGACCGGACTGCGTTGGCTTGGACTCGGCCCGCATGAGACCTACCCCGACCGCTGCTCGAGCGGACTGTTGTCGGTGCACGAGTCGTCGGTCGTCGAGCAGTACCACCGCTTCGTTGTGCCCCAGGAGCATGGGGCGCATTGCGATACCCGTTGGTTCGAGCTCTACTCCGCCGATGGCACGGGCATTCGTGTGGAGTCGGACACGGCATTTGCGTTCTCCGTCCGCCCGCATAGCGACGCGATGTTGACCGACGCTCGCACGATCGCCGAGCTACCAGCGCCTGGCGAAGTGCAAACTTTCGAGGTGCATGTAGATCTCGCGGTTCGTGGTTTGGGAACGGGCGCGTGTGGCCCGGATGTCACCGACGAGCATCGCGTCGGGCCCGGAGAATACGAGTTGCGGTGGCGGTTGTTGCCCCTAGGCAGGTAGCCATCGGGGAAGTTCCGTGCGGTCGTTGTGATCGCCCGACTCCTCTGCGAGAGTATGCCCATGAGCCGAGGTGCAAACGCTTTCATTTCTTTCCCCGACGACTTTCGATGGGGTGCAGCGACGTCGTCCTTCCAGATCGAGGGAGCCCATGACCTCGATGGCAAGAGCCCCAGTATCTGGGACGTCTTCTGCCGTGAGGAGGGCCGCATCAAGGATGGATCCAACGGTGACATCGCGTGCGACCACGTCCGGTTGTACAGCGAAGACGTGGCGCTTATGGCCTCGCTCGGACTGGATACCTACCGATTCTCGATCTCGTGGCCACGCGTTATTCCCGGTGGTACGGGCGCGGTGAACCCTGCGGGCCTCGACTTCTATGATCGGTTGGTGGACGAGTTGCTCGGTGCGGGCATTACGCCGATGCCGACGCTCTATCACTGGGATCTTCCGCAAGCTCTCGGTGAACACGGCGGGTGGCTTTCTCGTGACACCGCCCATGCATTTGCCGACTACACCGAAGCCGTGGTGACTCGTCTCGGCGATCGCATCACGACGTGGACAACACTGAACGAGCCGTATGTATCGGCGATCCTTGGTTACGTCACGGGTGAGCACGCACCCGGCCACACCGATCGGGCGTCCGGATTCACTGCATCTCACCATCTGATGCTCGCCCACGGCCTTGCCGGCGAGCGCATCCGAGCTATCGCTCCCGATGCCGACCTCGCGATCGTATTGAACTTCACTCCGGTCGAGCCCGCATCGAACTCCGAAGCCGACGTTGCAGCAGCCGCACGAGTCCACGACATCGACAACCGCTGGTATGCCGATCCGCTCACCGGGCGCGGGTATCCAGCCGAGACCGCCGATCACTTTGGTTGGGACCAGGCCGAGGTGCTCGACGGTGATCTCGACATCATCAGCCAGCCAATCGATGTTCTCGGCATCAACTACTACACGCGACAGATCATCGGCGCAGATGGCCAGGTTCCGCTCCCCGAGGGGACTCCTCAAAACACCATGGGCTGGGAGCTCCACCCCACGTCGCTCGGACGACTTCTGCGGTGGCTTACCAACGACTATGGCTTTGACAGGATGATTATCACCGAGAATGGCGCGCCAATGCCCGATGGGCAGCGCCGTGACGGCCAGGTGGTCGATGACGATCGCTTGGCGTTTGTCCGGGACCACCTCACCGAGGTCCACGGTGCAATCGCCGATGGCTGCCCGGTCGAGGGGTATCTCGTGTGGTCCCTGTTCGACAATTTCGAATGGGCGTGGGGTTACGGACCGACGTTCGGCATTATCGAGGTCGACTATGAAACTCAGGAGCGGCGTCCAAAGAAGAGCGCCGATTGGTACGCGGCGGCGATTGCCGCCAAGGGCTTCGAGCTGCCAGAAACCCCGAGCGCCTACCGCCCATAGATCAGTAATGGGGTCTGACCCCAAACCTGATCGAGCACACCTATCGATCAGTAATAGGGTCTGACCCCAAACCTGATCGAGCGGGTTTCTGGTTTAGTCGGTGTAGCGGCGGGCCTTGGCCTTTTTGCCCTTGACCGTGGAACGCTTGATCGCGCCGACGACCTCGTCGACCGAGCCATCGGGGACACCAACGACCGAGTAGTGATCCGAGATCCGAATCGGGCCAATGTCGCGGCCGGACAGGCCGGTTTCGTTCGCTATTGCGCCGACGAGGTCGCCCGGACGGACACCACCGCGTGAGCCAACACCGACATACACAAAGCCGGTGTTTGCGTCGGCCTCGCGCGGCTTACGATCGCCTCGTTCTCCGCGGTCGTTTCGCCCACCGCGATCGCCACGTCCGCCGCGATCATCTCGGTCGCGTCCGCGGCCATGCTTTCCTTTGCCGCCCTTTGGTCCACTCTTACCGTCGCTCTTGAAGTTGTCCGAGGCGTCGGGAATGTCGGGTTCGTCCATCACCGCTCCTCGAGCGGCATGGACGAGCTTGATAGCCGCAAGGGCGATGTTGCGATCGGAGTCTTCGCCCTTCAGCGCATGGAAAACGCCCTGGTAGTCGTCAAGGTCGTCCTCGGTGAGCGCCTCGCGGACCGCCTCGACGGTGGCCTCGATCTGGCGCTCGCGAAGGTCGGCGACGGTCGGGACCTTCTCGATGGTGATTGTCTGCTTCGTGAG
>CALBVK010000189.1 GCA_937969345.1 uncultured Acidimicrobiales bacterium
CCCGCAGGCGGCAAGCAAAAGAAACAAAAGACCCGCCAAGGAACGCAGAGATCGAGATCGAAATAGCTCGCTCGTACTCATGTCCAGATGGTAGCCAACGGTTTCGACTCACGTTCGTCGCTACGTCCGGCTATCGCTCGGCCAACCCGACCCGCACCCCGAGCGCCGGGGTTACGCGGCAGAGAAGACGGCTGCGGCACCGACGCCGGAGCCACCGTGCGCAACGGCGATGCCTCGTTGGCCACCGCTACGCCGGAGTTCGTGGGCGACCGCCGTGGCCAAAATCGCTCCCGTAGCACCCATTGGATGCCCCATCGCAAGGTGCCCCCCATTCGGATTGACGATCTCGGGGTCGACGTTGTGGGCGCGAGCGAAGAGCGCTGGCACCACCGCGAACGCCTCCATGTATTCGATGAGGTCCATGCCCGACAGGTCGGCGTCGGCGAGTTGCAACGCACGCTGCATTGCGGTTTCACCGGCGGTGAGCTGTTCGATGGGGTTTCCGCCGGCTTCGGCGACGGCGTCGATCCGCACCAGCGGCTCGAGTCCGAACTCGCGGCCCGCCTCGGCCGTACCGATGAGAAGCAGAGCGGCGCCATCGGAGATCGGCGGGCAGTGGGCGATGGTATGGCGGTGGTCGACGGCAACCCCATCACCAACAACATCGCCAGCAAGCACCGAATCGAACTGCGCCTCACCCATCTGGGCGAAGACGGGATCGAGGGCCGCAAGACCCTCCGCTGTGAAATCCCGCTTGATGGTCTCGTCGCTATCGACCACGGTTCCATCGGCGCCATTGACCGACACCACCTGGTCTTCGTAGCGACCTGCATCCCACGCGGCTGCAGCCCGTCGATGAGACTCCATCGCGATCGAGTCGAGCTCGGCACGTTCGACACCATGGCGAACAGCGAGATGATCAGCGGCCACGCCGACCGGGGCCCAACGCAGCGCTGACGACACGGTTTCATCGGTGTACAGCGCTGCTTCGTCACCGAGGAAGCGAACGTGCGACATCATCTCGACGCCGCCCGCGAGAACGAGCTCTTGCTGGCCAGACCGCACAGCCGCAAACGCGTTGCCCACCGCCGTGAGCCCGCCAACGCAGTAGTTGTTGATCGTCTGGGCTGAAACGGTTTCGGGCAGCGCGGCTTCGAGCTTGCTCACGAGCCCAAGGTGGCCGCCCTGTGCACCAACCTGCCCGACGCAACTCAAGACGAAGCTGTCGATTGCGTCGACGGCCTCGGCACTCGTACGAGCACGCATGGCATCGATGAGCTGCGCCACGACCTGATGAGGCAACAGCGAGGAGAGTCCACCGCCGGGACGCCCCTTGGTCCGCGGCGCCCGAAGGGCATCGAACACAAAGACGTCAGCAACACCCGCCACGGGTTAGACGCCTTCGACCACGAAGCACGCCGTGGTCGCCGTGCTGCCGCCAATGTTCAGCGTGGCGACTCGCTTGGCGTCATCGACCTGGTAGTCACCAGCGCTTGCCGATACCTGTTTGGTGGCATCGAGCAACATTCGAGCGCCCGTCGCGCCGACCGGATGGCCGCCGCCGATCAAGCCCCCGCTCGGATTCATCGGGATACGCCCGTCACGTTCGAGCGAACCGTCTTCGACCGCCTTCCAGCTCTCCCCCGGTTCGGTGATGCCGAAGTGATCGATCGCCAGATACTCCGACGGCGTCATGCAATCGTGCGTCTCGATGGCGTCGAGGTCCCCAACATCGGCGATGCTCGCCCGACCGAAAGCGTCCGTGATCGCTTGGCGTACATGTGGCATGACGAACGTCGAGTCGCTGTTGCGATCGAGCTTTTGGCGCAAGCCAAGGCCAACGGTTGAATGTCCCCAACCAGCGATTCGAGAACGTGGAGTTCGGCCATGTTCGGCGAGCCAACGGTCCGAAACCAGAATCAGGCCCACGGCACCATCGGTAATCTGGGTGATGTCGTTGCGGCGCAAGCGTCCAGCCACGACCGGGTTCACATCGTCGTTGTCGCTACACGTATCGGCCGAGAGTTCCCAGCCTCGCGTCTGTGCGTTCGGATTCGCTTTTGCGTTTCGCAGGTTGAGTTCGCCAATGGCGCGGAGATGAATGTCGTCGATGCCGTAACGCCGGTCGTACTCGTCGGCGAGCTGATCGAAGGTCTCGGGCCAGATGTAGGTGGCACCTTCGGTGTCAGGCCCAACCCATGCTGCGGCCTCTTGCACCGCTGCGGCCTGTGGCCCGGGCATGGTCTTTTCCTGCTCAGCGCCCAAGACCAACACACAGTCATAGCGACCGCTCTCGATTTCGGCCATGGCGGCCAGTGTCGCCATCGACGCGGACGCACACGCCGCCTCGTGGCGCATGGCGGGAACGCCCCATAGCTCCGGCACAACGGTCGCGGGCATGGCGCCCATGTGGCCCTGACCGGTGTAGAGCTGCCCGAAGGCATTGCCGACATGGATGGTGTCGATGTCGCTCAATTCGATCTGCGCGTCTACGGCGGTCTTGCGAATGGTGTCTTCCACCAGCGTCTCGACCGAGCCTCCAGACTTTGCGAGGTTGTCGGCAAAGTCGCTCTGATGTCCCCCCAGGATGCTTACCTTCTGAGTCATCATGCGTCCCTTCTGACTTCCTTCTGAGTGATCATGCTTCCGCTCCTCTCGTTGCCCATTTCTCTCGAAGGTCACCCTTGACGATCTTGCCCACCGGATTGCGTGGAAGAACGTCGATGAGCTCGAGGCGTTCGGGCAGTTTGTAGCTTGCGATGTTCTGGCTTCGGAGATGGTCGACAATCCCATCGAGCGTCGGTTCGGCCTCAGGGGCTGCCACCACGAAGACCCCAACACGTTCTCCAAGGTCGGGGTCTGGGTAGGCAACGACGCTGCACTCCGCCACGCTCTCATGAGACGACACGAGCGCCTCCACTTCGGCCGCCGACACGTTCATCCCTCCGCGGATAACGATGTCTTTCGCTCGGTCGACGAACTGCAGCAGGTTGGGGTCCTCTTCGACGATTCTGAAGATGTCGCCAGTGCGGTACCACCCGTCACTGTCGAACTCCGCCCCATCACTACCGAGATAGCCACCGAACACGGTTGGGCCACGGAACCTCAGCTCGCCGTCGCTATTCGGTTCGGTAATCTCGACGCCGGTATCGAGATCGACGACTCGAGCCTCGACCCCCGGCCACGTTGGGCGCGGGAAGTATCGGGCTCGCTGCGCAGGATCGGGGACCGTCGCCAGCGTCGAGATCATCGCTGCACCTTCGTTCGAACCAAAGGCGTTGACAATTTCCATGCCACGGTCTTGCCAGCCCGCGACCATCCACGGATCGAGTGGCGCTGAGCCCGACGTAATCTTGCGCAGGTGCGACATGTCGATGCTCTCGAGCATGGCCTCGTTGCGAAGCAACATGTTGAGCAGCGGTGGTGGTGCGACCGTGTAGGTGATCTGCTCGCCACCGATCTGGCCGAGGAACACCATGAGATCGATCGGGTTGTGCAACACGAGCGTGCTCGCTGTTTCAAGCCACGGCACGAGCATGCCGCCGATACCGGCCATGTTCACCAACGGGAACGGACACAGGATCTTGTCTTCGGAATTGAGGTCGAGTGCACTCACTTGCGATCCCGACGTCGCCATCCAGTTTGCGTGACTGCGTGGCACACCTTTTGGCATGCCGGTCGTGCCCGACGTCCAACAGATCGTGACGATGTCGTCCTGTCCCGCCTCGTGGGCCTGTGGTGCTTCTGCCACGCCATCGAGCGACAGCGCTGTCGAACCGTCCGGGTGTTCGTCGCCAAAGGTGAGCATCGCGGCGCCGAAGTCGTCGAGGATCCCTTGTGATGCAGCAAGCAGATCGGGGCGGTCGGGACGAGCAGCGGTGACGAGGTGCCTGGCACCGGATGCCTCGAGGCCCTGGCGCAACTCGTGTTCTCGGTGCTGAACTGGGAATGGTGTGGCGACGGCGCCGAGATGCGCACACGCCAAAATCGCAACCGGAAGTTCGACGGTATTCGGCAATTGAATAGCGACCGCATCTCCGGTAGTGACGCCAGCGCTGGCCAAGGCAGACGCCGTCGACCCAACCGAGTCGGCCACATCGCTCCACGTCAGGCGACGCGGCTCCCCGGAAAAGAAGTCACCTCGGTTCGGTGCGTCTGCGACGGCGAGTGCATCGGGCTTGGACGCAACCGCGGTGGCCAACAGGGCGTTGAAGGTGGTCATGTCGATAGTCCTCGGCGAATCATGTCGGTAAGCGAACGGGCGAATTCGTTTCGTACGTGTTGGGCGTCTGTTCGTAGCGCCCGTGGGTTGTTGAGACCCTGCGATACGACGAGGACGCGCTCGGCGAGTGCTTTGTCTCCCAGGACGAACGCGAGGTGCTCGAGCGAGACGCGTTCGGCTTCTCGATACAGGTGACGCAATGCCTTGTGTGCTGGCAGGCGAGATAGCGCTGTGCGAAAGAGCAAACTTTCGGTGCGGAAGATGTCGGCCTGACGCTCGACGAAGTGAGCAACCGTAGCGTCGAGGTCCCCGGCGTCGATCCGATCTTCGGTGATTGTGTCGCGAAGCATCTCGAACATCTCGACCAGAACAACTTCAAAGGCCGCCGTGAGCGCATCGTCCTTTGTTGCGAAGTGTCCGTAGAACGTCGCTGGCGAGCAATCGGCTCGATCCGCCACTGTTTCGGCGGTGAAGGCGCCGGTGGAGCGCAGCTCGTCGCGCACGGCAGCGACGAGGGCAGCCCGAGTTCGGCGACTCCGTGCAGTTCGAGCCGTGCTGGTCCGCGCCTCACCGAGATGGTCGGCGTCGCGGAAGAGCTTCATTGGCTCGTCGGAGTTACTCAACAGGTCCCTCTCATGTTCGGTACGGACAGTTCACCACGAATCTGGTTGCGTGAACAAGATTGTAGAGTGATACTAGTAAAACAACTTCGACAGGGAAAGACCTTCATGCGTATCGAACATCGCAACTCCGTCGATTCGGCCCTCCCTCCCGACGACGACCATCCGTACCGAACTGGCATCTGGCAGTCGCAGACAAACGAATTCGACGCGTGGGACCTCGACGTCATCGGCGAGATCCCAGACGACCTCAACGGCGCGTACATCCGAAACACCGAGGTTGCCCTCTTCGAGCCCATCAAGCGGTATCACCCCTTCGACGGCGACGGCATGCTGCACTCGATGAGCTTCGAGGCAGGAGAAGCCCGCTACTCGAACCGCTTTGTTCGAACCGATGGCTTTCTCGCCGAGCAAGAGGCAAAACAGAGCCTTTGGGCAGGCATCACCGAACATCCGTCCAACGCAATCGCTACCACCGGTTCCGGAGCTCGTTCGCTCATGAAGGACAACGCGAGCACCGACGTCATTGTTCATCGAGGCCAAGCACTCGCCAGCTTCTACCAATGCGGCGAGCTCTACGCCCTCGACCCACGCACCCTCGAAAACCTCGGCAAGACCACCTGGGACGGCTTCTTCCCCGCCGAAGGTGTGTCGGC
>CALBVK010000190.1 GCA_937969345.1 uncultured Acidimicrobiales bacterium
GTCCATGTTGCGAAGTGCATGTGCCGCTGCAAATCCATCGACCAACACGGATTCGCCTCCGTCTCCGGTGCGTTCGCTGCAGACGAACATTTGCATGCCGGGCCCATCGTGGCTGTAGCTGCCGTCGGTGTGTGGCTCGAGCGTTTCGGCTCCATATGCCGAGTCGGCGTGCGCAGTGACATTCGACGACAGTGTCCAGGTCCCGCCGAATACGGTGTGGCGGACGTAGCCAATTCGTGAGGTAAGCGCATCTACAGCGGCCATGTCGCCGGGTGCTCCCGAGATAAGGCCAGCCCCGTATTGGGCAATGTCATCGAGCCATTCGTTGCGTCCGGCATCGGTGGTGATGACCGAGTCGTAATCGACCGGCGACAACGTCATCTCGCTCGGTGTCCGCCAGTACGTGCGTGTCGATGTTTCTCCTCGTCCCGATACGCGGCCGAGTAGCGACAGGGGCAGGACGGAATCCGGTTCGTCGTGAGGCCAGACCACACGGATGGTGCCGTCCTCGACGGTGGCAGCACCCGCTGGGTGGTCCAATGGCAACGAGAACGTGTCGACGCTGCGTTGTTGCGTTTGCTGATCGAACGAGGCCGGGTCATGGCTGTGGTCGCGAACCCACATCCATGGGAGGTGGAGCGGCTCGCCGTGTCCGAAGTGGACGGTGAGCTGATCTGCTTCGCTATCGACGCGTTCAATGTGCATGGCCATCATTCAAACGGTACCGGCTGGTGCGGTTGTCGTCAGTCTCGACGAGTGACCTTCAGCGAACGTCGATCGAGCTCGCGTTCGATGTCGGCGAGCGGAATGCCTTCGGCGGCCAGACGGGTCATCACGAAGAACAAGACGTCGGCGGCTTCATGCACGACGTCGGCCCGATCGGTGGCATCGATCAGTTCCTGGGCTTCTTCGGTGATCTTGGACGCAAGGAGGTCCCGGTCCTCGAACAGTCGCTTCGTAAAGCTGCCCTCGGGAGCGTTGACGACTCGATCAGTGAGTCGACGTTCAAGCTCGGTGAAGCCGTCGAAGTCGCCAAAACAACTGGTCTGATCGAGGTGGCAGAAGCCGCGACCCTTTTGGGTCACCGTGAACCGAAGTGCGTCATCGTCGCAGTCGGTATCGAGCCGTACGAGGTGCTGGGTTGCTCCCGATGTCAGACCCTTTTGCCAGAGTTCGCCTCGGCTCCGACTCCAATAGTGGGCGTCACCGGTGTCGATCGATGCGCTGAGGCTTTCGTGGTTCGAGTACGCAAGGCCCAAGGATTGGCCGCGCTCGTTTGTAACCACGGTGGGCCACAGGCCGTCGGCCCGATCGCTACGAAGGCAGGCAGCGACTGCATCGCCAAGCGTGAACTCGTTCTTGTAGAGCGCCATACCGACTTGAGCATCGGCGCCGAGTGCGTGAATCGTGCCGATCTCTTCGGCGCCCGTGATGCCTCCAGCGAACGTGACCCGGCAACCTCCGGCAGCCTCGAGGTAGCGGTTAAGCGTGTCGGGGTCGGTTCCCGTCATGCGGCCTTCGCGCTCAACGAAGGTCAGGAGAAACCCGCTGGTGAGGTCGCGAAGCTCAAGCAACTTGTCCTCAACACGCTGGCCCGTTCCTTTGGTCCACCCGTGGGTGACGACCTCACCGTCGAAGCTGTCGAGAGCGACGACCGTACGTTCAGGTGGCAGGGCGCCCAGGACCTCGGGTGTAGCGGCCGTCCCGAGAACGACCTTTGTCGCTCCGGCGTCGAGCCATTCGATCGCTGCGTCGACGCTGCGAATTCCGCCACCGACCCGACACGGAGCCAGCGGCAGAAGCTCTTTGATCAGCTCGGTGTTGTCGCCGGTGCCGAGTGCTGCATCGAGGTCGACCACGGCGATCTCGCCGACCCGGCCGAACTTCTCGGCGAGGGGGCGGGGATCACCGGCGGAGAGCGCATGTTCCTTGCCGCCTATGAGTTGTACGGCCTCGCCGCCCATGAGATCGATCGGTGGGATGAGCATCCGTCGATTCTACGGTCGGCACCCCGAGTCGACATCGGGCAAGCCAACTTGTTGACCATGGGGGCCTGGCCCCATGATCACGGGTATGGATATGCATCCCGATACGTGGTTGATCTCTCAGGCGCGGCCGCAGGCGCTCGGTCAGCCGCTCAACTATCCGCCGTCGATGGCGTCGAACTTCCGGTTGCCCGATGAGCGCTACTACAACCGAACCGAAGGCACCGAGACCCAAAACGCCCTCGAAGATCTCATCGGCGGACTCGAGGGTGGCCGGTCGCTGGTATTCGGCACCGGCATGGCTGCGGTCGCAACCGTGTTCGCTGGACTCCCCGTGGGCTCGACGCTCGTGATCCCCGAAGACCCGTACCACGCAACCAATGGCCTGGCGGTCGAGGGAGAAGAACACGGGCGTTGGACCGTTCTGCGACTCGACCTCGCCGACACCGACGCATGGGTAGAGGCAGCGCTCACCGCCGATCTGTTGTGGATCGAGACGCCGGCCAACCCGCTCATGACCGTGGCCGATCTCCCGACGATTTGTGCAGCCGAACGGAAAGCGGGCTGTCTTATTGCAGTAGACGGAACGTTTGCAACGCCCCTCGTCCAGCGGCCATTGGAGCTGGGAGCCGATATCTCAATGCACTCGGTCACCAAGTTCATCGGTGGTCACTCCGATCTCATGGGTGGCTCGCTGAGCGTGCGCGACGATGCGCTCTACGACGACCTCTGGAACCGGCGGGTCCGCCACGGCGGAACGATCGGCGGACTCGAAGCCTTC
>CALBVK010000191.1 GCA_937969345.1 uncultured Acidimicrobiales bacterium
ATCGACGAAGAGCCCGAGTGCGAGAATCAGCGCAAAGAGCGAGATCGTGTTCAGCGAGATACCCACGAGGAGCAGTGCGCCAACAGACGCAGCGAGGACGGTGAACAAGAACAGAGCAGTAATGACCGACGCGCGCCAGGAAATGAGGAGCAACGCCACGATCGCAACCACGATGATGCCGAGAAGCACATTGCCTTGGAGCGACGAGATTTGCTGCTCGACGATGCGGGCCGCGTCGATAGCAACGATTGCGTTGAAGCCGTCGGGCAAACCACTGCTCGCACGTGCGAGCGCTTCTTCGGTGGCATCGCGGATACCGATCGAATCGACGTCTGCGCTCGCAACAACACCGATAGCGATCGACGAACGGAACTCGTTGTTCTCATCGGTGAGCTGATTGAAGCTTGATTCAAGTACGACAGGCTCGCCGGTTGCCGGGTTTACCCCGGACTCGAAGAGCTCTTCAACAGCCACCGATGCAATATCGGGGTGCGTGATGTCTCCAACGATCGCAGCCGCTGCAGCTTCGAGTTCCTCACCGCTCGTTCCGGGAGGACCGTAGACGCCGATGAGCACGTCGTACTCTTCGAGGAACTTCGATGCGTCGATTGAGCGGCTAAAGAACTGGGCTTCCGCAGGAAAATCACCCGCGGCGACCACCTGGTCGAGAAGCGCTGCGCCCTCGACACTCGAAGTGCCATCGGCAAGGTTCGCAATGACGGTGAACGAGGAGTCACGACTAAAGCTCGTGACACTCTCGACCTCGTCGAGCGCAAGAACGGCCTCGGCGTATGGACGGGTGACGTCAGCGTCAACCTTCACCTGGTCATCGACGAAGTACCCGCCGGCACCGACGGCCACGGGCACGTCGACGGGAGGGAATCCTTCACGAGGCAAGAAGACTGCGTAGGACGCCACGCCGAAAACGACAATCAGCAACCAGAGCAAGATCGACTGTCGAGGTCGTGATGCAAATATCTGGACGAAGCGAGCGAGCATGGTGATCTCCTGATTCTCCAGCCATAATCAACCTACTAACTTTCCAGCGGAAAGAATCAACCTTTTCGCTGTGACCTACGACATGAAATGGCTCAACGATCGCGAAGATGTGCTGCCAACCGCAGTGCGAGGGCTACGACCGTGAGCGTTGGGTTTGCGTAGCCGACTGTCGGAAACACCGAGCTGCCCGCCACGAACAGGTTCGGGGTTCCATGAACTGCACCCTTGCCGTCGACCACTCCAGTCGAGGGCGAAGCGCTCATCCGAGTAGTCCCCGAGGGATGAAAGGCACCGTTGGGCGTCGTTACCGTCGCGAGTCCCTCCCCCACGAATGGGACGAACGTTCCCGTTCCGCTCTTCTCGAATGCGTCGACGAGTAGCAGAGTAGTGCGATGAAGGCTCCGCAGATCGGCGTCGGTCCACCGCCACGTCATCTGCATCCGGCGACGTCCAAACGGACCATCGCTGGTGCCCAGTTCGAGACGATTCGATGCTGTAGGGGCGAGTTCAATCTGCGTTTCAACCATGAAATGGTGAAAGAACGACCCATTGGCGGCCCCCGACCAACCAGCGTCGGTCTTTGGCGGCAAGCGCCGTTGCCGAAGCGCCATCGCCATCCCGGCCCGCGCGAGGGATGTTCCAGAACGGATTGCTCGGGACGGTTGGTCGATGCCGTTCCGTGGGTCGCTGCGAAATCGAACAAGATCGTTCAGGCCAGCGGTGGTGTCGTCGTTTGGTTTTGGCAGGATCATCGATCCGCTATGCATCAGTTGATGCTCGCGACGGAGCTCAACCGTCGGCACGATCTTTCCCATGACGTGGGCGCCTCGGCGCGTGGTCAGGTCGTACAACGACGCACGTTTCAAAAAGTTCGGGTCGGAGGGCGTTAGCAGTCCGGTTATGCAGCGGTGATGATCGACGTAGTAGGCGCCAATATTCTGAGTCCCGGCACCGAAGCCAGCGTCGCGTCGCGCTTGTAGCAAGATTCGAGCGTTCTCCATTCCGCCGCACGCGAGAACGAAGGTGCGTGCATGGACCCGGAGCCGGTCCCGTCTCCCATGGTCGAGCGTGAGGCTCACCGCACGGTCAGCGGGCCCGTCGAGCCCGCCAGCGGTAGCGCCGAGGTACACATCGACATTCGTTGCCTTGGCGAGCTCGTCGTATATGGACCGGGTGAACAAGCGCGGGTCGGCCATCTGTTCGATCTGTGTAGTGAACCCAACCGACTCGAGCGGCATGGCTGGATGTTTGCCGTCGACCCATGCGTCTAGGTCGAAGCCGACCGGGGACAGCCCAAGGAAATTCACCGCATCGCGATACCAGCGGCTCAGCTCAGACCAGTCGAGCGGCCAGCCACTGTTCGGTACCCAAGAGCGTTCGGCGAGGTCCTGCGGGTCGAGTGGCAGCATCCGAACCCCGCGACGCATCTTGGGCAGGCGGACGATCCACTCGTTGGCTGCGCCACCGAACCGATGCGGCACGGCCAGGGGTGCGTCAAAGTCGCTGTCGGTGACGTCGGCGGCCCGATGTTCGAGCCCGATTGGCTTACCCGGCTCGTAGCCCGCCTCGATGACGACGACGCGCTGGTTCGACTCGGCGAGCGTTGACGCAACGGTAAGTCCAGCCGGTCCAGCACCGATCACACAGATGTCGGCGTCGATGATGGTGCCGTCTGCCAGATCAGCGCAGTCGATCAACATGGGGCGGGTCATCCTTCTTCGTCGGCTATCGAGAAGACGAAGGACCCCCGGTAGTTGTCGAGATTGGGACTAGCTCAGCGCACGTCCCACCGCTCCCGAAACCATTCTTCCGTCTGCACGTCCATCGGCTTGGGCCATGACTTCCTTAATCGCCGCACCCATGTCCTTCTTGGTGGTGTAGCCACCGCTTGCAATCACCGACGTGACGATCGCGTCGAGTTCGTCAGCAGACAGCGGCTCAGGAAGGTAGCGCTGGAGCACCTCGCGTTCGGCCACCTCGACCGCCTCGCGTTCGGCTTCACCCGCTTCGGCAAAGATCTCGGCGGCCTCGGTGCGTTGCTTCACTTCGGTTGCGATCAGTTTCATGACCTGATCGTCGGTCAGATCTGTCCCGGCGCCGTCTGCGGTCTGCGCGGTCTTGATCGCTGTGAGCACGGCGCGCAGCGTGGTCTTCGTGACGTCATCGCCGGCCTTGATGGCCACGACGAGGTCTTCCTGGATTGTTTCGGCAAGTCCCATGGGACTCATCGTGTCACATCGTCTCGAAAGAACCTGTCACGCAATTGCCAATCCTGGTTCCGGATCGCGTAGATCGACACACAGTTCGCTCGGAGCGAAGGCGAGCTCGAAGAGCAGCGCTACCAGTGGCCGATTCCGATCGATCGTCAGGGTGATGTCGAGGAAGTGCCAATCGGCGACCTCCATCGTGCTCAATGTGAGACGAGAAACCAGTTCGGAAATCTTCTCGCCGACATCGGGAGTTGGTGTAGCAATTGCCATTGTCTTGACCGCCTTCGTTGTGTGTTCAGGGTGTTTGTCGAATCTCCATCTCTTGTTGCTTGTTCGACCCTTTCCTGTCGGCCTCCTTCGATCGCGCATGAGTCGAACGACCCTCCCAAAACCAATAGATCTCGGCGCCTGTCACCACTGGCAAATCAAGGGAATTGGGGCTCCTCGGTCGTATCGGAATGATCGTGTCACACCCCTTGTTCATACTTGTAGCTATGACAACGAAGAACATCACCTCCCCAACTCCTCTCACCGAAACGTCGCAGCCACAGCTCGTCCTCGTACTCGACACAACCACTACGTCGGCGCACTGGCAGCTCGACGAGGAAACCCGTGAAATCGGCCGTAAGGGCCTGGCTAAGGCTCGCGCTGCGCTTCAAGCCGCTCGCCCAGCTCCTCTCGATATCGCCGCCTGACCTACCATAGGTTCCGGTCACTTCGACCTTCTTGACGCCGCCGAGCGCTGCCCGCAGCAGCCGGTATTCCATGTCGTCCGTTCGCTTTCGAAACGAATGAAGGTTCTATGCGCACCGCAGCTGGTACACCTCGATGGATAGTTGTCGTCTGTCTAGGTATCGCACCGATTCTCGCGAGTTGTTCCACGGAGCTATCACGGGCGAGCACCCCAACGGTCGTTGACGTCGTCGACGGGGACACGATCGTCGTCGCCTTCGACCGCGACACGGTCGAAACCGTTCGACTACTCGGCGTCGACACCCCCGAAACCGTCGACCCCTCTCGACCCGAACAGTGCTTTGGAGCGGAGGCCTCGAGCTATCTCCGTTCGCTGCTCCCCTCGGGAACCGCGGTCCGCCTCGAGCGCGATGTCGAAGCAAGAGACCATTTCGGACGGCTTCTTGGATACGTGTTTCGTTCTAGTGACGAGCTCTTTGTAAATCGAGCACTCTTGCAGCAGGGCTTCGCCGACATCTCGATCTACGAACCGAACTCAACCTATGAGTCCACACTCGAAGCTGCGGTCATCAGCGCCCGGACTCAGAATATTGGGTTGTGGGACATCTGCGGAGGGGCAGACGTTGCGCTCGATCCGCCGCCGGTAACTGCGGGCTAGTCGACGGCGGCGGCCCACGCCGTCGACCAGGGATCTGATTCGAAGAGCGGAACAAGCTCGTCGAGCCAACGGGCGTACGCTCCCTCGATCTTGACGTCGCCGCGCATGAACGCAGCGTCCCTCTTGCGAGACCCGGCCCATAGCTCGACGATGATGGCTTCCTTGACGGTCACGGTGACGTCGGCCTTCTCACCACGAGGCAGCTTGCCAGAAGTGCATGCCTGCACCGCTCCGTCGATGAGGTCGATGTTGAAAGCGACCTTTCCGTCATCGGTGTCGGTTATGACGTAGAGCAAGCGCAGTGGTTCATGTTCCCCAAGAGCGGCGTCCCCGACAGCCGCAGCGAGCATGTCGCACCAGTCCTGTTCGTAGCGAGCCATTAGTTGCTCTCCCCCGAACGGATACCTGCAAAAAGGTCGTCTTCCATGCTCTCCACGTCGATCGTGGAGATTGCCAACTCATAGTCGTCATAGGGGTAGACGGCCGCGGCGATTGGGCGAGGCAGCGGGAACCAGAAAGGCTCGTTGGGATCGACCTGGGTCGCATGGGCCAACAGCGCGTCGCATCGGTTATCCCAAAATGCGCCGGCATCGACCTTTGCGGTGATGAGATGATCCTCAGATTCACGCTCGAGCCACTTCTCATCGAATGGACTCTCGCCGTTGACCTCAAGACACTTCTCGTGGGTCAGCACCATTCGTTCTTTGGACCATGCGGTGTAATACATCTTCGTCGGCTGCCAGGGCTCGCCCGCATCGGGAAAGGCCTCGGGATCCCCAGCCGCATGAAACGCCGGAACGCTGATGTCGTTGACCATGAGATGATCCGGGTGCAGGTAGCCACTCTGGTGATCGCTGTACGTCACGATGACCTGCGGCCGTTCCTCGCGAATGATCCTCACCAAGCGCTCGACGGCCTCATCGAGCGGTGCGTTGGCAAAATTGTCGGGGTGCTTGTTCTCGGGCATGTCCGGCATCCCCGAATCGAGGTACCCGAGCATGACAACTCGGTGATACCCGATGATCTCGGCGGATCGGTCGAGCTCGGCTCGCCGGACAGCGACAAGATTGTCCCGATTCTCTGGGGTATTGAGCGACTCGTTCAAGATGTCGCCAGCCCCTCCATCGGTGCAACACACCAAGACACACCGCACGCCCTCGGCGCTATACCTGGCAACCGTGCCCGCGCCCTTTGACGCTTCGTCGTCGGGATGAGCATGAACAGTGAGCAACCGAAGTTCCGAATCCATCAGCGCACCATATCGGCGCCGATGAGACGCACCGATCCTCGGGTTGTACCTTCACGGTGGTATGACGACCCAGCGTGCGGGAACTGACCGAGCATCAACGCCGACCGACCCCCGCCACGCGCTCGGGTCGTTGCGTTCCGGGGCGGTCCTTGGCCTGGCGGTATCGAGCGTCGTCGGACTAGCCGGGCTTGTGCAATGGGACCTTCGCTTGATGCTGATTGGCTTGTTCGCTGGTCTGGCAATCGTGGTCACCAACGCAACCATCGTGGCAATCCGCCACTGGCATGCGCGCAATACAGAACCAGGCGCCGCCTACCTCGCTGCCGAAGAGGTTGTGCGCCTCCGCAGCCCGAAACCTCGCTAGAGAGCCGCTAGCTCGTGGTCGCCAGCGTCTTCGTCGGCGAGGAGACGCCAGCCAAAAACCTGCGCGAACTGCTCGCGCCCTTCGTCCGGCCCGCTCGCAATCACTTCGTCGCCTGCCGTCAGTCTGTCGTGGCCGCGCGGTCGATGTCGGTAGATCGCACCTCGCTTGATGGCCAATACGGTGTAGCCAGGAGCGACGTCGAGCTTCAGATCGGCAAGCAACGCACCTTCTGCGTCGCACCCCGAGGCCACCGGCACGCGTAGTACGACTTCGTCGGTATCGGAGAGGGCAACACCAAGAACGGGGTGCACCTCTTCACCGTGTTCGACGAACATCACCATTGCCGAGGCCTGGTCCCCAATGTCCTCCGAGGCGGCGGCGAGGTGCAGGAGCCCACGAAGCGGTGACGGCTCGCTGTGACTTGCAGCCGCTCGCAGCACCCAGGTCTCGAGCTGATCGTGCATCTCATCGAGGCGGGTTTCAAGGTGTCGAACTTCTGCCGCTAGACCGCGATCGTTGAGGACCAGCGCGGAGTATGCGAGACCTACAGCGGCCTCGGAGACGTTCTTCATCTCCACCAGCAAGTCGATAGCTCGGTCGAGTTCCTCGACGGGTTCGGTCGTCACCATTTCTGGACGAGGTGGCGCTCCCGCCCACTCACGAACGGTCGGGATACCTCCGGGAGGCCCCTCCATAAAGAGCACGTCGCCGGGGACGAGGATCGTGTCGCCCGAGACCGTGGTTGTCCAGCCAGCGCTCCCCCGCAACGCGAGGACCCGCATGCCGGTGTGTACCGGAAGTTCGAGGTCGGTTAGCGCACGGTGAGCGAGCGTCGATTCTTCTCCGACGACAACGCGATGTGTCACTTCCTCAGCATCGCTGAGTTCTTCGACCAGGTGCGCTGGTATGCCGAGTTGGTTGGAGACTGTTCGAGCAATATTCACCGCATCGTTGCCAATGCGTTCGATAGCGGAGATCACCTGCAACACCCGACCCATACCAGGCGCTTCCCGGGGATGACGCACGGCCAACACCGCGAGCGATCGCATGTCGGCCACCAGCTCGGTCATGTCCGACTCAAGATCGCGAACTTCGTCAGCCATCTCCGGATCTCCGAAGTAGACCGCGGCATATGCCAGGTCGACCATTAGTTCCGATGTGTCTTTCGCATCGGCTAGCAGGGTTCGCAGATTGCGAGGTTTGTCATCCATCAGCTTGTTGTCCGCCATGGTAGGGAATTGCGTCGATTAGGGGAAGAGCAGTTGTCATCATGAGCCCACTCCGAGGGCAAAGATCGTGCTGATCAGCGTGAACGCGCCAACGAGGTCGAGGAGCGAGTTCGTCAGCGGGATCGTCGCCGTATCGGGGTCGAGGCCAAAGCGAACCGCAGCTAACGTTCCGTAATACGCAACTGCGAGCACCACGAGGGTCGCGCCGATTCCAGCGATCGTGGCCACGGCCACCATCATCAGCACACCAGGACTCTGTGCGTTCACGATCATGGCACCGGTATGCGCGGCTAAGCCCACGAGCGCAAAGATCGGCACAGCCAGAACCGCAATGGCCCGGATATCGAGAAGCGCCGCCCGCTGCGGGATGAGCTTGTTTGAGATAAGCCCGAGATGCACCTTTGTTCCAAGGCGACTCGACAGAATGCCACCCAGCGCACCGGCCATTCCGAAATAAGCGGGAACGAGAATCAGCAGCGCTGGTTCGTTCAGGAAGGAGTCGAGCTGCTTCTCGACCAAAATGCCGGCGATTAGCGAGACCAGCGAAGCGACGCCGAGAACCGGCAGCGATTCAAGGACGATCCGGCGAAGAAGCGGGAGTCCCACCCGCAGGCACAATCCAAGAGCAACGATCGCTACGAGCATCGACACAAAACCCATGACCTCGCTGGCCTGGCCAGTACCGACGACCAACGAGCCAAGAATAAGTGCCGGAAGCGTGACGAGGTCGCCCGTGGCGGTGACGAGCGGGGCGGTGACGTTGTCGAGATCCCAGCCAAATCGAGTCGATCCCCATGCGAGGGCAATGGTGATTGCGAGGACGATCACCGAGGCGATCGCTCCCCCAGACACCGACACGGCTACGAAGTCGAGCAAGCTCATCGCTCCGGCCACTCCGAAGAGGGTCGCGAGGCCCTTCGCCACAAAGGCGAGCCAGGTCGCAGCGATGATGCTCAGCCCTAGGGAGGCGAGCACGTTCTGACCAAAGACGGTGTCACGCCGAGCAGAGATATTGAACTCACCGGTGTGAATCGCCGTTCCGAGCCGACTTCCGAGCGCCCCAAAGACGTTGCCTCGCTGAGCAATAGCGGCGGGCACAATGAGCAAGAGCCCAGGAAGTTCGGCGAGTCGGTCCTCGGCCGATGCCAGCGTTAGACCTGCGATCAGTGTCGCGACGATCGAGATCAGCAAGGCAGCTACCGATTGGGCGACCGCGGCAGGGTCAGGCCCAAGGATGCGGACGAACCGCGAAGCAAAGGCGCGTAGCTTGGCGAACATAGGAGCGCTCATCCTACGTCTGAGGCACGCTCCTACAGATTCTTCACCCGAACCCGAGGACCGGGTTTCGCCAGACCATCAACACGTCGGTCTCACGTGTTTGGTCGACCGCAAACCGAGCAGAGGTATAGAGCGCTCGGGCCACGGTGTTTCCGGTCTCGACGCTCAAGCTGATCCCGGCAACGCCCTCTTCCATTGCTTTGGCCTTGAGCACCTCGAGGATCAGGCGCCCAAT
>CALBVK010000192.1 GCA_937969345.1 uncultured Acidimicrobiales bacterium
GCAATGATTGCCTCAAGGACCGAAACGTCGAGCGGCTCGACGTAGGTCGCATCAGCGAAATCCGGATCGGTCATGATCGTCGCCGGGTTCGAGTTCGCGAGGATGACTCGGTACCCCTCCTCGCGCAGAACACGGCACGCCTGGGTGCCGGAATAGTCGAACTCACAGGCCTGACCAATGACGATCGGGCCTGACCCAATAACGAGAATCGAGTTGATATCGGTGCGTTTTGGCATGGTTAGTTGCTCCCGTTTCCGGTGCTGTTCGCAGCCATGAGCTGCTCGAAGTCGTCGAAGAGATACCGGCTGTCGTGTGGACCTGGACCGGCTTCTGGGTGGTACTGGACGCTGAAGGCTGGAACCTCTGAGCACGACAACCCCTGAACGGTGTTGTCGTTGAGGTTGATATGGGTCAGGTCGGCCTTGACCTCGCTCGAGGTCAGTGATTCCTCGGTGACCGCATAGTTGTGGTTCTGCGAGGTGATCTCCACCTTGCCGTCCCGCAACCGCTTGACCGGCTGGTTTCCTCCGTGGTGGCCAAAGGCCAACTTGTAGGTCTCGGCGCCGAGCGTCGAGGCCAACAGTTGGTGTCCGAGGCAGATACCGAAGACTGGAACGTTGCCGAGCAGCTCACCGATCGTGTCTCGGATGTAGCCGAGCGGTTCGGGGTCGCCCGGGCCGTTGGAAAGAAAGACACCGTCGGGGTTGTGGGCCATGATCTCGGCCGATGACGTCGATGCCGGTACCACCTCGATGGTTCCAAGGCGCTTGAGCTGATTGAGTATCGAGGTCTTGATTCCGAAGTCCATCGCGACGATCTTGCGAGGCCCGTCGGAGGCAACCGTGTACGGCTCGTCGCAGGTCACGGTCGACACCAGGTCGAGCCCGTCGGTTCCTGGCTCGGCCTTCGCTGCCGCGAGCAAGGTGTCTTCATCGGCGGTGCCAAATGCTCCGGGCATCGCCCCGAGGTCGCGAATGTGGCGCGTGAGGCGCCGGGTGTCGATGCCCGCGATGCCGGCGAGGTTGTTCGCCTTCAGAAAGTCGCTGAACTCTCCTTCGCTTCGGTAGTTGCTCGCCCGACGGGCAGGATCTCGGATAATCACGCCGCGGCAAAAGGCAGCGCGTGATTCGTGGTCCACCGAGTTCACGCCGTAGTTCCCGATATGGGGATAGGTGAACGTGATGATCTGTCCGGCGTAGCTGGGGTCGGTGATGACCTCCTGATACCCCGACATGACCGTGTTGAAGACAACCTCACCGGTGCTGACACCCTTGGGTGCTTCGGCTCCGATGGCTTCACCTTCGAATATCGTTCCGTCACGCAATACGAGCGCGGCTTCTCGAATCTGATTCATCGTGTTGCTACTCCGTCATCCACTGTTAGTTCTCCGTCGAGAACGGTGAAGCGAACCTGCCCCTTCACCGTCCGTCCTTCATATGGCGTGTTGTGACTTCGGCTCGCCATCGCCGAACCGCGAATGGTCCACTCGGACCCCGCATCGACGACCACGAGATTGGCTCGTTGCCCAGCCTCGACCGGGTTGCCATGTCGATCCCCAATGCCGGCAATGGCAGCGGGATTCGAGCTCATAAGTTCGCTGACCCGCTCGATCGGCAGGTCGAGCTCGGTGAGTGCGAGCGCAAGCGCACTCTCCAGTCCGAGCATGCCGGGTGGGGCTTGATCGAACGGGAACTCCTTGGTGTGGGGCTCGTGCGGGGCGTGGTCAGTGGCGATGCAATCGATCGTGCCATCGGCCAGGCCAGCGCGGATCGCGTCCACATCGGCGGCGGTGCGAAGCGGAGGGTGCACCTTAAAGACCGGGTCGTAGCTCGAGCAGGCCTCGTCGGTCAGCGTGAAGTGATGGGTGGTGACCTCGGCGGTGACCTTTACCCCGTCGGCTTTGGCTTGGCGAATGATCTCGACGCCCTCGCCGGTCGAAACGTGCTGGAAGTGGATGTGGGCTCCCGTGCGTCGGGCGAGTGCGATGTCGCGAAGCATCATCAGCGTCTCGGCTTCTGATGGCTGACCGCCGATTCCGAGGCGTGTCGACCACTCGCCTTCATGCATATGGCCCCCGGCGCTGAGCGCTTCGATCTCGCAATGCTGTGCGAGCACGACCGGAGCGCCGCCGGTGATTGCCTCCAGGCCGGTGGCGTACTCCATGATCGAACGCATGAGGGCAGGGTCCTGTACGCCGCGTCCGTCATCGGTGAAGATCCGAACGCCCATGCGAGCAAGTTCGCCCATGGGGGTGAGCAGCTTTCCCTCGCGACCAACCGTCATTGCTGCCGCGGGAACGACTTCGCAC
Source organism: uncultured Acidimicrobiales bacterium (assembly GCA_937969345.1). Lineage (GTDB taxonomy): Bacteria > Actinomycetota > Acidimicrobiia > Acidimicrobiales > SHLQ01 > SHLQ01. Next base: position 2,309 of record CALBVK010000192.1, read on the forward strand.
AGCGCCCCTTCAGCGATTGCCAAGACGTCGCGTACCAGCGATGGCGAATCGATCGTGGGCGTGGTGTTGGGCATGGCGACGATTGCCGTGTACCCGCCGAGAGCGGCACCACGAGCGCCGGTCTCGATCGTCTCGGCCTCTTCGGTGCCGGGCTCGCGCAGATGCGCGTGTAGGTCGACGAGTCCGGGCATGACGTAGCAACCAGAGGCGTCGATGTGGCGGGCGTTACCGGGCACCGGCAGGTCGAGGCCCGTACCGACGATCGAGGATCCGGTCACGAGAACGTCGGCTCGTTCGACGCCGTTCGGCCCAAGGATCTGGCCGCCGTGAATGAACAGACTCATGACGCACTCCTGTCTGCGGCAGCTGAACCGAGCACGAGGTACAGCACGGCCATCCGGACAATGACGCCGTTGGTGACCTGGTTGAGAACCCGAACCCGCTCGTCATCGATGACCTCTGGTGAGATCTCGATACCCCGGTTCATTGGACCGGGATGCATGATGAGCGCCGATGACGGCAGCTGCTTGGCCCGGTCGAGCGTGAGTCCGAATGCCCGGTGGTATTCGCCGAGCGACGGCACGAGGGCTTGGTCCATACGTTCGTGTTGCATACGAAGTAGGTAGAGCACGTCGGTATTCGCGAGAACGGCATCGAGGTCGTGAGAGACATGTGCGCCGAGCGCCTCAACGTGTGGGGGCAACAAGGTTGGCGGAGCGACGAGGGTGACCTCTGCGCCGAGGGTGTGAAACGCTTCGATGTTGCTTCGGGCTACCCGGCTATGGCTGATATCGCCAACGATGGCGATCCGGAGTCCGTCGAAGGTCCGACCTTCCTCACGAATCGTGTACACGTCGAGGAGCGACTGGGTTGGATGTGCGTGCCAACCGTCGCCGCCGTTGATAACCGATGCGTTCGCCCACCGCGAAATCTGTTCAGGTGCGCCAGAGGATTTGTGCCGCACGATGATCGCGTCGACACCCATGGCTTCGATGGTCTCGACGGTGTCTCGCAGCGACTCGCCCTTGTTCACCGACGATGACGAGGCGCTGAAGTTCATGACGTCGGCCGAGAGGCGCTTCGCTGCGGTTTCGAACGAGGTGCGGGTCCGAGTCGAATCTTCAAAGAACATCGACGCAATGGTCTTGCCTCGAAGCGCTGGGACCTTGGGGATCGGCCTCTGACAGACTTCGGCGAAGCTGTCGGCGGCGTGCATGATCTCCTGAATGCCGTCCGCGCCAAGATCGCCGATCGTGAGGAGGTCTTTCACGAATCTCCCTCCCGGGTTCCGTTTTCGAGTGTTTCTCTGGTGCCGAGTTCCACCCCGCCGAGCGAGACGCGAACGCTCTCCTCTCGTGAGGTGGGAAGGTTCTTCCCGATGTAGTCGGGCCGGATTGGGAGTTCCCGGTGGCCACGATCGACGAGCACGGCGAGTTGGATGGTCTTGGGACGACCAAAGTCGGTGACCGCGTCGAGAGCAGCGCGGACCGTTCTGCCGGTGAAGAGAACGTCGTCGCACAAGATCACGTGTTTGTCGGTGACGGAGAACGGAATTCGGGTGACTTCGGGAAGCACGTGGGTCGTTGAAATGTCGTCTCGGTGGAAGCTGGCATCGACGGTTCCGACTTCGACGTCGCGGTCTTCGATAGCGGCGAGGGCGTCGCCGAGTGCGTGAGCGATTGGCACGCCGCCTCGTTCGAGACCGATGAGGACTATGTCGTCGAGGCCGCTGTTGCGTTCGATGATCTCGTGGGCCATGCGCTTGAGCGCTCTAGCGACGTCATCTTCGCTGAGGACGGTGGTTTGTGGGACAAATCGGGTGAGGTCGCCTCGTCCGAATGCAACTGCACGGGGGCGCCGAAGCTCCGCGTCTACCACTTTTCCTCCAGCTCGTACGGGCCTCACGGGACTCGTTTCACGAACGAATTTCACCGTAGTGGTTTCGAACCCGACTCGCGCTGCCGCGGCCAGAGATTTTTGAAAAACCTCTTGCTAGCGTCGTCCCATGAGGACCTTCACCCAAGTCGACGTGTTCACCGCTACCCCGCTGCTCGGCAACCCCGTAGCCGTCGTGCTCGATGCCGAGGGTATGAGCGATGCGGAGATGGCCCAATTCGCGAACTGGACGAACCTATCCGAAACCACCTTCGTTCTTCCCCCAACCGACCCCGCTGCCGACTATCGCGTCCGCATCTTCACCCCCGACGTTGAGCTTCCGTTCGCAGGCCACCCAACGATCGGCACATGCCATGCGTGGCTCGAGGCGGGCGGCGTTCCAAAGACCGAGGGCACCATCATGCAGGAGTGCGGTGTCGGGCTCGTCACGCTGCGACATGCCGAGGGGCGCCTTGCATTCGCTGCACCGCCGTTGATCAAGGGCGGTCCGGTCGATGAGGAACTGCTCGCCCCGGTGTGCGCTGTCCTCGATATCGACCGGTCCGAGATCGTCGACGCTCAATGGGCCGACAATGGACCGGGTTGGATTGCGGTGATGTTGGAGAGCGCTGAAGCGGTCTTGGCGCTGAGGCCGAACTTTGGGGCCGTGGATAGTTACGACATTGGAGTGGTTGGCTCGTACCCACTTGGTGTGGTCGGCAAGATCGGGGCAGTCGGGATGTCGGGCGGAAGTCCCGACGATGGTGGGGAGCGGAGCTCGCGTAGCGACCATGTCGACGACCTGGGGTCCTCGGGCGGAAGTCCCGAGAACACAACAGTCGAAGTCCGGGCGTTCTTTCGCTCGAGCGGTCAAGCGGCCGAAGACCCTGTCACGGGAAGCCTCAATGCAGCGCTTGCCCAATGGCTACTCGGAAACGGAACGCTTAGCGCTCCGTATGTGGCGGCGCAAGGTACTGCACTTGGCCGAGCGGGCCGGGTGTACGTCGACGAGGCTGACGGCGAGATCTGGGTCGGCGGCGATGCCGTGAGCGTCGTGTCTGGCACCGTTGCGTTGTGAGCCGCCTGTCGCTGGTGACGATCATCGTCGACGACTACGACGAGGCCATCGAGTTCTTCACCGACGTTCTGGGCTTTGTGCTCACCGAGGACTCACCGTCGCTGACGAACGACGGCCGCCCGAAGCGGTGGGTCGTGGTCCGGCCTCCTGGCGCCGAGACGGGGATCTTGCTCGCCCGTGCTGACGGCGAAATCCAGCGAGCCGCCGTCGGTAATCAGATGGCCGGTCGCGTTGGGTTCTTTCTCGAAGTGGACGACTTCGAGGCCACGTTTGCGCGCCTAGTTGCGGCTGGCGTACCCATCGTCGGAGAGCCGCGAGTCGAGCCGTACGGCCAGATCGTCGTGTTCGACGACATCTACGGCAACAAGTGGGACCTGCTTTCGCCGACCTGACACCGTCTCGGCTTTCGCCGACTCAGGTAGCGACTCGGAATGCGAACGCTCGCCGTCCGCTCGTGGTCGGAACCTCTGGCCACCCCATCGATATCAAGAGGGCAGCGGCTGCACCATTGCCCGGGTCAACCAGGGCGACGAGCCCTCGTAGCTCCAGCTCCGCGCCGAGCAGCTGGGCAATAGCGAGCAACCCTCGGCCAACTCCGCCGCCGCGGTGGTTGGACCCGACCCAGAATCCGATCTCAGCGACGCGTTGCGCCGGATCTACCTGCAGGCCAAGCTCGCCCAGCACAAGGCCAGCTCGGACCGCCACAATGTCGATCCCGACGCTTGCCTCATTCTGCGTTTCTGTTGAGCGAATCCAACGCTCAGCGAGATCGAGCGACGGCTCGGGCGGAACGGGGTTCCACCGTGCGATCTCCTCGTCTTGCCAGGCGGCCACGAGTGTTGGCGCATCGTCGATGTCCCACGGCCGCACGACGAGATCGCCGACAGCCTCGAGCCCAGAACAAATCGATTGGATAGACCGAAGCTCCGTCACGCTGTGGTCGACCGCTGCTCAGCGCTCGGTAGAGGCGAGCTTTACCAGAATGCCGTTGATGAACGGCGCCGACTTCTCGGTTGAGTAATCGTTGGCCAGCGCAACCGCTTCGGAGACGACAGCGGTTGTTGGGACCTCGGGCGAGTACAGCAACTCCCAGACACCCA
>CALBVK010000193.1 GCA_937969345.1 uncultured Acidimicrobiales bacterium
ATCACACGCGCCTGGCGGCCAAACGCTCTGGCGGCACATCACACGCGCCTGGCGGCCAAACGCTCTGGCGGGTCTCCGCGTTAGAAGCTGAGCTTTTGGCCTTCGGCTGCAGCGATGATCTCGCAGTTCGTGTCCCAACCGACCGCTTCGGCGAGTAGCTCGTCGAGCACGTCATCGCCGTGCAGCGGATCGTGATGGAACATCGCCAAGCACTTCGCACCGGCCGAGTCAGCTACATGGGCGGCGTATCGAGGAGTGCAGTGGCCCCAGTCCTGACGCTTCTCGAGTAGCTCGGGCGTGAACTGTGAATCGTGAATTAGCAGATCGACGCCATCGACGAGTTCAAGAACCCCTGGGGCGACATCGGTGCCATTGGCAGCCTCTTGATGGTCGGGGATGTAGGCAACGGAGAAGTTGTCCCACTCGATGCGGTATCCGTTGGTGCGACCAGTGTGCGGTACTGACCGCGCAGTGATCGTTGCCGAACCCACCGTGATCGTCTCGTCCCACAGGTCGGTGAAGGTGAGGTCGCCGGGCAACGTTTCGAGCTGAATCGGAAAGTACGGCGGACGCACAAAACCAGAAAGGGCCTCCTTGAATGACATGTTGTCTTCAGGAGGACCGAGGATGTTCGCTTTGGAATCGGTGTTGAGCAACTGCGGAAAGAATGGCAGTCCCTGCACGTGATCCCAGTGCAAGTGGCTGATCAGAATAGTTCCGTCAAAGGAGGTGTCACCACAATCGAGACCGTAGAACCGCAAGCCGGTTCCGGTGTCGCACACGATCGGGGCTTCGCCGTCGCGCTGGAGAACCACACAGGACGTGTTTCCCCCGAAACGCGCCATAGAGCTGCAATGGCAAGGGGTCGAGCCGCGAACGCCGTAGAACGAAACGGTGACTCCAGCCTGCATGTAGCTTTCCCCTCTTTATCGACTTAGATCCATCGCCTGTTGCCCTGCGTGGATAAGTGTTATTCGAGAATACGGTCCGCGGTCGCCCAGAGGTAAGCCCTGTGACAGATCTGACGCGTAGCGTGAGCTGGGTCTGTCCGGCAAAATCCTCAAGGGAGGGCGACCGTCTCGTCCGTCGAGACGATCATCTCGTCGCGAAGCAGCGTCGCGAAAACACGCTCCGCTCGCGCTGAGTCCGACCCGAATCCCAACGTGTCCAGCGCGTCGCTCCGCGGCATCGGGCCGTTGCGCAAAGCCGCAATCAGGCGCCCTCTCCCCTGGCGGTCAGAGCCGGCAAAGCGCGACTGGCGGACACTGACCGCAGCCGAACCAACCGCAGGGTCTGGACCGTTACCCGCCCACGCACAGATCGGCCGCACCGGGCATTCGGCGCAGCGGGGCGCTCGCTTGGAACATACGGTCGCTCCGAAATCGAGCACCGCCTGGTTCCACTCCCACCCAGCGCCGTCGGGGACGAGCTCATCGGCGGTGGCTTGAACCTCGGGTGCGGCAAGGGAGGCGCCAGACACCCGCGCAAGCACCCGCCCAACGTTCGTATCGACCACGGCGACGTCGCGCTCAAAGGCGAAGGCGAGGACGGCTCTCGCGGTGTACGGGCCGATACCTGGCAGCGTCAGCAAGGTAGCGAGGTCGTCGGGGAAGACACCCTCGTGCTGATGTACAACCTCACCGGCACACCGGTGAAGCAACAGCGCGCGACGGTTGTAACCCAACCCGTCCCACATCTGGATTAGATCGCCGGCGCTCGCCTCGGCGGCATCGTGCACGGTTGGGAAACGTTCCAGAAAGGCCGTCCACTTTGGGATGACGCGGTCGACCTGAGTTTGCTGAGCCATCACTTCGCTCACGAGCACTTGCCACGGATCACGCGATGCTCGCCACGGCAGGTCGCGAGCAACATCGGGCCACCACGACCGAACCGTGGTCGACAGCTCCCAAGCCTTCGCTGCAGAGAGTGCCGACGTCATGGTCGCATCTTGCCACGCATCGCCGTTAGGGCCGACCTCTCAATCGAGATAGGCGGCTGCCGAAAGGAGTAGGCCATTCGATGCATGTCCGGAGACCCCGTGAAACACCTTGCCGCCTCTCCCTCCAACGAGCGAATCAATCTGAGCGCTCCGCATATGACGGACCGAGAGCGAGACGCCTTGCTCGCCGCGTTCGATTCAAACTGGATCGCGCCGGCCGGCCCGGCATTACGAGAGTTCGAAGACCGGCTCCGCCACGTAGCCGAGCGCGAAGCGGCGATTGCGGTCAACAGCGGTACGGCGGCACTACATCTGGCCCTGCTGGCGCTCGAGATTGGACCGGGCGACATCGTCATCTGCCCGAGCGTTACCTTCGTCGCATCGGCCAACGTGATTCGCTATGTCGGGGCAACTCCGCACTTTGTCGACTGCGATCGTGAAACCGGAAACGTCTCGCCCGAAGCGCTCGCACAAGCGCTCGCCGACCTCACCGCCATCGGGCATCGACCAGCGGCCGTCATGACCATCGACCTGTACGGGTCGTGCGCCGACTACTCGGCCATCGTTCCGATCTGTGAGCGCTTTGGCGTGCCGATCGTCGAGGATGCAGCCGAAGCGATCGGTGCCTCCCACCAGGGTCGCCCGGCAGGGTCGTTCGGTGTCCTCTCGGCGTTCAGCTTTAACGGCAACAAACTGATCACGACCGGAGGAGGCGGTGCCCTCGTTGGACCGCAGAACCTCATCGATCGAGCGGCCTACCTCGCAGGACAGGCGCGAGAGCCTCAGCTGCACTTCGAGCATCGTGAGGTGGGATACGCCTACCGGTTGTCGAACTTGTCGGCCGCTCTCGGCTGCGCCCAGCTTGAGCGACTCGACGCAATGATTTCGCGAACACGGTCAATCCACCAGCGATACGTCGACGAGCTAGGTTCGATCGCTGGCGTCCATATCGCGCCCCAAGATGTCTTTGGCCGAGGCAATGGCTGGCTCACGGTTGCCCATATCGACACCGAAGTTCACCCCACTCCCGCTGCGATCTGTCACTCGTTGCTCGATGACAACATCGAAGCTCGCCCCGCCTGGAAGCCAATGCACCTGCAGCCGCTCTACGCCGGCTCGGCGTGCACCGGCACCAAGGGATCCGAACAGCACTTCCGGACGGGGCTGTGTTTGCCGAGTGGCTCATCGATGAACGCGTCGGCCCAGAGCCGAGTGATTGCCGCCGTCCGCAACGCACTCAACACCGCAGTACCAACTGCGGAGGCGATCACGATCGACGATCCAACGATCGACATCGTCGAAGCAATCGACGTTAGAAGCGGGCAATCTCCGCTACATCTGGACAATCCGGCACCCATGTACTGAGGGGTTGAATGCCATCGGGGCCAATCAGGTCATCGAAGTGATCGATGGCAATTCGCTCGGAGTCTCCGACTGTTGGTTCGGGCGTCGACAATCGGTTGCGGTCGAGGAACCCTTCCCACATCATTGCGGGCAAACGAGTTCCGACCGGGGTCACTACCGCAATCGAACGTCCACTCTCGCGAGCATGCCCAATCCATGCGTTCGTTCCCGCCGGGCACAACACTTCGACCGCTCCGCCAGCGACTCGACCCGATGCGATCGAGTCGATCACGTCGGTACCGCCGGCCTCGGTGATCGCTATGGACTCGGCGATCTCGGCAGTGCGGTCCTGCTCCAGCAATGCTGCGAAATCCCAGCCGGCTTCGGTGGCATCGAGCGCTTGGATCATGTGCGCAGCGAGAGCGAAAAGACCCGGCGAGTCGGGTTGACGCACGATGAGCTGCCTCATGGCGACGAGCAGAGCTTGTGGGTTGCGGGCGAACGCTGCGAGGGCGGGAACCGACTCCGCGACAAGAATCCGATCGGGAGCCGAACCAGCACGAGCAACGTACCGAAGACGTTCGATGGGGTGCACGAAGCTGACGATACAGGTGTCTCCGCTCAAGATGGGTGCGACCGGTGTGAGGATCCGCTACCGTTTCCGCCGTGGCAACGCTTGATGGTGATCCAGATCTCAACCCGCTCAATGGTGACGCTCGGCCGTTCTCCGATTGGCTAACGACCTTTCCGATGCTCGTCGGAGCGATCGATCCATACACCCACGAGAGCTCCTGGCTGCTCGACACGGTGAAGCGGGTTTTCCATCACTATCAAGGCGCCGGCGTTCGCGTCGCCTGGCTCGCTACCGGACCCGCCGATGGGGTCTCGGGCTTTCTCGGCCCGTACGCCGAAGAGTTCCTGACGTTCGCCGATCCGGACCGTGTCGCCGTAAAGGCGCTTGGCCTCACCACACTTCCTGCGCTCACACTCGTTCGCCAGGACGGCACGATTTCGGCGTCGGCAGAGGGCTGGGATCCCGCTGGTTGGCGTGTCGTCTCCGAGACCCTCGCTGAACAAACCGGTTGGACCCCGATCTCGGTCCCCGGCCCCAAGGATCCCGCACCGTACGCGGGCACTCCCGTCTAAGCCAGCTCTCGGTCACCCGCAGGCGGTGACTCGGATGAGGTCAGCGGTCGGGTAGAAGATTTCGCGTCCACTCTGTTGGCGCGCCCATTCTTCGAGCGCAAGTGCGTACTCGTCGAGCTCGTCCGCGGTGTCCGCGGCGATGTGGGTACGGACACACGCACCAGTGGACGTTCGCCACGCAACGTATGCGTCACCGCCCCAGCCGTTCGCAAACTCCAATGCATCGGCTCGATCGAAGGTGTCGCTCAGAACCGCCGCCCAGGCTGCCTCTCCCCATACGCCCGAAGTGAACGAGGTGGCATCTGCGGGCGGGACGTTTATCCCTGCGTCTGGGGCTGCACCGCGAAGGAAAGACTCGGGGTCGAGGATCAACTCTGAGGTAGCGGGAGGGTTAGCGAATGCCTGGTCGACGGCATCTTGACCCTCTGCCCATAGAGCCGCAGCGAAGGTCTCGCCGTAGCGGTACCGACCGAACTGGAGCTCGAGGAACGAGGTCGTGAACTCCGACAGCGACACGGTTCGCGGCAACGCTGCTCGTGCTGCGTCTTCTTCGGTGCGTTCGGCAGTGGTGAACTGTTGGCGGTAGCGGCTCTCGATTACTCGGGCCGAGCCTTCGGTGAGCGCCGAGAACGTCCAATCGATTTCATCGGTCCGGTCGTCGTATTCGGCACGGTCCAAGCCGAAGGCCTGATCTTCGAGTGCGTGTACCAGCTCGTGAACGAGCACGGTTTGGGTAAACGCCGTGATCTCCCCAGAACGGAGCTTGATGTTGCCGGTGTCCGGGTCGTAGAAGCCAATGACACCAGCGTCACCGAATCGTGTCCAAATCTGTTCGAGCGTCTGGTCGCCATCGATGACACCCATGGCCCGGTAGATGTCGGTGAAGTTTGCGTAGTCCTCGCTGTTCTCGGCTGCGTCTTCGGCAATGACCGCGGTCCACGCTGCGCCGAATGCCGCGCTGTCCAGCAGCTCGATCTCCGGTCGGGAGGTAAACGATAAACCACGCTCACGCTCGACGAATGCGATCAGCTCGGTCGTGAGCTGTCCGAGCGGCGTGTCGGCTATCGGCTCGTCGGAGCCGGTCGACGCTGTGGCGTCATCTTTGCCATTGGGATCGTCGGTGGCGGAGTCGTCGTCGCTAGAGTCACCGCCGCTCGGGATCGCGGAATCGTCGTCGTCGGAGCTGGTGGAGTCAGCGTCGGCATCAAAGGCAATGGCGCCGGGCGCATCCCCAGACTCGTCGACGTCAGATTCTCCGTCGGCGGACGTCGCTGCCGAGGCGGTTTCGGCCGAGCCGCCGTCGGGGTCGACCAGAACTCGTCCAGCACTATCTGGGGCCGGAGCCTCGACCGATCCAGAACAGCCAGAGGCCAGCAGGATCAGCAGTGCTGCAGCGAGCGCGGAACGGACGGCGCGGAGACGCATGCTGTGAGTATCGGCCATTCTGTAGAAAACCTTTGCCCCAGGCCGCCTACACTGCCTGTCATGAGTGATATGACCCCTGAACCTATGAACCCTGAAGCTCCGGTTGAAGAGGCCAGCGAGGGTGCCGTAATCACCGATGCTGCCAAGCTGATCCGGCTTGGCACGATGACACAGTCGCTAATGACCGAAGCGCGCGAAGCTCCCCTCGACGAAGCGGGCCGTTCGTTGCTCGCCAAGATCCACAGCGAGACGATGGAAGCGCTCGAAGACACCATGAGCGACGATCTGCTCGACGAACTTCGCGAGTTCCAGCTCTGCGTGGACTGTGGCGACGAACCTCCGTCGGAGGGCGAACTCCGCATTGCTCAGGCTCAACTGGTCGGATGGCTCCAAGGCCTCCACCAGGGCTTCCAGGCTATGGCGATGGCTCAGCAGGCTGCCGCAATGCAACAGCTCCAGCAGCTCCAGGCTCGCGCCGGTGCTGGCGCTCCGCAGGGCCTACCGCCAGGTGCAGCACCGGGCGCAGCACCAGAAGCCATAGACGCATCCAGCCGCCCAGGCACCTACCTCTAACAAGATGAGGCGAAGCCCGAGCACGGGCTAGGCAAGTACTTGGACGAACCTCGGAGCCGTCCGGGTCCGGCGGATAGATCCAGACGTGTAGAGAGCCCATACACAAGATGAGGCGAAGCCCGAGCACGAGAGACATCAGGCTGTGCCAGACCGTTTGGGATCGAGCGGGTTCTTCCTCGACGGGTAGAGAGCGAGCGCAGCGATGCGAACGTGTCGAGGAAGAGACCGAACGAGCCCAGCATTACGGTCTGGGACCGGCGGAGCAAAGACCTAGCGCAGGGATTCAGGACCGAAGAAGGCTTGCCACGCGAACCAGAACTCGTTGCGATGCTGGAGCGCTCCGAGCTGGGTTCCCTCGAGCTCTCCGTCGATGGCGATACCAACGATGCTCCACGTGGAGCCGGTCTGGTCATCGGTGAACGTGTCGTCGTCGTTTGCGGTAAACGTGAGTACCTGCCCGTCGACCACTGGGTCATGGGCGACCGCTGAGCCAATGGCCTGGGAAATGGCGATGGCTTGCTGATCGAGAGCGTCGGCGGTCTCGCCGGCGAAGAACACCGCGATCGGGACACCGGCGACCTCATCGTTGACAATGCGTTCAATTTCGAGTCGTTCGAAGGCGTAAGCCGCTATGGCATCGCCCTCGCTGACTCCGACCACTCGGCTCAACGCCGGCAACCGTTCGTCGATTTCACCGTCGAAGAGGAACGGACGGCTACCCGAGCTGTACCCCTGATAGGGGTTTACGCCGTAGCTCTGTCGGCCAAACGCGCTTTCGCCGGCCAGCGACTTTCCGTCGGGGAAGCTCTCGGCGAATTGTGCGAACGAGACGATCGATGTGGGCACGCTCTCGAGCTGAGCTCCGGCGAAGTCGCCAATGAGACCCTCGCCGCTGATCTGTTGCCACAGCGATGTGGTTGCGTCGTCCCACATCACGAGGTCGCTATTTCGAAGGAGACCCGAGACGCCGAATCGGAGCACCTCGCCGTTGACCCGACGGTCGTAGGCGATTGCCGTGTTACAGAGCGGGCAGAAGGTAACGGCGACCGGGACGTCGCCAAACGCGTCGTTCACGATCTCGTGGCGGGTCAGGATCGAGAGCGGGTAGAAGCGCGCTTCGCCATCGATCTGCACGAGTGCGCCCGGGTCGCGTGGTCCAAGCCACTGGCCGGCCAGCGCAACGCTCTCGAAGACCGGGCTATCGATCGGCGGAATGCCGTCTCGTGGATCGGAGGCCTGAAGTCCGGCCCGGAACTCGGTCCAGTCCTCGACGGTCCGTCGGCTCCAGTCGGTTGGCCATGCCGTGTAGCTGTTGAGCGGTCCTCGGTCGGGGTCTTGTTCGATGATGATTCCGTCGACCGACGCGGTGTCGAACTGCGCTCCGCCATCGGTCGAGAACGGACCCGATGTGTCGGGCACGAACGTGGTGGTCGGACCGGTTAGTGGGATGGTGGTCGTGGTCGTTGTCTCATCCGGAGACTCCGGGGCGGTCTGGGGGTCATCGCTCGTCGCCGGAGCGTCGTCGGCGGTCGGCGTTTGCTCGTCGGATGCGGATCCGATCGTGGCTTCTCCGCTGGAGCACGCTGTGGCGATGATGCCGAGGAGAATCAGAAGAGATACGAGTTGTCGGGTCATGGCAGACCAAACCCCGGCAGATCCTTTCGGCATTCCCGGCCGCCGAAGACGTGGTGTCGGCGTAGCTCCCGTTAACCTGTCGGGATGGCCAAGACCGTCGACCTCTCAAAGCGGATTCGTTCCGGCGCAAAGGTGAAAGCAACGACCGATCTTCCGGGCGTTCCCAAAGGAACTCCTGGCAAGGTTGCAATGTCTAACGGCATCACCTGGAAGCGCTACTGGGTCCGCTTTTCTAACGGCGAGCTCATTGGTCATGTCGATCACGACGACATCGTCATTAGCCGGGCCTGGGATCAGTACTTCTGGCAAAAGGAACGCGACGCTGAAGCTGCTGCGGCTGGCGCAGCGGGAGCGACTGCCGGAGGCGGCGATGCAGGCGGTTCCGGCGGCGGAGACAACGCATTCGGCGTGCCGCAGTACTTGCTTGATCGCACGAAGGCTGCGCTCGAAAAAGCCGGCGTCACCCGCTAGGCGACACCATCTCTCTTCTCGATCATCTGCCAGCCTCTGGGGCTGAACCTGACGAACTCGTCGATGCGTTCATCGACTATTCCGCCTCGGTAGGGCTCGACCTCTACCCGGCGCAAGAAGAAGCCATTCTCGAGCTTCTTGCTGGCAACCACGTGATTCTGGCTACCCCGACGGGTTCTGGTAAGTCGCTCGTTGCGATGGCGGGCCACTTTGCTGCGAAGGCTCGTGGCGAACGCAGCTACTACACCGCGCCGATCAAGGCGCTGGTATCTGAGAAGTTCTTTGCGCTCAGCCGTGAGCTCGGTTCGGACAACGTCGGCATGGTCACCGGAGATGCGGCGGTAAACCCCGACGCTCCCATCATCTGCTGCACGCAGGAGATCCTGGCCAACATCGCACTTCGCCAAGGTGCCAGCGCCAATATCGGGCTCGTCGTGGTCGATGAGTTTCACTATTACGCCGACCCCCAGCGCGGCTGGGCGTGGCAGGTGCCGCTGCTGCAGATGCCCCAGGTGCAGTTCCTGCTGATGTCGGCAACCCTTGGACCAACGGCACGTTTCGAGGAAGAGCTGACCGAACGAACCGGCCGCGAAGCCGTCACCGTCTCGAGCACCGAACGGCCGGTTCCGCTCGACTTCGCGTGGCAAACCTCGGCTATTCACGAAACGCTCGAGACGCTGATCGAGACGGATCGAACCCCGGCCTATGTCGTGTACTTCACGCAGAAATCTGCGCTCGAAGCCGCCCAGTCGTTTACCAGCCTGTCGATCTGCACCAAGGACGAGAAGGCGGCCATTCGCGAAGAGGTCGGCAACTTTCGGTTCGATTCTCCGATCGGCAAGGACCTCAAGCGCTTTCTCTCCCACGGCGTCGGTATCCATCACGCCGGTCTGTTGCCCAAATACCGATTGCTGATGGAGAAGCTGGCGCAGAAGGGCCTGCTCAAGGTCATCGTGGGAACCGACACGTTGGGCGTCGGCGTCAACGTCCCGATTCGTTCGGTGCTCCTCACCCAGTTGTTCAAGTACGACGGCCAGCGTGTCCGCATTTTGAGCGTCCGAGAGTTTCAACAGATCGCTGGGCGTGCTGGCCGTAAAGGGTTCGACGATCAAGGCACCGTCTGGGTGCAAGCACCTCCGCACGTGATCGACAATCTCGCCGCCGAACGCAAGGCCGCCCAAGACCCCAAGAAAAAGAAGAAGGTCCAGAAGAAGAAGGCTCCCGACAAGCGGTATGCCCACTGGACCGAAGACACGTTCGACAAACTCGTGAACGGTTCGCCCGAGCCCATGTCGTCGAGCTTCACGATCACGCACCAGATGCTGCTCAACCTCCTCGATCGCGCTCCCTCCGATACTCAGCCCGGCGGCTGCGATGCGGTCAAGCAACTTCTGAGGGACAACCACGAGACCCGCAAGGCCCAGCGCCGTCACACGAAACGCTCCATCTCGATGTATCGGTCGCTACTCGACGCTGAAGTTGTCGAGCACCTCGATACGCCAGACGAAGACGGGCGGATGGTCCGAGTCACCCTCGATCTCCAAGACGACTTCGCCCTCAACCAGCCCCTGTCGTTGTTTGCGCTCGAAGTCATCGAGGGCCTCGACCGCGATGCCCCTGATCACGCCATGAACGTGCTGTCGGTCATCGAGTCCGTACTCGAAAACCCTGGAGCGATCCTCGCCGCACAACTCGACAAGGCAAAGACCGACCTCATCGGCGAGATGAAGCGAGATGGTGTCGAATACGAGGAGCGTATGGAGCGCCTCGAAACGGTCGAGTACCCCAAACCACTCCGCGACGAGCTCTACGAGGCGTACAACGGTTTCCGGGCCCGCCATCCGTGGGTTGGCCAGGAGAACGTCAAGCCCAAGTCCGTCGTCCGGGAGCTGTACGAGCGGGTCATGACGTTTAGCGAATACGTCAGCGAGTACGGCATGAAACGAAGCGAAGGCCTGGTGCTTCGTTACCTCACCGATTGCTACCGGGCGCTCAACCAAACCGTTCCCGACACCGAGAAGACGGACGAGGTCGAGGACCTCATCGAGTGGCTCGGTGAGCTCGTACGCCAGGTCGACTCAAGCCTCATCGACGAGTGGGAACGCCTCATCAACCCCGAGCCCGATGATGCAACCCCTGACTCCCGGTTCTCGACGATCGAAGCCGCACCGCGCGATGTAACGCAGAACGAGCGAGCCTTTGGGGTGATGGTCCGCAATGAGGCCTTCCGGTGGGTGCAGCTCCTCGCCCGACGCAACGCCGAAGAGCTCAGCCGATGCTCGGCCCCCGACCACGCAGCCGACAGCGAACGACCAGCAACGCCACTGCGTCCGCTCGACCAGGTCGAGCGAATGGTCGACGCGTACTTCGAGGAACACGACGAGGTTCTGACCGGCGCCGACGCCCGCGGCGCTGGGTTCTTCCAGGTTGGCGATGACGTCGACGTCGTCGAGGGCAGCGAAGTTCGCACCGTTCGCCAAGTTGTGCTCGACCCCGTTGGACACAACGAGTGGGGGCTGACCGGATGGGTCGACCTCACACGGTCCCGCGACCTCGGCCGAGCCGTCGTCGTGTTTGACGAACTCCGTCGCTTATAACCCTCCTGTAAGGATCGGCGAACGCGTTATTGTGCCGGGGTGCGTGTTCATGTGCTTCGAAACCCCGGTGGCGGCGGAAGTCGTTCTCGTGGCCGCGCTGCACGCATCGTTGGACGGCTTCGTGGGTTTGGGCACACGATCGTCGAACTCACCGGCGACAGCCCGGAGCGGTCGTCGGACAACCTGGCAGCAGCGCTGGCTGCACGCGAAATCGACCACATCGTTCTCGCCGGCGGAGACGGCCTCGTGCACCTCGCTATTCAGCACCTCGCCGAAACCGGTATTCGGGTTTCCATTGCGCCGACCGGCACCGGAAACGACTTCGCAACCGCGCTCGGCATCGAACCTGTCGACGACCTGGCTCTGGATGGTCCACACCTCGACATCGACCTCCTGAAGGCCACCGGCGCCGAACAGACCACGTGGGTGGCATCGATCGCCATCGCTGGATTCCCTGCGGCGATCAACCGTCGGGCCAACAATCTCGCACTACCCATCGGTTCTCAGATATACACGCTCGCCGCTCTACTAGAGCTTCCGACCTTCGAGCGCCAGCAGCTGAACCTGCGGATCGACGGCTACCCGATCACCACCGACTCGGCCATGCTCGCTCTGGGCAACACCAAACTGTTCGGCGGCGGGATGCTCCCCTGCCCCAATGCCCACCCCACCGACGGACTCGTGCATCTCACCTCGATCGAAGGCGTCGGGCGCCGAGGGTTGATACCCCACCTCGTCGGCCGCCAAGGCGGCACCGCCGACCGTCCCGAAGTGCTCCGACGGTCGGGCGTACAGATCGACATCGACACACCCGACATCGACCTCTGGGGCGACGGCGAGCCTCTGGGCCGTTCGCCAATGAGCCTGCGCATCGTGCCGGGAGCGTTGCGGGTCGTTGGGGCCAACCCGGCATAAGCGGGCGGCTGCGGGCTATGGTCACCTGAAAGCGGGGTTCCAATAGCAACAGGAGGCAACCCAATGTCAGAGTCACTACTTCAGGGACTGGCGCAGCAATTCAGCGGCGACACAATCGGTCAACTATCCAATCTTCTCGGGGCACCCCAGGAACAAACCGGGCAAGCCGTGGCAGCAGCGCTCCCGATGCTCCTCGGCTCCATGGTCGGCGCAGCACAAAAGCCCGAAGGCGCAAACGCCCTCTTCGGCGCACTGAGCAGCGACCACGATGGCTCCATCCTCGACATGCTCGGCCCGCTCCTCAGCGGTGGCTACGCATCTCGCGCCCTCGGCGCGGACGGTGGGCGAATCCTTGGCCACATCCTCGGCAGCAACAAGGGAGCGGTCGAACAAACCGTTGCCCGCGGAGCTGGCGTCGACACCGGACTCATCCAGAAACTGCTTCCGATTCTCGCCCCGATCGTCATGGGGTACCTCGGGAAGCGCCTTCGTGGAGGCGGCCTCGACGCGGGTGGTCTTGGATCCATGCTCGGCCAAGAACGTGCCCAGGTGCAGCAGCAAGACTCCGGTCTCGGCGGCATCTTCGACATCTTGAGCGGCGGCGGACAACAACAGCAAGATCAGGGCGGTGGCCTGATGGACATGGCCGGCGACCTGCTCGGTAGTTCGGCTGGCAAGGCCATCCTCGGACAAATCCTTGGCCGGTGACCCCGGCATGTCTCGTGCTCGACGCCGCAGGCATCGACTACGAGCAACATAAGTACCACCACGACCCAGCGGTGACCTCCTACGGGGAGGAAGCCGCTGAGGCGCTCGGTGTCGAGCCGGACCTGGTCTTCAAGACCCTGATGTCCGAGCTCGACACCGGCGAGCTGGTGGTTGCGATCGTGCCCGTGAGCGGGATGCTCGACCTCAAGCTCCTCGCATCGGCATGCCACGCAAAGAAAGCATCCATGGCTTCGCTCGACGTCGCCGAGCGAAGCTCGGGCTACGTTTCGGGTGGGATCAGCCCGTTTGGCCAGCGAAACCAACGCCGCACGGTGCTCGATGAAACCGCGACCATCTGCGACGTGATCTTCGTGAGCGGTGGCCGACGGGGCCTCGATATTGCTCTGCGAGCCGACGACCTGGTCAGCGTGCTCGACGCCCAGATAGCCCCGATCAGCTCGCAAAATCGTTAAGCGGACGCCCGCTCGCGAAGAACCGTCACGCGATCGTCATGCACTCTCTGTGGCGAAACGCGTTCGACATATTGCGTTGTGTTTGGCCACCCTTCGCGACATCCGCCAGACGCGGAGCGAGTTCACGCGCGAATGACCACACAGAATTTCACGCACCGTTGCGATCGCGCCACGGTTATTGCTCTGGGCTAACACGCCGCGCGTTTACACCGAAGGTGACCTTATTAGTCTGGTGATATCGAGTTGCGGGACTCGCACAGGAGGTGTGCACGGATGACTACGACCACGTTGCCTTCACGAACACGACGGCCATTGGCCCGGGTGTGCATTGGACTAGCCACCGTCCTTGTGGCCCTCGGAACACTGACGCTCGCGAGCGCGCCCGCAGGGGCAGCGGAAGGCTGCGGTACCTACAGCTACGGGTTCGCGGGAACACGTCTCCTCAACGACGGCATCTCGAACACCGCGGGCCCGTTCCCGGCAGACATCCCCGCTGGCACCTACACCGTGACCTTGGTGTCGCACGACCATCACGACACTCAGGTCGACGTCCCGAGCCAAACCGGTGAGCAGTATCACGTCGTGCTCAACTCGGGCTACATCTCGCCCCCATCGACAGACATTCCCGATTCCATCAACACGATGACCACCACCTTCACCGGCCAGGTCATTGACAGCAGCACGACGATCAGCGTGAAGCATGCCGGAGCACCGGGCATCAACTCCGTCGACGTGCTGTGCGTCGGGTTCACCCCTGAAGCGGTGGTTGAGGCAACCGTCGAACCAACCGTCGAGAAGCCTCCGGCTCCACCAGCAGCCCTCGAACAACCCCCGGCCACCACTCCGGTCGCAGAACCGACGCCGACGCCAAACCCCGTGGTAGAAGCACCAGCGCCCGAACCGGCACCGGTTCCGGTAGTTGGGGTACCCGAGGTGATCGAGCCCGAGGTAAAGGGTGTTATCGAGACTCCGGCACCGCCCATTGCTCAGCTCGCAATAACCGGCCCGAGCACCGAAGCGGTTGCCCTCATCAGCCTCGGCCTCGCCCTGATCGTGATCGGCGGGCTGTTGATCCGCGAGGAAAAGCGTTTCAGCTAACCGCTCGCTCAACCCGCACGTGGCGGCGCGATAGTCGCTAGCGTTCTGACATGAGCATCCTCGGCAACTCCGTAGTTCGTATCGAAGATCCCCGCTTCCTCACCTCGGGCGGGAACTACGCAGGGGACCTCAATCTCCCGAACGCTGCGCATGCGGTGTTCATCCGGTCGACGGCTGCCAGCGGACCGATCGAATCCATCGATCTCGACGAGGCTCGCCAAGCTCCCGGCGTGCTCGCGGTCCTGGGCGCAGACGATCTCGATCTCGCCCCGTACTCAAACGAGAACTCCGACATCCTGCGACGCCCAACGCTCGCCCGTGACTACGTGAACTTCGCCGGCGAACCCGTCGCCATCGTGGTAGCCGAGACCGTGGCCCAGGCACTCGACGCCGCCGAACTCGCATGGGTCGACGTCGACGCACGCGACGCAGTGCCGAGCATCCGCGATGCGCTCACCGACACCGTGTTGGTGCACGAAGCCCTCGGCACGAACGTCGTCGACGACAAGCGCGCCACCGATCTCGACTTCTCGAGCTGCGACATCGTGATCGACGCCGAAATTGTCAACAGCCGCATGAACGGCGCTCCGATCGAACCGCGAGTAGCCGCCGCATCATGGGGCGAGGACGGGCGCCTGACGTGCTGGACGAGCAGCCAGGGAGCACATCCCGCGCAGACGACCATCTCCAAGATCCTCGGACTCGACGCCGAACAGGTGCACGTCATCACGAGCGACGTCGGCGGCAGCTTCGGCTCAAAGGCCCGACCCGGACCCGAGGAGTGTGTGCTCGGCGCGGCGTCAAAGATCGTTGGGCGACCCGTCATGTGGACCGAAACCCGCACCGAGAACTTCCTCGCAATGGGCCACGCCCGCTCTCAGCTCAACCGCGTTCGCCTTGGCGGCTCTGCCGATGGCACGCTCACCCACTACCAGCTCGACATCACCGCCGAGGCCGGCGCATACCCCGAGGCCTCAGCGTTCCTCCCGTTCTTCACCCAGATCATGGCGACCGGCGTGTACGCCTTTGAGAACGCCGCCTGCGGATGGTTGACGGTGGCCACGAACACTCCCCCGGTCGCTGCGTTCCGCGGTGCGGGTCGTCCGGAAGCCACCAGCGCACTCGAACGAGCAATGGATCTCTATGCGGCCGAAGCTGGCATCGACCCCGCCGAACTACGGCGGAAAAACTTCGTGGCACCCGATGCCTTCCCATACACCTCACCAATGGGTCAGGTCTACGACTCAGGCGAGTACGCGGCAGCGCTCGACACGGTTCTCGAAAACGCCGGGTACGCCGAACTCCGAGCCGAACAGAAGCGTCGCATCGACCAAGGCGCAACCACCCTTATGGGAATCGGCATTGCAAGCTACGTCGAGATCACCGCTCCTGGAGCAATGGGCAGCGATGACGAATTCGGATCGGTCGAGGTCCAGTCTGACGGGACGATTATTGCCCGAACCGGGGCGACCCCGTTCGGCCAGGGTCATGAGACCACGTGGGCAATGATCACCGCCGACCGCATGGGCGTTGCGGTCGAAGATGTCACGGTCCTGTGGGGCGACACCGACCAGGTCGCCTCGTCAAAGATCACGGGTGGTTCTCGCTCCGTCCAGCTCGCTGGCTCGGCAATGGCCGATGCCTCCGACCGCCTGATCGCCGCGTCGATTGAGCAGGCCGCCGATCTTCTCGAAGCAGCACCGGCCGACATCGTGTTCGACAAGACCACCGGAGCGTTCCACGTTGCTGGTACGCCGGCAAAGTCCGTTGGTTGGGCAGCGCTGGCCGCTGCCGCCGAACACACCCTCATCGGCGTGAGCGAGTTCTCACAGAGCGGTGCGACCTTCCCGTTCGGCAGCCACGTTGCCGTTGTCGATGTCGACACCGACACCGGAGCGGTCACCCTTCGACGGCTCATCACCACCGATGACGCAGGCACGCTGATCAACCCCCTGCTCGCCGAAGGGCAGGTCCATGGCGGCGCTTCAGCTGGCGTGGCCCAAGCGCTCCTTGAAGAGGTCACCTACGACGAATATGGCAACTGCACTTCAGCCAACTTCGCCGACTACGCAATCCCCGCAGCCACCGAGCTGCCGTCGTTCGAGGTGACGCTGACCGAAACACCGACGCCGCTGAACCCGTTGGGGGCCAAGGGTATTGGCGAAGCCGGAAGTATTGGGTCGACGCCGGCGGTGCATAACGCAGTGCTCGATGCGCTTCGCCACGTCGGCGTCCAGCACATCGACATGCCGCTCACGCCGTCAAAGGTTTGGTCGGCTTATGCGAACGCGTTGGCGGCTTCGCCAACGTAAGCGACCGAGACCGTGTCGCCTCGGGTCCAGGAGGCTCGAGCAGCCGCACGCACCTGAAGTTCGTTCCCTGCGTCGAGCTCCACGGTGACCATCATGTCGTGTCCGTAGTACTCGGTGAGGGTGACGGTGCCCGGTCCCTCGGGGGCGATCGAGAGGTCCTCGGGGCGAATCAGCACGTCGATCGGCCCGTTAGCTGGTTCGGCGAGCGGCACCTGTCCAAGAACGGTGTCGGCGACCACACCTCTTCCGGTGCCCGCCAACAGGTTGACGTCGCCGACGAACGACGCAATCCACGGCGACGACGGGGTGCGGTAGATATCTTGCGGAGAGCCGATCTGCTCGATCTGGCCATCCTGCATGACAGCGACGCTGTCGCCGAGCACGAAGGCTTCTTCTTGATCGTGCGTCACGAAAATCGAAGTGACGCCCAATTCGACCAGCAGCCGATGCACTTCGGTTCGAACGCCGACACGCAGTGCCGAATCGAGGTTCGAGAATGGTTCGTCGAGCAGCAGCACCGTCGGCCGCGGCGCAATTGCCCGGGCGAGTGCCACGCGTTGTTGCTGGCCGCCCGAGAGCGTGTCGGGCATTCGATCGGCCAAATCGGCCAGACCGACCATGTCGAGCGCTTCGAGCACCCGCGGACCCTTACGTTCAGCTCGAGGCAGTCCGTAGCCGACGTTCTTGCCGACGGTGAGATGTGGAAACAACGCCCAGTCTTGAAAGACCATGCCGATGTTGCGCTTCTCTGGCGGAACCCACGCGCCGTTCCCGGCCATGGCATCGGCGCCAACACGGATCTCGCCAGCGTCGGGCCGTTCGAGCCCCGCGATCAGGCGAAGCAACGTCGTCTTTCCACAGCCACTGGGGCCGAGCAACGCCAAGCTCGTACCGGGTTCGACCTCGAGATCGATCGACCGCAGCACCGACGTATCCCCAAAGGACTTATCGACGCCGAGAACCTCGACTCCGCGGGCGTTGGCTAGCTCCATAGCGGTTCAGTATGCCGGTTAACCGAG
>CALBVK010000194.1 GCA_937969345.1 uncultured Acidimicrobiales bacterium
CAGGTGGTGTTTGTGGTGACTCCAGCCATACGGCTTCGAATCACGTACTCGTCACCGGCGGTATGACCTGTAGCCACATAGCTCAACTCGCCATTGGACAGCGTCTCGATCCAGGAGTTGTTTCGGCGAACCGTGTACAGATCCTCACCGGCGATCGCATCCCAGCTAAGCGTGACCGTGCCATTGCCGTTGTTCGTCACGGTGCACGTCTGAGCCGGAGGCTCCGGAAGGTCGATCGTGATCGTTGGTGAACATGTGGTGTTCGTGGTGACGCCGTTGATACGGCTACGCACCACATAGGTGAAGATGCCCTCGCCTGGAGATTCTGTGTACGTGAGGTTCGCACCCACGTTCGCAACGAACGAGCCGTTGCGACGGATGTTGTAGCTGTCTTCGCCGGGGATCGCCGTGTAGTTGATGGTGATCGAGTCGTTGGCGTTCAGCACTGCAGTACAGGTCTGGAAGTCTCCCGGAAGGTCAACCGTGACCGTTGGACTACACGTCGTCGTCCACTGGACATCGTTGAGCGTGGTGCGGATGTAGTACGTGTGGGTTCCCGCTGGCGGCGTGTCGGTGTATGACGTGACATTGCCTGGAGAGGCAAGCCAGCTCGTGTTCCGTCGCACAACGTAGGAGGTAACCCCTGGGACGGCATCCCAGCTGACATTCACGTCCAAGCCATCAACAACCGCAGAACAGGTCTGGTTCACACGAGGATCCTCGGGAGCACCGAAATCGAAGAATGCGGTGGTTCCGGTACGGATGTTGTCGACACGGTCGCCGTCGAAGCCAACGAGCAGACCGCGGTTCACAACGGTAAGCGTGCGTCCTCCGACGAGTGCGTCATTGCCTGGGTTCCAGGTCAGCGGCGTTCCCGTGTTGATGTCGAGCGCAGCGAGCTGCGTGCGGAACGCACCACCGGCGAACTGCACACCGGTGCAGGTGCTCGGGCCAGAGTTCGGCGCCATGATCGCAGTGGCGCCCGGCCCCTCGTCGATCTTGCAGAAGTGACCAGTCACGTACGCAATGTCATTCGTCAGCGCAATACCGAACGAAGAATCACGCATGAAATGCTGCCAGGTCAGCTGACCCGCAGCTTCGGTGGTCGGGATGACCGACACATAATCCGAAACCGTCGCCGTTCCGTTCGCAATTCCGATCTTGGTGAAGTCGGGGCTGAACGAACCGTCCTGAATGTCGTAGTAGTAGGTGTACGAGTTCGCCGCCGTGCTCATTCGATGGTTCGTAAGAGACGGAGCGGCAGGGTTCGAAATGTTGAAGATCGCGGTGCCACGCATCGACTGGCCGGCGATCGAGGTCGCACGATGCACGATGCCAAGACGGTCGCCGGCGGGAGAAACTTCCATGCCGACAATCGCTCGACTCAGCTCGCCATCGAAGATGAAGTTCATCGCAGGGTTGTGCGTGCCGGTGTCGAGGCTGACCTCAGCGAGACGCTCGTTGGCCAATCCTTCGACCTGGGTGAAATCGCCACCGATAAAGAGACGGTTGTTACGAACAGCAAGCTCGGTGACCTTGCCGTTGAGGCCCGAAACAATCCACGTCTTGTCGACCGAGCAGGTCTCAAGATCGATCAGGGCGATCTTGTTTCGAGTGCGCTCGACGCCATCAGCGCCGGTGACCTTGTCGAATCGTCCGCCGATGACCGCAGTGTTGTCGCGAGGTCCTGGTGCAATCGACCAGACTTCGTCGTCAACGTCGAGGTTGGTGCAGACGAGATCCTTCGTGCGCCAGTCGACGATCGCGAGGTACGGCTGTGAGACCAAGGTTCCGTCTTGCAGCTCGATCGTGGTGAAGTCGCCACCACTGATGATGTAGTTGCCGATCAAGTCGATCGCACGGGTCTGCAACGGCAGGCCCGCTGCGTCGTCACGAATGATCGGGTAGTCGCGCTCAGGCGTGTCGGGAACGAGCCCTGGGTGATCGACCCAGCCTCCGTCACCTGCCGCAGCAGACGCTTCGTTTGCCGGGCTCAATGCGACTAGTGCGATAGCGAAGATCACCAGGGCAAGTGCGATAACTGTTGGTACGACTCTTTTAGATCTTTTAGACATGACTCTCAGACCGGATCAGGGGTGTATGACACCAAGAGACCACGCACGTGCGATCTCGCCCTGAGGCGTTCAGCCTGTTTTATCGAGCCCGAGTTTTAGGAAAATCCCGAAAAGTCAACCACGTTCCGGTAGGAACATCGACCTATCCGAGCACACCATCAACAAGCGCTTTGGCCTCGTTCTGTACCTGGGCAAGGTGGTCTGCCCCGTGGAATGACTCGGCGTAGATCTTGTACACGTCCTCGGTGCCAGACGGGCGGGCCGCGAACCAGGCGTTCTCGGTCTGCACCTTCAGCCCACCGATCGCCGCGCCGTTACCGGGTGCCTCGGTGTGGGTAGCCACAATCGCCTCGCCGGCGATTTCTGTCGCCGTCACGTCCGACGGCTGAAGCGCCTTGAGCGTTGCCTTCTGATCGCGGGTAGCGGGAGCATCGATGCGCGCATAGGCAGGTGCACCATGTTCGCTCGTTAGCTCGCTATATCGCTCGCTCGGACTCTTGCCGGTAACGGCCTGGATCTCCGCGGCCAGAAGACACAGGATCAGACCGTCCTTGTCGGTGCTCCACACGCTGCCGTCGTGGCGAAGGAACGACGCTCCTGCGGATTCTTCGCCGCCGAAGCCGACCGAACCGTCGATCAGGCCTGGCACGAACCACTTGAACCCGACCGGCACCTCGATCAGCGTGCGTCCCAACGATGCGGCAACGCGGTCGATCATCGACGACGACACGAGGGTCTTGCCAATAGCCGTCGAGGCCCCCCAATTCGGGCGGTTGGCAAACAGATACTCGATCGCGACCGCAAGGAAGTGGTTCGGGTTCATCAGACCCGCGTCGGGGGTCACAATGCCGTGACGATCGGCGTCAGCGTCGTTGCCCGTCGAAATGTCGAAGCGGTCGCGGCCCGCCACGAGCGAAGCCATCGCGTTCGGCGAACTGCAGTCCATCCGGATCTTGCCATCCCAGTCGAGCGTCATAAACCGCCACGTTGGGTCGACGTTCGGGTTGATCACCGTCAGATCGAGGTTGTGGCGCTCCGCGATTGCACCCCAGTAATCAACAGCGGCGCCACCTAGTGGATCGGCGCCAATGCGCACGCCGGAATCACGGATGGCATCGAGGTTGAGCACGCTGCCGAGGTCATCGACATAGGAACCCATGTAGTCGTGGGCATGCGTCGTGTCAGCCGACCGAGCAGCCTCTTCCGATACTCGTTGCACGCCAGCGTTACCCGACTCGAGCAGTTCGTTCGCCCGATTCGCAATCCACGAGGTCGCGTCGGTGTCGGCGGGTCCACCGTGTGGCGGGTTGTACTTGAAGCCACCATCGCGGGGCGGGTTATGCGAAGGGGTGACAACGATGCCGTCAGCCGAAGCACCACCGGCTGCGTTGTGGCCAATGATCGAGTGGCTAATCGCTGGCGTCGGCGTGAAGCGGTCGGCCGGGTCGATCATCACATCGACGTTGTTGCCAGCCAATACCTCGAGCGCTGTAGTCCACGCCGGTCCGCTGAGTGCGTGGGTGTCTTTGCCCAAGAACAGCGGCCCGCTAATTCCCTGAGACGTGCGATACTCGACGATGGCTTGTGTAGTCGCCGCAATGTGCGGTTCGTTGAACGAACCATCAAACGCCGAACCGCGATGGCCCGACGTTCCGAACTCCACTCGCTGGTCCACGTTCGACGGATCCGGTGACACGTCGTAATAGGCGCCGAGCAATGCGTCCACATCGATCAGGTCTTCTGGTTGAGCTGGCTGGCCTGCGCGTTCATGCATGGTCCAAGTCTCCTCGATCTCGCCGTGCGCGCCGCGCACCACTGGTGTTCAAGATCTGTCGGACGCCGCGAGGACTCGCTTAATCGATTGGTTCGCTTCCGTTGTCGAGCAGGAAGACCACATAGTCGGCGTATCGGCTTCGCACCAGGTCGTGGCCACGAACCATCCCCTGGACAACGGCACCTTCGGTCGCGGCCAACAACATGCCCGCCTGCTCGTCGATGGTGAGGCCTTGCTTGACTCGACGGTTCGACGCTTCGAGCACGGCGGTAATGCCCAGCGCGATCCGGTCTTGCATCGAGTCGTATAGCGCACTGAGCTCGGTGTTGATCGACTTGCGATTCGGAGCAGCCGTCCACGCCATGATCTGGATGCGGAAGCCATCATCGTTCGCCAAGTTGTCATAGAAGGCATTGGCGAATGCTCGAGCGACAACGTCGTAGCTCTCACCCGCGAGAATCACGTCCGCAGCGGTCTCGAGCGTTCCGGCAAGATTGCCTCGTTCGGGGACGATCGCCCGGCGCAGAACCTCGGCCATCAGATCGCTCGACGATCCGAATTGACGCGCAACCTTGCTACGCGCACCCTTCGACCACGAGTCGAAACGGCTCGGATTGAGGCCCTTGGCCAACACCTCGAACGGTTCATTGATGAGCCGTCGAACCGCGAGCGCAACGAGTTCGTCAAGTTCGTCGTTGCGCGTCGAGAGTTCCGAACGGGTCTCGTTTATGTGCTCGATGGCACGGGAAAGTTCCATATGGCAGCGCTCCGCATACGCGTTGGTTACGGACACGGACAGGCCAAAACCCGCCAGCGTTCGCGATCGTGATTTACACGTTCTCACCCCGCCGGTAGGAACACACCAATAATGGTAGTCGCCCTGTCGGAGGCAGAAAAACTCAAAGGGCCAGCGGTCGGCTTCGCCTAACTCTGTCTGCGGGGCGGGATCCGAGACATCGTTACATTGCCGACAGCCGGCCCTAAGAGGGTTCCACCGTCTCCACCTTCAGGATGCCAGCTCCACGTTCAATAGCGAAGAACAAACTGCGCGGTTGGAATTACGCTTTCCAAATCACTCGGTCACTGTTCGATCACGGCTAGCTGGCAACGAGCTACAACGCCGCGAACCCAGCATCGAGGTCGGCCAGGATGTCGTCGATTGTTTCGAGGCCGACCGACAATCGCACAAGCCCTGCCCGCACTCCCGACGCCGCTTGTTCTTCCTCGCTCAGCTGGCTATGAGTCGTGCTCGCCGGATGGATCACCAAGCTCTTCGCATCACCGATGTTGGCGACATGACTGTGAAGCTCCAGCGCCCCGACGAACGTCTGACCTGCTTCGAGGCCACCGGCGAGATCGAACGCAACGATCGACCCATACCCCTTGCCTCCACCAAGCTCGGTTGCCCGGTCGTACCACTGCGACGACGGAAGTCCTGCGTACGACACGCTCGCCACCTCGGGTCGAGCATCGAGGTACTCGGCAACCTTCTGCGCATTGGCGAAGTGCCGGTCCATGCGCAAGCTCAGCGTTTCGAGTCCCTGGGTGAACAGGAACGAGTTGAGTGGCGCAACCGCAGGGCCGAGGTCGCGGAGCAACTGCACCCGCGCCTTGATGATGTACGAGCCTGGCCCGAGGGCACCCCAATACGGAAGGCCGTGATAGCTGGGGTCGGGCTCGGTGAGCATTGCATGCTTCCCGCTCGCACCGAAGTCGAAGGAACCGCCGTCGACGATCAGGCCGCCGATCGACGTGCCGTGTCCACCGATGAACTTCGTCGCCGAGTGCACCACGATGTCTGCGCCATGCTCGAGCGGACGGATGAGGTACGGGGTCGCCACGGTGTTATCGACGATGAGCGGCACCTGGTTGGCGTGAGCGACTTCGGAGATGCCGGCGATGTCGAGCACGTTGGCTCGCGGGTTACCAATGGTCTCGCCGTAGAACGCCTTCGTGTTCGGTTGCACAGCCGCCGCCCACGCATCGAGATCGTCTGGATCGTCGACAAACGTCGCCGTGATACCCATCTTCGGAAGCGTGTAGTTGAACAGGTTGTACGTTCCGCCGTAGAGCGACGACGAGACCACCAGGTGGTCGCCGCTTTCGGCCAAGTTCAAAATCGCGAGCACCTCGGCCGCTTGGCCACTGGCTACTGCGAGCGCGCCCGGCAGCCCAACCGCGGTGTCGGGTGCACCTTCAAGCGAGGCGATGCGAGCCTCGAGCACCGCCGTGGTTGGGTTCATGATGCGCGTATAGATATTGCCGATCTCCGCGAGGGCGAACAGGTTCTTTGCGTGCTCGGCGTCGTTGAACACAAACGACGTCGTCTGGTAGATGGGCACCGCCCGCGATCCAGTGGCCGGGTCGGCTACCTGACCTGCGTGCAGCTGCCGTGTCTCGAATCCCCAATTGTCCGACATGAATTTCTCCCGTTGCGTCGATTGTCCACACAACCTAGGAACGACGGGAGTCGACTCTGACGAGTAACACCGTATTAACCCAGACAAATAAGTCCATTTGTACGGACGATGCCGGAAGTCTCGCTAGCGAGCACCCTTTTGCCGAAGCACGGCGGGAACGGTCTTCGCCAGAATTTCAAGATCCTGGCCGAGCGACCAGTTATCGACATACCAGCGGTCGAGCTCATCGAGCTCGGAGAAGTCGGTATCGGAACGGCCCGAAACCTGCCACTGACCGGTCATCCCCGGCGTCACAACCTCGCGGTGGCGGAAGCCCTCAGGCGCCGCAATAACTTCACTCTCCACAAACGGGCGAGGCCCAACGAGGCTCATGTCTCCACGCAGCACGTTGATGAGCTGCGGCAATTCGTCGATCGACGTCTTCCGGAGCACCGCACCGATGCGGGTGATTCGCGGATCCGATTCCATCTTGAACACCGGACCATCGAGTTCGTTCGTGAGATCGATCTTGAGCTCCTCGGCCTCGGGAACCATGGTCTGGAACTTGTAGATCGTAAAGAGCTGACCGCCCTTGCCAACGCGCTGCTGACGGAAGATTGGTTCGACCCCGTCGACGAAGCGAATAGCCAACGCGACCGTCGCCATAAGAGGAGCCATGACCAACAACGCGATGCTCGCAACGACGATGTCGACGCCACGCTTCACCCAAATCCGCCAACCTGAGCGAACCGACGGGCTGATCGAGATGACCGGGTGGCCCTCGACATGGTTGATACCCACGCGGCGCGGCGCAATGTCGCCAAGACCCGTCAACGACACCTGCACGTCTTGACGATTGAGCATCCGAGCCAACGGCGCGAACTTGCCGCCGGTCAGACCGTCCATGCAAAACACGACCTGGTCGACATCGTGCAGCACGACCAAGGCCGGCAACTGTTCGAGCGAGCCAAGCGCCTCTCGCGATGCTTGATCGGGTATGCGCGAGATCGCCTCGTCGACCACGAAACCAACGACCTGATATGCATGGCGCCGATCCCGACGGAGCGCGTCACGCATAGCAATTGCCTGCCGAGGGCTACCGGCGACGATCACCCGGCTGCGATTCAACCGAAGCGCGGCGCGCAACCCGTGATGTAGCGCCAAGAAGACGTACCAGAGCACCGAGACGATAACGACCCAACGACGAGCGCCACCACCGACGGCCATCACAAAGCCAGCGAGCGAGAACCCGGCAGCTCCGGAAATGACCGCGCGGGTAACTTCGCCGACCGCTGCGGGCCAGCGACGTGACTGGGCTTCGTCGTAGATCCCTTGCCATACGAGATAGGCGAGCACACCGAGCGCGACAGGCACACCGAGGCGGACCGAGCCGGACGTGAGCAGGTGACTCGAGTCCCAAAGGGTGATCGTGACGCCGACCATGATCAACGCCATAGCGGCAATGTCGGCAACAGCGTGGAGCATGTTGCGAGTACGTGAGGAGCGAGATGCCATGTCGATCCTCCTATCGGGCGCCGCGTGCGAGGAGCACGGCGGGTACGGTTCGGGCCAAGATTTCGAAATCCTGACCAAGGGACCAGTTGTCGACGTACCAGCGGTCGAGCTCGTCGAGTTCGTCGAACCCGGTGTCGGAACGACCAGACACCTGCCAACGGCCCGTGAGGCCAGGCTTGACCGCATGGCGGTCGAGGAAGCTCGCCGGAGCGGCTTCGACCTCATGCACGGGCAATGGTCGAGGCCCAACGAGGCTCATCTGTCCGCGCAAGATGTTGAACAGCTGCGGCAGTTCGTCCATCGAGGTCTTGCGCAACAACGATCCCACCCGCGTGATCCGCGGGTCGCCCCGCATCTTGAACACCGGACCCTCGTGGTCGTTGGTGAGATCGATCAGCATGTCCTCGGCGTTATCGACCATGGTGCGGAACTTGTAGATCGTGAACGGGAACCCACCCTTGCCGACGCGCGTCTGGCGAAAGATTGCCTTCCCGCCATCTTCGATTCGGATCGCGACCGCAGCCAAGAGCATGAACGGTGCGGTGAGGATGATGAGGGTGCCAGCGCCCAACACATCGAGAATTCGCTTGGTATTGAGGTGCCAGCCGCTGAGCGGAGCGGGCGTCACCCGTACCATTGGGCGACCTGACACGTGACCGAGGCTGACCCGGCGAAGGGCAACGTTCGACAAGCCGGTACTGAGCGCAACATCGACACCCAACACGTTGAGCTGACGAACCATTGGAGCGAAACGCTCGGCGTCGAGCGCCCCGAGGCACACGACCACCAGTTCGGCGCCAGACTTTTTGACGACATGAGGGAGGTGATCGATCGACCCGAGCGCCAATTGCGACACGATCGGCGGCACATCATCATCGAGCCGGTCCATGACAAAGCCCTGCACGTCATAGGCGGTTCGCGTATCGGCTCGCAGCGCCAGTCGGGTCGCGAGCGCATCGCCAGTGTTACCGGCAACGATCACCTTGACCGGACTGCCCGTGTGATCGCGACGACGGGCAAAGACGAACCGAACCACGCTCATGGTCACGAGCCAACCGGCGAACACGAGGACCTGAAACAGGCGAGCGGGTTCGAGTTGCAGGAGCCACGAGACCGCAATCATCGCAACGGTGACGCCAGCTATCGACGTCCACAGCAACGACAAGTTGCCATCCCAACGAATCGATCGAGTGACCACATAGGCGTTACGCCACCACAGGGTCAGACAGATCCCGACAATTCCCGCGGCGCCGAGCAGAACATGAGAAGCCGATTGAAAACCCGAAGGGCCCTCGGCGATAAGGGTCGCAAGAATGACAACGACAGCAGCGCACACCATGTCGAAAAGCGCGAGCGGCGGATGTCCAGCGCTCTTCGCCTTCGGCGCTTCGTCCATCTTGTCATCGCCTGCCGCCACTGGTTCTCCAGATGCCGCATGTAGTGGTGAATAGGAAATCTTTTGCATTCGAGGTCGTCCTCCGTCCGCCGACACGTGCCCCGACCGCCGACAGATCACCTGTCGTCGCCCTACTCAGGTATGTACCTTAGTTGCACAATCTCGCAAAGTCAGCTTGAAACTGCGAAAAGTGTCACGCTCGGTGTTGCTTTACGTGAGCCTGCAACTCCACAGAGTGACCAGGTGGGTCAGCGAGACTGCAATGCGTCGATGATCAGCCCCGTGAACTCGGGACGACAGATGATCAAACTGTCCGAGACCGGACGCGATTTGTTGAAAACAATAGGATCGCCGTTGGTCTGACAGGCATCGAGACCAGCCGCCAAGGCAACGGCGACCGGCGCACAAACATCCCATTCGTACAGCGGCCCATCGTGAACATACATGTCGGCCTCGCCGGACATCACCAGCATGGCCTTGACACCCGCGCTGCTGCAGGCTGCAAGATCGGCATCGAGCATATGTGCGAGTAACCGGCCATCGCTACGAGCCTTTGTTCGACCCGTGATCACCACAGGCCGACGATCTTGACGCTCAGGAACGATCGGCGGATGTGCCGTACTACCCGTGAGATCCATCCCCGGCACCGACACCGCTCCAACCAACGGTTCACCGTCAATCGACAACGCCACATGCACCGCCCACTCGGCATTCCCCGCACCAAACCCGCTGGAACCATCGAGCGGATCGACGATCCACGCTCGGGACTTTGCCGTCCGGGCACCGTCGTCATGACCCTCCTCGGACAACAATCCATCGTCGGGCCGCTCAGCGGCGATCGCTGCCACAAGAAAATCGTGAGCCGCGGTGTCGCCTATCTCTTCGAGACTCCAACCAAACTTGCCCGCAGCGACGCCCTCTCGCTGAAGTCCAGCGAGCATTTCGGCGGCCTCGCTCGCAATGCGATGGGCAAATTCGTCGTCGCTCTCGGGCGCAGGCACCGAGTTAGTCGTCGCCCGAGGTGTCGTCACCAGAGTCGGTGGTCTGCTCAGAGCCTGTGGCTTGCTCGGGACGTAGCGTGAAAATCAACAACCCTTCGGGTTTGCGAATACACACCATCCATCGAAATCCCGATCGACGGGCCAACGGCGCTCGATTGGGTTACGATCACTTGGCTTGGGGTTAGTCTAAATTTTGCTTCCACATCCCCAAACATC
>CALBVK010000195.1 GCA_937969345.1 uncultured Acidimicrobiales bacterium
CCGGAAAGTTCAACGTCAGAATTCCGCCAACGCTCCATCGGGAACTCGCCGAAACTGCCGCAGAACAAGGTGTCAGCCTGAACCGTCTCGTGAGCGACCGTCTCGCCCGGCACTAGCAACCGAGTGGGGCCTGTCCCCGCCACTCCTCGGCCTGGCGGCCTCCTTCGCTAATCGCCTTTCTTCGAAACGCTCTCGCTTTGCGGACTCAGGCTTGGGAGTGCAGCTGCACCGTTGCGCCCTGGGGGCCCCGCTGCACATCGAAGCGGGTGGGCAGTCGTTCGGCCAACTCACCAATGTGGGTGACCACACCAATCATCCGGCCCGACGCCCCAAGCTCCTCGATCGCCGCCGTCACCGTGTCGAGCGTTTCAGGATCGAGCGTGCCGAACCCCTCGTCGAGAAACATCGACTCGAGCGGCGGAGTCGTCGCCGACGCAAGCTCGGTGATGCTCTCGGCCAACGCAAGCGACAACGACAACGACGTCAGGAACGTCTCGCCCCCCGACAGCGTGCGGGCATTGCGCAGCTCGTCGGCATTGCGATGATCCCGAACCTGAAAGTCCGACCCATTCGTAATCAACGAGAACGACCCACCCGACAACGTCAACAAATGCGTCGACGCACGCTCGGCCAAATCGTGCATCACGTCGGTCATGATCCAACGCTCAAACATTCCCGACGCCAGATGCTTACCCAGCTCGTCGGCGAGCTTGCGGTCCTGCTGCAAGGTCACCAACTGCTCGGACTGGGTGTTCTGGCGAACCAGCCGATCCTGCGCATTGGCCAACGCCACCCGAGCATCGGCGTGCGCATTCGCCACGACCTTCGCCGCCTGGTCCGGGCCGATCGTTGCCCCAGGGGCAAGGAACGAACTTCCGACACCGACGAGACGCTTCTCCGTCGCAGCGACAGCCTTCTCCGCGGCTGCCACATCCTTCGCCAGCGCCTTGCGTTCAGCGTTGAGCGCCGTCGCCTGCTGCTTGCCCCACGCAACCAGCGCAGCCCAATCGTCCGTCAACGAATCCTCGCCCGGAGCAGGCGGGCGAAGCGCCGACACGGCATCGCGGGCCTCGGTGAACTGCCGCTTCAACACCGTGCCGCTCGCCGCAGCATCCTCCAACGCTGCAGCCGCCGCATCGACGTCGGCCGTTGCCTGCGCGAACGCATCGGCCGCCGCATCGAGCTTCTCGTCAGCCGCATGTGCCCGGGTCTGCTGAGTCGAGAGCTGCCGCTCGGTCGGGAACCCGTCGAGCTTGGCCACCAGGCCGGCCCGCGACTTGTTCGACGCATCCAGGCGCGCACCGAACTCGGCGGCAGCCTGCGTGGCGATCGTCACCGCCTCGGTGGCCTTGTGCGCAGCCTCGGCCGCTACGTGCCGGGCCTCCTCGGCCTCGGTCAGCCGTGCCATCGCCACATATTCGGCGTCAGCGTGTTTAGCATCAGTGTGTCCGGCATCTCCGCTCGCGTGGGACGGGAGCTCATCGATGAGCTGCAAACAGACCGGGCACTCGTCGCCCTCATGCAAGGTCGCAGCGATGCCCGCTGCACCGGCCCGAGTGCGGGCCACGGTCTCAGCCTGTTCGGCGTCGGTCAGCGTGACCGCAGCTGCCTCGGCTGACGCCAGCGCCGCATCGAGATGGGCTTGAGCCGCGTCGCTCGTGTCCGCCAACGTGGCGATCTCGTCGTCGAGCGCAGCAAGCTCGCCATACAACGCAAACCCGGCATCGATCTCGGCCTCGTCCAAATACTCCGCCCGCTTCGCAACAGCCGCGTCGTGCTTCGCAGCCGTCTTCTCCAACGACTTCTCGGCCGCCACGAGCGCAGCCTCGGCCTTGGTTACCGCCGAACCATACGTCTTTGCCTCCGGCGGCATCTGTAACCCGCCGAGGGCCTCGAGCTTCACGTCAAGCTCATCGAGCAGCCCAGCAGCATCCGTCAGCGCACCCGTCGCCGAGTCTCTCTCCTGTCCCAAGACCGAGATCTTCTCCTGAGCGGCATCGAGCGCATCGAGCTGCGCCTGCATCTTGTTGATCTGCGTCTTCGTCACCGGAACGCCGTCGCTCAGAACCCGCTCGTACGTGGTGATCTCGGCCGCGATCGTCCGCGACCGACGGCGTGCCGCCTTGCCCACCGCCGTAAACACATCGAGCCCGAGCAGCTGTCGAAGCAACAGCTGCCGCGTGCGCGGACGCTCGGTCAGAAACCGAGCAAAGTCGCCCTGCGGCAACACGACCGTCTTGGTGAACTGGGTGAACGACAGACCCAAGATGCGCTCAACCTCGGCGGTCAGCTCCTGCGCGGTGCTCGCCAGCACTTCATCGCCACACTCGAGGCGAGCCTCCTTCGTGCTCGCACCATTGGCGGTTCGCCGCACGATTCGCACCGCCGTGTACGTCGTTTCGCCGACCGAGAAATCGAACCGGACCCGCGCCTCGGCCGACAACGCATTGATGATCGGCGCCACCAACTTCTCGTTGTCGTAACGGGCAACCGAGCCGTACAGCGCAAACACAATGCCGTCGATGATCGACGACTTGCCCGCCCCGGTCGGACCCGTGAACACGATCAGGTCATGGTCGCCGAAATCGATCGTCGTCTCGGAACGGTACGCCGAGAAACCCTGCAGCTCGAGGCGAAGCGGCCGCATCAGGCGTCCTCCGAAACCGAAGCCGTCGACTGTTGACCATCGTCATTGGGGCCATCGTCATCGTCGAGATCATCAGCATCGGTATCGACCACATGCAGCAACTCGTCGAACAGCGCCACCAACGTCGGGTCCTCGATGCCGAGGCTCTCGAGATAGTCGCCGTAAAGCTGACTCGGCGTGCGCGTCGCAATCATCTCCCGAGCACGACGCGTCTCGGTCGCGACTTCGGCCGCCTCGATAAACACGTCGACACAACGCTCGCCAAAGATCGCACGAACCTCGTCGGCCAAATCGGTGCGGCGAGCTTCGTTCACCCGCACCCGCAACCACTCATCGCCAACCTCGGTCGCCCGCAACTCATCGAGCGTCCCGCTGATCGTTCGCAACGGCCGCCCACCCGTCACCGGCACCACCGTCACCGCCGCAGGTGCACCCGCGGCGAGCTCAACGATCGACACCGACTTCGCCACGTTGTGATCACCAAAGTCGAGTTGCAGCAGCGAACCGCTGTAGTGAATCGCCGTCGGCCCCGGGATCTTCTGTGCGTTGTGCAGATGCCCCAACGCCACATAGTTGGCCCCGGTCGGGAAGACCTGCGCGGGAATGGCGTAGTCGTCGGCCAGATGGGCCGGTCGCTCCCCGCCGCCGGCGCCACCGCCGAGCACGAATCCGTGGGCGGCGATGATCCGAATGGCGTCGTCATCGCACGCCGCGTCGAGCGCCTCCAAAATCGAACGAACCCGGTCTGCGTACAGACCCTGATGCTCATAGGCCTCGCCCTGCATCAACTGATCGGCCCGCACGATCCCACGCTTGGAGACGAACGGCAGCGCCGACACGTTCACCGCCGTGCCATCGATCTCCAGGCGAATCACACCCCCATCGTCGGGGCGGCGCGGCTCGGCCACCACATGGATGTTGCCGAGCCTGGCCAGATTGCGGAGCGCATCGAGACGCCTCGGATTGTCGTGATTGCCAGCAATGACCACCACGTTGCCCGCAGCATCGGCCAGGTCGAGTAACGCGTCCCACGCAATCTGCTCGGACTCCGCAGTGGGCGCCGATGTCTCGAACAGGTCACCAGAGACCACCGCCACGTTCACACCATGTGCCCGAGCAATGTCGCCGACCTCGCCGAGAACCGCCCGATGTTCATCCGCCCGACTAAGACCCCGGATGGTCTTGCCAATGTGCCAATCCGACGTATGAAGCAGGGTTATCGGTGTCGTTGCGGGTGTGCCGGCCGTCTTCGCACTAGCCATGTCAGAGTCCCTCGAACGGGTCGCCGTCTCCCTCGGTCGAACGCTGCGCCTCAGCGCTACGAGTAGCCCACGCAGGGAACGGGAACTCGATCAACAACGGGATCGGCAGCCGAGGCTGACTCAGATACATCGAGCCAGGTTTGAGGATCGTGGCCCGTTGACGCTGCACACCCGGCAAGAACCCGTACTGGTCACGTCCGGCCTCAGCCGTGTCGAGCCGACCGACCACACGAATCGCGCTATTGGCCACGATGCGACGCTCCACCTCGCTCGCCGTCTGCTGCGCACCGATCAAGATGATGCCGAGCGAACGCCCACGTTCTGCGACGTCGAGCAGGATCTCCTTGATCGGGCTCGACGAATCACGTGGCGCGTACTTGTTGAGCTCGTCCAGCACAATGAACTGCAACGGCTTGGCCACGCCCGACGCTTCCTTCGCATCGAACGCCTGCCGAAGGACAACACCGACGACGAAGCGCTTGGCCCGGTCGTGCAGCTGATGGATATCGACGACCGTGAGCTGATTGCGGTCGAGGTCGAGAGCGTAGTTCGGCGCGTTGTCGACATCGGCACGAATGAGATGGGCAACGTGGCGAGTGGACGATGCCAACCGGCGAACAAACGCATTGATGCTGCTGCCGCTGACCGCACGTCCGGTCCAGCGCTGGTCGGGCTTGTCGTCGGGGTCATCGGGGATCAACTTGCGCTCGATGAAGTCGACCAACTGCGCAAACGTTCGGATGGTCGTGCCCTCGATGCGAACCGCACCATCGTTCGAAGCGTCGTTACGGACCGCCGCTGCGAGCTGCGCCGTTACCGACTGCACCACGATCGTGTACTGCTGGCGCTCGTCCTCAGCGTCGGCGAACAAAAACGGCAGCAAGTTGTCACGACAGAACGTGTCGAGCGTCCAAAAGAAGGGGCTTACGCCAGTGGTTCGAGACCCAACGGCAGGCGTCGCTGCCCGGTCGCCGCGTCGAGGCGGTGCCACAATGCCCACGCTCGAGAACGGTGCTGGCGTCATGTCGAGGTGCTCGTAGCGCGCTGCCTGGTCCGGCGTCAGGTGCGCGTTGGGCGAATCGAGGAAGAGTAGGTCTTCGCCCTTCACGTTAAAGATCAGGCCCTTGGTGTTCGCCGCTTCCTTGCCGAGCACCCCGGTGTTGAACAACGAGTACAGCAGGAAGGTGGCGTAACTGGTCTTGGTGGCAACACCACTAATGCCGGAGATGTTGATGTGCGCGCCCTTGGTGCCGTCGACGAAGTCGAGGTCGAGGTAGATCGGGTCGTTCTCCCGGCTCAAGCCGGCGGGCAGGCGGCGGTTGACGCTGTCAAAGTCGAGCGCACGGTCGCGTTCGTCGTCGGTTGCGATCCGGACCGGAGTGCCAGGCAGGGGAGGGATGAAGACCTCGGGCACGATCCGTGTCACCTGCACGAGCGCGGCCTCGGCGACCTCGGCGGGCAAGACCCCATCGGCGATGAGGAACACGTCACTATCGAACGTGGCGCCTTCGTGGCGGGCGCGCACTTGGTTGACGATGCCGTAGATCGAGATCTGTTCGCCGGTCGGGAGCACCCGGTCGAGGGCAACGACATCGTCGAGCTGCAACACACCGCCCTCGGCGACAGCGACCCAGAACTGGAGCGGTGTCGCGTCGTCGGTT
>CALBVK010000196.1 GCA_937969345.1 uncultured Acidimicrobiales bacterium
CCACTTATTGACGGTCTCAATCCTGCCCAAGAAGACGCTGTGCTCCACGACGGTGGACCGCTGCTCATCATTGCTGGTGCAGGCTCGGGAAAGACGCGGGTGCTCACCCATCGGATTGCGCATCTGATCCAAGAGCGCGGGGTGTCGCCGTTTGAGATCTTGGCGATCACCTTTACGAACAAGGCCGCTGATGAGATGAAGACGCGCGTCGGGGCCTTGGTCGGGCCTGTCGCCGAGAAGATGTGGGTCAGCACGTTCCACTCGGCGTGCGTGAGAATCCTGCGACGCGACGCTGCTCGGCTCGGCTTCCCGTCATCGTTCACGATCTATGACCAGTCCGACGCTGTCCGGCTGACCGGCTACGTGTTGCGAGACCTCAACCTCGACTCCAAGAAGTTCCCGCCTCGAACGGTCCACGGGGCAATCAGTTCGGCCAAGAACGACTACAAGACCGTCGCCGAATACACCGAGGGTGCCCAGACCATCTTCGAGCGCAAAATCGCGGAGGTGTACGCCGAGTATCAGGCCCGGCTACTCAAGGCTGGCGCAATGGACTTCGACGATCTGCTGTTCAACACCGTCGAACTCTTCAAGAAGCACCCCGATGTTCTCGATCACTATCAGCGGCGGTTCCGCCATGTGCTCGTCGACGAGTATCAGGACACCAACACAGTCCAAAACGCCATCGTGACCATGCTCGCAAGTGCACACCGTCAGGTCTGTGTGGTGGGCGATGGCGACCAGTCGATCTACCGGTTCCGCGGCGCCGA
Organism: uncultured Acidimicrobiales bacterium; assembly: GCA_937969345.1. Lineage (GTDB taxonomy): Bacteria > Actinomycetota > Acidimicrobiia > Acidimicrobiales > SHLQ01 > SHLQ01. The sequence goes on from CALBVK010000196.1 coordinate 771, forward strand.
TATTCGCAACATCCTCGAGTTCGAGACAACCTTCCCCGATTCGACCGTCGTCCTGTTGGAACAGAACTACCGGTCGACTCAGACCGTGCTCGACGCCGCCAACGCGGTCATCGAAAACAACGAGGGCCGCAAGCCCAAAGAGCTGTGGACCGAACAAGGGCACGGCGAGAAAATCCTGCGGTACTTCGCCGATGACGAGATCGACGAAGCCCAATGGGTCACCCACGAGCTCGCCCGCATCCACGAGGGCGGAATGCATCGCTGGGGCGACATGGCGGTGTTCTATCGGACCAACGCGCAGAGTCGTGCGCTCGAGGAATACCTTGTGCGCGTCAACATCCCGTACAAGGTCATTGGGGGCACCCGCTTCTACGACCGTCGCGAAGTCAAAGATGCCATGGCGTATCTGAAGGCGGTCGCGAACCCCGTCGATGAGGTCAGCATCAAGCGAATCCTCAACGTTCCCAAGCGCGGCATTGGCGATTCGACCGTGCTGAAGCTTGACCAGTGGGCACAGATGATGGGAGTGCCGTTTATCGACGCCCTTCGCCATTATGACGAAGCTGGGGTTTCGGGCCGCGCTCCGAAGGGCATCGATGAATTTCTGGTGCTCATCGACGACGCTGCCGAGAAGCTTAAGGACACCGGGCCAGCAGAGATGCTGCGGTACATGCTCGATGCGTCTGGCTACATGGCCGACCTCGAAGAGGAACGTTCGATTGAAGCCGAGGGTCGCATCGAGAACCTGGCCGAACTCGTCGGTGGTGCCGAGGACTTCGAAACGGTCGAAGAGTTTCTCGAACAGGTCAGCTTGGTCGCCGATACCGACAAGCTCGACGAAGACGAGTCTCAGGTCGTATTGATGACGTTGCACTCGGCCAAGGGGCTTGAGTATCCAGTCGTGTTCCTCATCGGTCTCGAGGACGGGGTCTTTCCTCATATGCGATCGCTCGGCGAACCACGCGAGCTCGAGGAAGAGCGACGGTTGGCCTATGTCGGTATCACCCGCGCCCGCGAGCGGCTCTTCTTGTCGCACGCTTGGAGCCGCATGCTGCACGGCACCACCCAGTACAACCCACCGAGTCGGTTTCTCGACGAGATCCCCGAGGGTCTGGTCCAAGACGCCGAAGGCAGCCGGGCGAGGCGTCGCTCGTCGAGCTTTGGCTCGGGCAGCTATGGGTCGAGCAGCGGGTTTAGCTCGAAGGACCGCGAGAACCGACGTCAGGAACACCGCGAATCGATGGTCGATACCGCGCTGAAGAGGACCGGTCCAACGCCGTCTGGAGCCGAGGAACTCGGTCTCAAGATCGGCGACGATGTCATGCACGCCAAATTTGGTGAAGGTGTCATTATCGACATCACAGGATCGGGAGATAAGGCCGAAGCACGCGTCCGCTTCCCCGACGTAGGGGAGAAGCAACTTTTGTTGAGTTGGGCGCCCCTAGAGAAGCTGTAGCCCCGAGAATCAACGATTTTCGGACCTACCCAAATGGGTAGTTTTGACACTGGAGCTCTCGAATCGGGCTGTGCGGTGTCGAAAAGTGTGAAATGACAACTCGTTGTCATTTTTTGGGGATGGGGTGTGTTTTACTACACCTGGCGGCGGACAATCCCCAAGGTTTATCGAGTCAGGCGGCTTGAAAAACTAGATAACTGCGGTCCCAGAGCGGCGGGCTCTGGGACCGCATTTGTCGTTTTCGACCGACTATCCCGAGTAGCCAGAGAACTCTTCGGGGTCGCGAATGCCGTTGAGGTCGATGATCAAGGTTCGCTGGTCGATGTACACCGGGATCTGTGGCAAACCGTTGCCAACCTCGTCATAGGTCGTTCCGTCACAGGGGTCGGCGAAGGTTCGCTCCGCAACGTTCCATGTCACGTTGCATTCTCGGCCAGCACCGGGAACACGAGCATCGAAGGCCACCCATCCGTCGCCCGGAGTGTCGCCCGTGTGCTGCAACCAGATGTCCCGGTTGCCGCTCGCAATGTCGGGCCACAGAATCGGTCCGTTCTCGGCGATCTCCGCGGCCATGTTGTCGGCGCTCAGCGAGCCGAAATCGGTGTCGCCCAAGATCAGCGTGTTTGTTCGGGTTCCGAGCTGGATTGCGACGATGCCGATAATCACGGCGGCAACGACCGCGACGCCACCAAAGATGGCGGCGCTACGTATGTCGAACGATGGACCTTTTGCAACAGGCATAGATGCACCCACAGGCAATTGAGTTGGAGACCAGGGAAGTGATGTTCCCTTGCCTAGTATCGCTGTATCAGTCGGCGTTCACGACGTGCGACCTCACCCCACGACGGAGGAAACAGTGGACCTGTTCGAGTACCAAGGCAAAGAGTTCTT
>CALBVK010000197.1 GCA_937969345.1 uncultured Acidimicrobiales bacterium
GCAGAGGCTGCAACCGGCGTCGAGACCGCATTCGTCGAGTCGATTCCTGAGGGCGGCGCCGAATTCGACGAAGCCGTTCAGAACTTCATCGACGAGGGCTACAACGTCATCTTCACCACATCGTTTGGCTACATGGACGCCACCGAGAAGTTCGCTGCCGACAACCCCGACGTCATCTTCGAGCACATCTCGGGCTTCAAGATGAACGACACGAACTTCGGCAACACCTTCGGCCGCATGTACCAGCCTCGCTACATCGCCGGCATGGCTGCAGGTGCAGCAACCGAGTCGGACAAGATCGGCTACGTCGCAGCATTCCCGATCCCCGAGGTCATCCGTGGCATCAACGCATTCGCACTCGGCGTCAAGGCCGTGAACCCGGACGCAACCGTCGAGGTCGCCTGGACCAGCACCTGGTTCGGCATTGCCGAGGAAGGCGCTGCGGCGCAGGCACTTATCGACACCGGCGCAGATGTGCTTTCGATGCATCAGGACTCGACCGCTACTGGCGCTGCAATCAGCGATGCCGGCGGCACGTTCATTGGCTACCACAGCGATATGAGCGCTCAGGTTCCCGCATACCTCACCGCTCCGGTGTGGAACTGGACGCCTCGCTACTCTGCGGTCATCGAAGCCGCCAAGGCTGGCACGTACACCCCTGAGGCATGGTGGGGCGGCATGGCCGACGGCGTCGTCGACATCGCAATCCCTGATAGCTCGCCGGTGGCTGCCGACATGAAGGCTGTAAAGGACTCCATCCTCAACGGTGAGTTCGATGTCTTCGACCAGGGCACCATCACCGATCAAGAAGGAAACGTCATCATCGAAGACGGCGTTGTTCAGGCTGAGCTGCTCGACCCGTTCAGCGGCGACCCAGTAGCTGGACCGGGCGATGAGCTCCATGACGGCGTCCTCGCAACCATGAGCTTCTTCGTCGACAACGTGATCGGCACCGTCGAGTAGTTGGCTCTCGACGCCAAATCGATCTAACTTCGGGCCGCTCGCACTCCTCACTTACGAGGGGCGGGCGGCCCGTCATCTTTTTCTGGCGGGCTCGCAACGCGGCCGTGTACAGGCCCTTTAGTAGGACACGTGACAGCAGTAGAACTCGACGGAATTTGGAAACGGTTTCCCGGAGTCATCGCGAACGCCGGGGCATCGCTCACCGTCGCTCCAGGCTCGGTGCATGCAGTCCTCGGTGAGAACGGCGCTGGCAAGACAACGTTGATGAACGTCCTCGCCGGCGTCTACCGTCCCGATGAGGGAACCGTCCGCCTCGACGGTGTGGAGCAGAGTTTCTCGAAACCCGCCGACGCAATCGCCGCTGGCGTCGGCATGGTGTATCAAGAGTTCAGGCTCATCCCGACCTTCACGGTGACCGAGAACGTCGCGCTCGGCAGCGCCCCAGCCGTCTTGTCGAAGTCGTCGATGGAGAAGCAGGTCGGCGAGCTCGCCGAGCGCTTTGGCCTCCACACCGAGCCAGGCCGCGAGGTCTGGCAACTCTCGATGGGCGAACGTCAACGCGTCGAGATTTTGAAGGCGCTCTGGAGAAACGCCCAGGTGCTAATTCTCGATGAGCCAACTGCGGTTCTCACCCCAAACGAAGCAGCTGAGCTCGGCCGAATCACCGCCACCATGGCCGCCGAGGGTCGGAGCATTATCTTCATCAGCCACAAGCTCGACGAGGTCAAAACCTTCTGCGACGAAGCCACGGTGTTACGCGGCGGGAAGACCGTCGCATCATCGCTGTCTGTCGATGACCTCGATGCTGGGCGGATGGCCGAGCTGATGGTCGGCGAAGCAACGGCGGTCTCTCAGCGCCGTGTACGCACCACCGTCGTGGGCGAGCGGGTGCTCGACGTCGACAACATCATCGTTCATGACATCCACGGACGAGCGGTCGTCAACGACGTATCGCTCGTCGTGGGCCGCGGTGAGATCGTGGGAATTGCTGGCGTTGCTGGCAATGGCCAACGCCCGTTGGCCGACGCCATCGCAGGACTCCGACAAGCGAGCACGGGCACCGTGAGCGTTACGCACACCGACATCACTGGTATGGATGCCCGCACTCGCAACTCCCATGGACTCGCCTACGTGCCCGAGGATCGCATCGGGGTTGGACTCGCCCCACGGATGAACGCCATCGACAACGCAATCATGCGTAACTACCGCACGTTGGGCGACGGTCCTCTCATCGACTTTGGCCAGGCCGAGAGCCGAGCAGCAAGCCTCATCGAGCGGTACAACATCAAAGTTGGCCGGGTCGATCAACCGCTGGCCGGGCTTTCGGGTGGCAACCTGCAGCGCCTTTTGGTCGGCCGAGAACTCGATGACGAACCCGTCGTGCTCATCGCTGCCCAACCCACCCGGGGTCTCGACGTTCAGGGTGTAAAGGCCATCCAGGACATCCTCGTCGAGCAAGCCAGCGATGGTGTTGGCATCTTGCTCATCAGTGAAGACCTCGAGGAGCTCTTCGCCCTGAGCGACCGATTGCTCGTGATGCACGAGGGTGCGGTGGTAGGCGAGTTCGACCCCGACACCGCCACGAGACAAGAAGTTGGCGCAGCCATGGCTGGTGCTCACGCATCTGAAGGGAGCGCTCACTGATGTTTGGATTTCGTTTAGCGAAACGCGATCAGGCGCTACCCGGTGGACAGGTTCTTGCATTCGGCATCGGGCTCATCGTTGCTCTCGCGTTCGGCGCCGTCCTCCTCGTCGTCGCGGGTCACTCCCCCGTCGAGATCTATCTCAAGATGGCCGACGCTGCTTTCGGGTCGCCGCAAGCATGGTCGACGACGCTCACCCAGGCTGTTCCACTCGGCCTGGCCGGGCTAGCTGTTGCGGTCGCTGGCTCAATGGGATTGTGGAACATCGGAGCCGAAGGCCAGATCATCGCCGGGGCTATCGCTGGCTCCTGGGTCGCCCGGCTCGGTCCGGACCTTCCCGGACCGATGCTGATCACGCTGATGCTGATCGGAGCAGCCATCGGCGGAGGCATACTCGCCCTCGGCCCCGCCATTGCCCGCGCACATCTTGGCGTCAACGAGATCATCACGACGCTCATGTTGAATGAGATTGCGCTGCGCACGGTTCGCTACCTCGTGAATGGACCCTGGAAGGACCCCACCTCGATCGGCTTTCCAGTCGCCCCCGAACTTCCCGAGCAAGCTGCGCTTCCAACACTTTTTGAGCGTGCCGACATCAGCGTGCTCATCGCCGCGGCGGTATTGATCGTCTTTGGCTTCTACGCGGCGCGCAGCAAGTGGGGCTTCGAGCTCCGTATCGCAGGGTCGAGCGAGAAAGCCGCGGAATACGTCGGCATCTCGCTCAAGCGCAAGATCCTCACCGTGCTTGTGCTGTCGGGGGCGATCGCCGGACTCGTGGGCGGATTGCGACTTGGCGCCACCGACCGCATCGTCGAAGGTGTCGCCGAAGGGTGGGGCTTCGCCGGCATTATTGTTGCTGCACTCGCACTCATGCGTCCGTCGGGCGTCGCCGCCGTCGCCATTGCCTTCGGCGCACTCCGAGTCGGTGGCGTCGCGATCAAAGGTCAGGGTGTCCCTGCGTCAATCGCCGAGATCATCCAAGCGCTCGTACTGCTCGGCGCACTCGGGGCCGCAGTCTTTACGACGTACCGAATCGTCGGACCGAAGTCGTACAGCGGTGGGGACGCCACATCTCGTGATACGTCGGAGGTGACCTCATGATCATCGCTGGAATCCTGGGAGACCTTCAGGTCCTCCTCACCGACACTGGAATGTGGGTCAACCTGCTCGAGTTCGGAATCTTGCTGTACCTCGCGGCCCTCGGCGAGGTCATTGCGGAGAAGGCTGGCGTCCTGAACCTCGGTGTCGAAGGCATGATGGCCGTAGGCGCAATGACTGGATACTGGGCCGGCATACAGACCGGTTCGCCATGGGCAGCCGCGGTGATCGCCGCGCTGGCAGTCGCCATATTCGCCATGGTGCACGGTGTGGTGTCGGTCGTCATGGGCGCCGATCAGGTGGTTTCGGGCCTCGCTCTGACCATCTTGGGCCTCGGACTCGCCGCGTTCTTGGGCACCGACCTCGTCAGCCAGCCTGCGGGTGCAAAGTTCGCGAACCTGTCCCTCGGACAACTCAGCGAGATACCGGGGGTCGGTCCGACGTTGTTCTCGATGGACGGGATGGGGTGGGTTGCGCTCGCGCTCGGCCTGATCACGTGGTTCGTACTCAACCGGACACGGGCCGGGCTCAACCTGCGCGCAGTCGGCGAGAGCGCCGCGACCGCGGATGCAGCTGGCACACCGGTCGTCGCTACCCGCCTAGTCGCCGTCGGAATCGGCGGTGCTTTCGCTGGTCTAGCTGGTGCATACCTAACGCTGAAAGTCACGCCGAGCTGGAACGAATCGATCGTGGGCGGCCTCGGTTGGATCGCCGTTGCGCTCGTCATCTTTGGTGCATGGCGACCGGGACGAGTGCTTATCGGAGCGCTTCTTTTCGGCGGACTGATCGCCGTCGGCCCTCGGTTCCAAACCCGACGCTGCAACGGCGACGAGATCACCAACTGCATCACAACGGAGATCAATCCAATCGTGGTCAGCATGCTTCCGTACGCGCTCACAATCGTCGTGCTCGTGCTCCTCTCGATCCGGTCCCGCAACCGGCCAAGCCTTGCGCCAGCAGCAATCGGTCAGGCCTACCGCCGCGAAGAACGTTAAGGGGCCTCCGGCGTCAATAAGAGAGTCCGAAAACGAACTAGTCCTTTTGGACTAAAGGTTTTTTGTCGTCGTGGCGATCACTCAAGTGCGGGTTTCGATTGGAGACGACGATGTCAACACGGATGTTTAACGGGAGTTCGCTGCTGTTGCAGGAAGATCTGCTGCACCAGTCCTTCGATGACTCCATTCTGGATCCTGGAGAAGAAGACTTCCCCCTCGATCACCTCGCTGCGTCGATACGTCAGGCGTTCGCAGCGATGGATGATGAGGGGGCTCTTCTCGTAATCGAGCTCGACAAGTTCATCCCGCTCGAACCCGAACGCCAAGCAGAACTCCTCGATCACGTCGTGGGTATTGCTCGGGTCTCGATCCGCCGATCGGACATCATTGAGAAGATCGGTCCGTACACGCTGGCGATCGCGCTTCCCGGATCGGGGCGAATCGGCATGACGCGAGTCGCCGACGCCATTCGCCAACGAGTCGCCGCAGCCGTTCTGGAGACCGGAGAGTTGCTGTCGACGACCGTGACGATTGGAGCCGTGCATACCACCGAGTCGAAACTGCTCGATCCGGATGATCTCTTACTCGCGGCCCGAGTCAATCTGGACAGTGCGCGTTCTGCTGGCGGCAACCGTACGAACTGGTCCGACTACCACACTTCATAAGGCTCCAAGCTGCGTAGTGGAGACCCAGCCCAGGCTATTTTCTGGCGGGCTCGAGAACCGTGACGTAGTCGACAAGCCGACTTGCAACCTCGAAGGTGATCTCTGGGTCGTCGAGATCCGGCTCGATCCACGTTTCGGAGACGCGCCGCCAGTTGTCGGCTCCGAAGAAGACTGCGACGGTCGCTTGGTCTCCGAGATCGGATCGCCACTCGTCTTCTGAGGAGACAACGCGCTGGATCACGGCGTCATTTTCGGCTTCGGTCTTGTACTCGGAATGGAAGCCGATCTCGAGAGCCATGCCGTCCGCACCATCGATGTAACGGCGCGAAAGCAGCTGGGCTTCGTAATGCTCTTTGGGAATGTCGTCAGAGTCGAACCAGACCTTCACGCCCCGCCGATGCGCCCGAACATGGACATCGCCTGGGGCCATTGCGAGGACCAGCTCGGCTACCTCATCAAAAACGCCTAGCTCCATCTCATAGAGCGTACGGCCTACCACCCTCAAGCTCTCGCCTATCGTGTCGATTGGAAGGGTGTGTTTGAGCCAAGACGGCTCGACGTTCCGGACAACTCCGGGCCTAGCGTTGAGTCAATTTCTACCAACGAATCAGCGTTAATCGCGTTCGCGTTTACGCGTGCGGTGCTCTCGCTGATCATCGTTGGCAGCGTGCTCTCAGGCGGCATCGAACGAACGAATTCCGACGTCATCCTCATCACCGCGGCATTCGTTCTCGTCGCCGCCGTCGGTCTGTTCTCCACCGCTCGCACACTGCTGCACAAATATCGAAAGCGGCTCATTTACGCACATCGACCGTGGGCGGTGATTCTGCTCGACTCCGCTTTAGCCATCGGCGTCATGGCGGTCATCGATGCTGAAACCTCTCCACTCGCATGGATTGCACTGATTGCGCCCGTTCTCGAGACCGCTGTCCTTTTCTCCATGGCTCCTGCAGCCATGGTCTGGATTGGTTTGAGCCTTGCTTTCCTCGCCCTACGACTGTCGACCGGCTTCAGCGACGAACCGGCGGCCGAGACACTGACACTCGCCATTCAACAGGTGCTCGCCGTGCTACTCGTGAGCGGTCCTGCTGCACTCCTCTCCGATAGCACCCAGCAGCGAATGGATGATCTCGCAGATGCTCGCCGGAGCGCAGATCAAGTTGCCGACCGCTTGCGACGGATTGCTCAAGCGGCCAGCGACATGTCCCAGGAGAACTCGGTTGAATCCGTTCTCGCGTCGGCATCTCACAGCGCTGTTACGATCGGCTTTGATCACGCCGACGTCGTCCTTCGACACGCCGACGGAACACTGACCTCCCATGGCAGCCATTCGATAGGACCTTTTCGTCTTCCGCCGATCGAGATTTTGACTCGCGAGGCGGTCATTGGCTCGGTTGTGACGATCGCCGCCGACGACGACGAACACGGGCAGCTCCTGCACGCTCACGACCTCTCCTCGGGTCACGCAGTCCAGATCAGCTCCGATGGAGATTCGACCGTTGTGCTTCGCGTGTGGTCGAAGCGGCGACGTTCTACCGAACAAGAGCTGCGCGCCCTCGCGTTGCTCGCCGGACATGCACGCGAGATTCACCACGCCGCCGAGCTCCTCGCCGAAGCAAAAGCACACTCGGACCAACTCTTGTACGAAGTCCGCCACGATGGTCTAACCGGACTTGCGAACCGTGCCTATGTCCTGAGTTCGCTCGAGGAGCGGATCTCGACAAACGCAAATACGGCGCTGTTCTTCATCGACCTCGATGGCTTCAAGCAAATCAACGACACGCTTGGCCACCGTGCAGGCGATGCTGCTCTTGTGCACGTCGCTGAGCGTCTGCGCACCTTGCGGGCGTTCGAAGTCGACCGACCAGACACCCTCGCAGGACGAATGGGTGGCGATGAGTTCATCATCATCTTGCCGCTGACCGTCTTCGACACAATGGTGGCTCTCGAGCAGTTCGGAGCCGCCATCGACGATGCGATCTCTCGGCCAATGACCGTCGACGGGAAGAACGCCCAGCTCGGGTCCTCGATTGGTCTGGCGATTCTCACCGATGGCCTCGATGCCGACCAATTCATCTCACTCGCCGACCATGCCATGTACGAGGCGAAGCGAGCCGGGGGCGGACTGCACGTCGCCTCCACCTCTGTCGGTGCTCTCGCTGAAGCGAATGGGCGGGCGTCATGACCACCGGTTCTCGGAGACAGCACGAATCGAATCGCGGGCGTGCATTCATCATCTCGATCGTGGGTGGGCTTACGTTGTTGGCGCTCGCCGCCACCGTTTTTGCCGTCGCGAGCCAGGCGCGTTCGGTGTCGCGCCAGGCCGAACAGTCGGTTCGAATCATCGAGGACCTACGGGTCGTATCCATAGCCCGGGCCGAGCTCTCGATCGCATCACGCGTATCGCTGATAAGCCCGGACCAAACGGAAGTTCTCGACTCGACCCTCGCCAACGCTGACGACGCACTCGAAGCTGTCGAGTCCAACTTCGATGAGCGCACACCCGAGATCATCCGCTCAGAGTTCGTGCGCTACCGGGCTGCCTCCGATGCCCAAGCCGACCTGATCACCCAGGGCGGTGTCAGCCAGGAAGAAGCACAAGCGGCCGAATTGGCAACCGGCGAAGCATTCGATGTCTTGTCCGAGGTCATGCGCGCTGAACAGGTGGCCTCGCTCGAGCAACTCCGCGCCGACAACGACCTCATGAACGTGATCAGTACGTTGGCCACGTTCATCGTCGCATTCGTGGTGCCGTCCGCGGCGCTGTATATCTTTGAAGCGTTACGTCGTACCCCACGACGCGCTCGCCAGATCGAGCGAGAACTCGAGACGCTTTCGGGGACCTCGAAGGCCATGGCCGCCGCCCTCGCAAAGGAAGCAGCGCACTTGCGCAGCACGTTGGACTCATTGCCACCTGAAGTAGATAGCGACGGCCTCCGCCGATCTGTTTTGCGTTTCGAACATGTCGCCGCCCTGAACGGCGCAGTGCGTTCGCTACAGAACGTAGACGTCGATGTCGAAGAGCTGTGTGCTGCGATTATCGACTCACTTGGCGAGCCGGTGACACTCGACGCCAGCCACGGCGATGAGTCGACGATCCACGGAGATCGAGATCAAATCACCCTCGTCGTCTTCGAGCTTCTTCACAACGCAACGACACATGGTCGTGGGCCGGTACGACTAGAAGTACTCACCGACGACAGCAACGTCACTATTTCGGTCATCGATCACGGGCCCGGGCTTCCGGACACGGTCGAGGACGGCGTCATCCACGACAACGAATTTGCAACCCGTGGAAACCTGTTGAGCGGCACCTACGGCTTTGGCTTGCTCGCTGTCCGCGAGGCCACCGAATCACTCGGTGGATGCCTGCGCTACCACCGAGATGGTGACGAAACCGCGCTCATCGTCGAGCTGCCTCGGAGTCAGAGCGCCGTGCCAGCGGCCCCAATCCAGATGGACCTCCCCGCAGCCCTCAAAGGGCGTTCCGCGGCGTAACACTAGGCCGTAAACATCAGACAGATTCCGCGGTAATCGGCCGATATTTACGGTAATGAGCGGACTGCGACATATGGCGGCAAGGGAACCTCGCCAACCACGTCAGACACGACGCACCTCACCGCGCCCGCCAACGAGTCGGGACCCCTTCTGGCGGAACCGCCGTTCGTTCCTC
>CALBVK010000198.1 GCA_937969345.1 uncultured Acidimicrobiales bacterium
GGTTCTCCAATCGAACGGCACCTAATGGATCCGCCATCAGAGGATTATGTTCGATCTCAACTCGTTGCGTCAGGCCGAATAGATCAAGACGAGCTTGTTGGATTCTTTACCTGGCGCTCGTTCGAACCGGATGTATGGCTCGGTGGGAACGCTGACTACAGCTTCTTTTGGGAGTACGCGGCAGTTCTTCCAGTCGAAGTTGCTATCGAAATGCAGGACGGCAACACCAAGGTTCGTGGTGAGCCTCTCAGCCGAGAGCAGTGGCCCGGTGAGAAAAAATGGCTTCCTATCGCCGCCTTAGATTTGGCCGAGTTCATGGCAGTCGACGCAACTAACGGACCGGACGCAGGGGCTGTTTGGCATCTTTTTACACAAAGTGAAAATGTCAGAATGTTTGGGAGTCTTGCCGAGGCAATACGCACAGCGCAGTATTGCGTCGAGACGGAGTTGTGGAGGATCGAGGACGAAAGTATCAGATGCGATCGTCGCTCACAGCCATCTGCCAAGGACTTAGAAAGTCCGCCTTGGAAGAGGTAGATACTTAGCCGTCGCGTCAATGGACCATGAGCCGGGCTGTTGGAAATAGGCTGACGGTGCACGTCAACAGGTGAGGGCGTGACGCCACGGCCGTGGGCCGACCGGAACCGGGAGGAGACCGAACAGTTCAAACTGCTGCGTTCGGATTACCGGTTCGATTCGTTCTTCTGCGAACCCGGTTTAGGTGGAGAAAGGCGGTGTCGAGGGCGAGATAGGCCGGTTCCGACGCAACCACCTCGTCCCGGTCCCCAATGTCGGTTCAGTCTCTGAGCTCAACGAAGTGATCGCTGCCGCTCAAGTTCTCGATGACGGCCGGTTCATCGCTGGACGGGCGATCCGGGCTGGCGACCACTTCGCTCAAGAACGATTACATCTGATGGCATTGCCTGCCGCAGCAGCGCAGAAGCTCTAACCGATGGCGTAGCGGCTGATTCGGTCGACGGTGGCGCCGTAGCGCTCTTCTAGCGCAGCTTCGACCTGGTCGGGTTCGGCCACGACTGCGAATGTGGCCAGCATGTCGTCGTCGATGACGTCGCCGAGCTCGGCCCACCGGTTGCTCTTGGTGAGGTTGTTGAGCTCGCCGTGGGCGTCGCCCCAACCGTGGTGATCGAGCACTTCCTTGTACGCAGGGGTCGACCCGTAGAACCCGATCTGGCCCTTGACGAACGTGGCCGCTCGGGCCATTTCTTCTTCGGTTTCGCCGGTGACGACGAACGCCGGCACCGAGATCTGGCACGCCTCGTGTGGGCGGCCGGCATCGTCCATGTAGCCCCGGAAGCGGGGGAGGGCGACATCGGTGAAGTACTCGGGTGTTTGGAATGGGTGGACCATCCAGCCGTCACAAACTTCGGCGGTCACGCGAACCATCATCGGGCCCACAGCGGCGAGATAGATCGCCGGCTTGCCGTGCTTGGCCGGGCCGGGATTGAAGAACTCGGTCATGAGGATGTGGGTGTAGTGCTCGCCCTTGAATCGCAGCGGCTCGCCGGTGTCCCAGCAGTCCCAGATGGCATGCATGGCGCCGATGAACTCGCGCATACGAGCAGCAGGCGCTGACCACGGCATGGAGAATCGCTTGGTGATGTGCGGCTTGATCTGGCTGCCGAGTCCGAGGATCATGCGTCCCTCGGAGAACTCGTTGAGGTCTCGAGCCGTGTTGGCCAACGTCATTGGGTTGCGGGCAAAGGCCACAGCGATCGACGTGCCGAGTTGCAACGTCTCGGTGTGTTGGGCAGCTACGAGCAGCGGAAGGAAGGGGTCGTGGGCGGTTTCTGCGGTGAACGCCCCGAGGTGGCCGTTGGCTTCATGCTCGGCGGCTTGTGGCCCAACGGTGTGGAGATTGGTGGTGAGGTACCCGTCTGTCTGCATTGGGTGACAGTACCCCGAAGTACTGTTGGGTATCGAAGAGCAGCGGTGCTGAGCCAGCCACAAGTCGACCCATAACCCGGGTTGTTGGCTTCTGTTATAATTATAACAATCCGCAAAGGCGTACCTATTGTGCAACACAATCCGTTCAAACCAGGCTTCGGCTCCTGGCCCCCATCGTTCGTCGGTCGCGAACGTGACGAACTGCTCTTTCGAGAAGGCCTGACCTCTGGACCTGGCGGTCGCTATCACAAGAGCCTCGTCACCGGTCCCCGAGGCGTCGGCAAGACCGTGCTGCTCGCAGCGTTTCGCGACATCGCCGAACAAGAGGGCTACATCACCGTGGCGGTCGACGCGAACGACGGCATGGTCCGCCGTATCTGTCGCGACCTTCGCCTCGTCGAAGTCGCGATTGCCGACAACCCCGGCTGGAAAATCACCGACATTCGTGCCGGTGCGTCGATCTTCCTCGCAAGTGGACACATCGACATTGCACGAGACCACGACGACCCCCTCGCAACAACCAACCCCATGGACCTCCTCAAGCCGCTGATGGAACGGGTGCAAGCCGCCGTCATCGAACGCGGCGGTGCCGGGCTGGTGCTCACCGTCGACGAGTTGCACGCAGCAAAGATCGACGAGCTCGAACGCTTAGGCAATGACCTGCAACATGTCCAAGACGTCGTCTTTGCTGGAGCAGCACTACCCACGATCGAAGACCAAATCTTCAACTCGCCAGGCGCCACCTTCTTCAGCCGGCTCGCACGCTTCGCACTCGAACCCCTGTCGATTTCCGAATCGCTCGCCGCAATCACGCCACCCTTCGACGACGCAGGAGTCGACTACGACAACCTCGCGCTCACCAAGGTAGTGAGCGAAACCAAGGGCTACCCCTACCTCGTGCAGCTCCTCGGATACGAGATCTGGCATCGCCTCACCGACGGCGCCCCGATCACCGACGACCTCTTGATGGGTGCCTTCGATGCCGCCCGAGACCAATCGATCTTCGACGTGCTCGCGCCCACCTGGCGTCAGCTGTCGCCATCATCAAAGCGGGTCCTCGGAGTCATCGCCGCCAACGGCGCAGGGCCAATGGCAACCGTCGACGTCCGAGCCGCCATCGACAAGAGCAGCTCGTGGTTCTCCGTCTATCGCTCACGGCTCATCAACGCCGGAATGCTGCAAGCGGCCGGTCGCGGCTACGTCGAACTCGCGGGCGGCGAGCGTGCTGCCGAGTGGATAACGGCACAACTCGTCGATCCCGAGTAGCTACTGTGCAGTCATGCGCGTAGGTGTCTTCATCGATGGTCAGAACATAACGATCGGCGCTCGGTACGCCTTTGGGCACGGCAACATGCACCCGCTGCTACTCGGACGCGAGCTCGCCGGCGACTGTGAACTCGTCGAGATCCGATATGCCACGGGCATCCCCGATCCCGAAGTCGACGCAAAGCGACACGCCCCCGAACGGCGCCGCCACGACCTCATGGTCGCAACCGATGTCGTCGTGCTCGAGAAGACGCTGCGCTATCGGTGGGAATGGCACATCCAAGATCGAGACCTCGGCGATCCGCGAGACCACAAGGACGAAGTGACGAAGGCTCGAGTCAAGTCCAAAAACCGCGGCGGTGAGAAAGGTGTCGACGTGTGGCTCGCACTCGATGCCCTCACCATGTGCACCCGGGCCGATATCGACAAGGTCATCATCGCCA
>CALBVK010000199.1 GCA_937969345.1 uncultured Acidimicrobiales bacterium
GCTGCTCTCCTTCACCGGTTACCTGTTGCCGTGGGACCAGCTCGCTCTGTGGGCCGTGACCGTTGGTACCAACATGATGGGCTTCACGCCGGTGTTCGGTGAGCAGGTCCGCTTCGTTCTGCTGGGCGGCAAGGTCATCGGCACCGACACCCTGCTCCGTTGGTATGTGCTCCACGTGCTCATGCTTCCGTTCGTGACCGTGATCTTCATGGCCATCCACTTCTGGCGAGTCCGCAAGGACGGAGGGATCTCCGGCCCGCTCTAGGCCGTTGATTTCTCCAGAGAAGCGCTCCTGCAACATCGACCGCGTGCCTCTCGCCCTCCGATATCGTCCGACAACCCCGTCCGAGGAACTCCATGACTGAGATCCCAGAACACCTCCGCAAGCGAGCCGAAGAGGCTCGCAAGAAGGCTGAGTCGACCCCCGCTGCTGCAAGTGGCGGCGACGATGCCGGTGGCGCCGCGGCGTCAGGCGAGGGATCGAAGATCCCTGCGCACCTGCTCGAGCGTTCGAAGTCGGCCAAGCAGAAAGAGGCCGCCGGTACGGCGGTGGCCCCTGCCGGTGGCGGTGTCGGGACGGCCGTGGCTGCGGCGACGGCGGTTGCTGACGCACCGGTGATGACGGGTCCAGCCGGTCACACGCAGCGCTTGCTGACGGTCGTGAAGTCGGGCTCGATCCAAGACATCAAGATGAAGCCCCAGGACAAGGTCCACACCTGGCCGCACCTCATCGTTGTCGAGTTCGGTGCTGCCCTGTTCTGCACCGCCTTCCTCACCTTCTTCTCGATCTTCGTGAACGCCCCCCTCCTCGAGTTGGCGAACGTCAACGCGACACCGAACCCGTCGAAGGCCCCGTGGTACTTCCTCGGTCTGCAGGAACTGCTCACCATGTTCCACCCGATGGTCGCCGGCGTGACCATCCCCGGCATCGGTCTCATCATCTTGACCATGGCCCCCTACATCGACAAGAACCCGAGCAACAAGCCGGAGGATCGCAAGATCGCCGTCTCGCTGTTCACCTTGTTCATGATGTTCTGGGCCGTGCTCACCATCATCGGCTCGTTCTTCCGAGGCCCCGGCTTCAACTTCGTCTTCCCCTGGGCCGACGGCCTGTTCTTCGAGCTCTGAGGAGAGAGGTACACCAATGATTGTCGCCCTCATCATCGGAATCGTGGTCCTCGCCCTCGTGGCGCTGTTCGCCACGGGTGCATCACTGCGCCGCCGAGACACCGACGGTGCCATCGGCCAGCTGGCCGGCGAGACCGTCAAGCGCGACCGCGGTGCGGTCGACGTCGATGAAGACGCCGCGTCCATCGAGACCGACGTCAACACCACCTCGACCGAGCTGGTCGCCGCTGGTGCATCGGCTCGCCAAGTCGAGCGCCTCGCCGCCGACACCCGCTCGGGCGCTCTCGTCGCCTCCGGTCCGTCGACGCCCGTCGCCTACGTTCCCCCAGACCCCGAGACGCTCGGCGTCGCTCGTCGTCAGTTCCTCAACCGCGGCATCGTGACGATGTTCGGTCTCGGACTCAGCGGCTTCGGTGCCGCATGCATCGCCTTCCTCTGGCCCCAGGGTTCGAGCGGCTTCGGCTCGGCCATCAACGTCGGCCGGATCGCCGACATCGAGGCGGCCATCGCCGCCGGTGGCGGATTCTTCTACGTGCCCGAAGGTCGTATGTGGGTCACCGAGTTCCCGGCAAACGGTGTCGAGAAGGCGCAGTCCAGCTACGGCTTCTTCCCGCAGGTCGAGCAGGGCCTGGTCGCCGGTGTGACCGCACTGTTCCAGACCTGCCCCCACCTCGGCTGTCGTGTGCCGGAGTGCCAGACCTCGCAGTGGTTCGAGTGCCCCTGCCACGGCTCGCAGTACAACCGAGTCGGTGAGAAGAAGGGTGGTCCTGCTCCACGCGGCATGGATCGCTTCCCCATGGAAGTGAACGCGGCTGACGAGCTCATCGTCAACACCGCCGTGATCATCCAGGGTCCCCCCGTTGGCGTGAACACCACCGGCCAAGAGGCCGAGGGTCCGAACTGCATCGGAAGCGCGGACGGCCACTGATGATGATGTCGGTCCTTCTTGCGGCGGATTTCCGCGCCATTGGCATCACGGTCGCCGTCATCGTGCTGGCCGGCATGGTGGCGCTGTTCGTCCGCAACATCTTCGAGGCACGCAGCGAGCTCGGCTCCGAAATCGAGCTGGCGCCGAACAAGAAGCTCTACTTCTCCGATGAGGAGCTCGAGGGCAAGAAGCTCGATGCGTCGCTGAGCTTCGCACTCGTCGTGCTGACCCTCACAGCGATCGCCCTTCCCTTCTATTGGTTGGCCGAGCCCGGTCGCCAAGAGGGTGCGGTCGATGCGTACCAACTCAACTTCGAGTCTCGCGGTGAAGGTCTCTACACCGAAGGCGCGCAGTGTGTGAACTGCCACTCCGCCAACGGCGTCGGTGGTGTCGCGGCCTACGTTCTCCAGGACGGCGACGGCCAGTTCATCGCGAACGCCTCATGGGTCGCCCCGGCGCTCAACAACCTCTTCCACCGCTACAGCGAAGAAGAAGTCACCTACGTGCTGAACTTCGGCCGACCCGGATCGCCAATGGCGGCATGGGGAACCCCGGGCGGTGGTCCGCTCACCAGCCAGCAGGTTCAGAACACCATCGAGTACATGCAGACCTTCCAGGTCCAGTCACTCGATCCGATCGAGATCAACGAGTCCGCTGACCCTGTCGCCGCACAGGCCGAGGCCGACGAGCTCGCAGCCGAGATCCGCGCCGAGGTCGAGCGTTCGCTCGCCGATGGCGAGTTCGAGACCCTCGGTGAGGCCGTGTTCAACCTCGGCTACTTCTCCGGCTTCCAGGCCGGTTCGCTGAGCTGCGCTCGCTGCCACACCTCCGGGTGGTCGCTCGGCCCGGCCGTTCCCCGGTTGCCCGGTACCGATCCGCTCGATCCCGGCATCGCCGGTTGCGGCGGTGGCGATCCCTCCGGTATCGGTTTCAGTCTCTGCGGAACCATTCACGAGCGGTTCCCCGATGACGCCTGGAAGCTCCCCGACGGTTCGTGGGCGCCCGAAGGCGGCCTCGCCGACGACGAAGGTTTCTACTACGAAGCCATGGACGGCACCGAGGTTCGTCTCGACGACCGTGGCAGCCCCGTGACCGCCGACGGTGAGGCCTACCTCATCCTTACCGAGGGCGACACCGCCGGCGACCTCGCCGAGTGTGCGGTCGTGTCCGGTCTGTGGGAACCGTCGAGCGGCGACGCTTACCCGTTCGACCAGCGTGTTCCGCTCGAGTCCGAAGACGGCGTGTTCGTCGACCCGGAGCCGATCGACACCTCCGCTCTCGGGCCGAACGATCTCATTCTGCCCAGCGGCGAGGTCGGCTTCGAGTGTGAAGTGATCGACATGCCCGAGCGCACGAGCTACGCACAGTTCAACTTCATCTACAACGGCGCCAACGCTGGTAGCGGCTACGGCCGTGGCGGACAGAGCGCCGCCGGCCTCATGCCCGGCTTCGGAGCGCTCCTGCCCGAGGACCTCATTCAGGCCGTCGTCGACTACGAGCGGAGCCTCGGATGATCGCTGTCACCCTCGCCTTCATCGACGGAATCGCATTCGATCCGTTCTTCCGTGGACTGCTGTCGGTTCTGGTCGGTGTCGTCGTTCTCATCGGTGGGACCTACCTCCTCGTCGCCACCAACTCGGGCTTCCGCTCCGGCGGGCTCATCTCGATGGCCGCCCTCTTCGGCTGGAACTTCTTGATGGGAATGGTGTGGACGATCTACGCCATCGGCTGGGTCGGCGAAGCCGAGACCTGGGCCCTCGTCGAGGTCAACGACGGTGAGCTGGCGTTCGCCGAGACCGAAAACGTCGCCGACCTCGGGTTCGCGCTGCAGAGCGTCGACATCGAGGCCGAGGGTGTGTCCACCGACGACCCCGATCTGGCACAGATCGAAGCGGTCGAGTTTGCGACCGAGAACTCGCAGCGGTTCGCCGACTGGCGCTACCTCGCCAGTTCGAACCCTCGCCGCGGTGAGGCGGTCGCCAGCGCCGACGTGTTCTTGACCGAAGGTCTCTTCGAGAGCACCGCCGACTACGTCGTGTTGAGCTACGGCGCGTACAACATCGGTGGCAAGCCGCTCCTCGATCCGGAGATCTCGGCCGATGATCCCGACAAGAGCGCCTGGGTCGAGTTGTTCACCGACGCCCCGGCTCGAATCCTTCACAAGCTCGACACGACCTTCATTCACTTCTGGCATCCCCAGGAGCTCATGGTCATTCAGGTGCAGGGCGCCCTCGATCAGCCGACCCTTCCCGGTCAGCCGCCTCCCATTCCCGAAGCCGACCCCGACAAGTCCGTCGTGTCGGTCGTGATGGAACGAGATCGCGGTGGCCCGCTGCCCGCTCTGTTCGGCGGTACCCGCGTCACGCCCGCTCTCTTCACGATCTTCAATGGCATTCTGTTCGCCATCCTCGCCTGGGTCCTGCACACCCGTGACCGGCGCGAGGAAGCGATCCGTGCCGCGGTCGCCTAGCGCTCCACGCGCCTCACGGCGCGTCTGAAAGGCAATTCATGGCTCAGTACCTGCCGATCCTGGCCCTACTGATTCTGGGCGCGTTGTTCGCTGCACTCAGCTTCGTCGGCTCGAAGCTCCTCGCACCGCGGCGACCGACCATCGAGAAACTCGCTCCGTACGAGTGCGGCATCGTCCCCGGGCGTGAACCGCCCGAGCGCTTCCCCGTTCGCTTCTACCTCGTGGCGATGCTCTTCATCGTGTTCGACATCGAGATCGTCTTCCTCTACCCGTGGGCGATGGTTCGTGGCGAGGTCGGTCTGTTCGGCCTCGTTGCCGTCTTGATCTTCTCGGCGCTGGTGTTCGAGTCGTTCGTGTACCTCATCTCGAAGGGCGCCCTCGACTGGGGACCGCTGCAGGTCAACCGCCGCCAGCTCGCCGATGCCGGCATGGTCGGCGAGGGCCGCACGTCGTCATCGACCGTCCGCAAGGTCGGCCTCGACGGCCGCTTCGTGGAGGCCGAGCCCGCCTCGGTCAGCAGCGTGACCGCAGCGGTTGCCGAATCGGTCGACACATCTGATGAGACAGACAAGGCGGTCGCCTGATGGGCACTTTCGCAGACGTGCAACAAGACGGCCTCGGCGGTCTCGAGCACAACTTCGTCACGGGACAGCTCGAAACCCTGGTCAACTGGTCGCGAGCCCGCTCGAGCTGGCCGGCCACGTTCGGTCTCGCCTGTTGCGCGATCGAGATGATGGCAACGGGCGGGTCGCACTACGACCTCGCTCGCCTCGGCATGGAGGTCTTCCGAGCCTCCCCCCGCCAGGCCGATGTCATGATCGTCGCCGGTCGAGTGAGCCAGAAGATGGCTCCCGTGCTGCGTCAGATCTACGACCAGATGATGGAGCCCAAGTGGGTCATCTCCATGGGTGTGTGCGCGTCCAGCGGCGGCATGTTCAACAACTACGCGATCGTGCAGGGTGTTGATCAGGTCGTGCCCGTCGACGTGTACGCCCCTGGCTGCCCGCCCGGTCCCGAGACGCTCCTCCATGCGATTCACACGCTGCACGCGCAGATCGAGAACGGCGAGCTCATGCGTCGCCGAGCTGCGTCTGGCTCGGGCGCCGGCATCGTGATCGAACAGCGCGATGGACAGGGCGAGTCTCAACTCGTGAGCCTCGGGCGGCGTTGATCGTGGCCGACGAGACAGACACCCCCGACGAGACCGCCGACCCCACCGAGAGCGCCGCAAGCGGCGCTCCGGTCGCGTACGGCGCTCCGTTGACGTTGAGCACCGACGACCAGCGGGTCATTCATCCAACCCGCGAGCAGTGGCTGCTCGTGGCGTCGGCGATCCTCGCCGACGGCTACCGCATGTGCATCGACCTCACCGCAGTCGACTTCCTCACCAACCCGCGCCGCCCCGAGCTTCCCGCCGGCGTCGAGCCGGAACGCTTCGAGGTCGTCGCCAGTTTCATGAATCACCAGCGGCGCGAGCGCATCCGAGCACGCATCCAGGTTCCGGCCGACGATCCGACGGTTCCGTCGCTCACCACGCTCTACCCGGGCGCCGACTACCTCGAGCGCGAGACCTACGACATGTTCGGCATCGCGTTCGACGGTCACCCCGATTTGTCACGCATCCTCATGCCCGAGAACTGGGAAGGGCATCCTCTTCGCAAGGACTACGCCACCGGAGCGATCCCGGTGCAGTTCAAGGAAACCAACTGATGGCGATCACCGACGCCCCACAGCCTGATCTCGACCCCGCAGATGCGGCCACCCTCGACCCGGTCGCACTCGCCGCATCGACGATGCCGAGCGACGCCGCCACCGAGGTCCACGAGGGCCAGCTCGGACTCCTGCCGCGCATTGGCTCGGTCATGCGGATGTCCGAGGTGCAGATGGCGGAAGCGGCCGATCAGCCGCTCGACGACGAGAACGACCAGACCATGTTGATGAACATGGGACCCTCGCATCCGAGCACCCACGGCGTGCTCCGTCTCATGCTCGAGCTCGACGGCGAAACCGTGATCCGCTCGAAGCCGGTGGTCGGCTACCTCCACACCGGCATGGAGAAGACGGCAGAGAATCTGACCTATCTCCAGGGCCCGACCAACGTCACCCGGATGGACTACGCCTCGCCGTTGTTCAACGAGCTGGTGTTCTCCCTCGCAACCGAGAAGCTGCTCGACGTCGAGGTGCCGGAGCGAGCCACGTGGATCCGCATGCTCATGTGCGAGATGAACCGCATCTCGTCGCACCTGTTGTTCATGGCGACGAACGGCATGGACCTCGGTGCCGTGTCGATGATGATTTACGGCTGGCGCGAGCGCGAGCCACTGTTGCGTTTCTTTGAGAAGGTCACGGGCCTTCGCATGAACCACAACTACATCCGTCCCGGTGGCGTCGCCGCCGACTTGCACGACGGCTGGCAAGAAGATCTGCTCGAGTACCTCGAAATGCTCGAGCCTCGCCTCGACGAGTACCACATCTTGATGAACGGCCAGCCAATCTGGCGAGACCGTCTCCAAGGTGTTGGTGTGATCAACGAGGCCGAATGTCTCGCACTCGGAACCACCGGACCAATCCTGCGTTCTGCTGGAAGCAGCTGGGACCTCCGCCGCGACATGCCGTACCTCGCGTATGACCAAGTCGACTTTGCGATCCCCGTTGGTGAATACGGCGACTGCTTCGATCGATACGCCATCCGCCTCGCCGAGATCGAAGAGTCGATCAAGATCGTTCGCCAGTGCATCGAGAAGATGCCATCGGGCGACTACCGGGCGCAAAACAAGAAGGTCACGCCACCACCGCGCGGCCGCATCGATGAGTCGATGGAAGCACTTATCCATCATTTCAAGATCTTCACCGAGGGCTTCAAAGTGCCTGCTGGTGAGACCTACGCAGCGGTAGAGAGTCCCCGCGGCGAACTCGGCGTGTACATCGTGAGCGACGGCAGCTCGACGCCGTACCGCATGCACGTTCGTGCCCCGAGCTTTGTGAACTTGCAGACGCTCCCACACCTGATGGAAAACGGCCTCCTCGCCGATGCTGTTGCGGTCATTTCGAGCGTCGATCCAATCATGGGTGAGGTTGACCGGTGACGTATTGGCTCAGCCCCGAAGGGGCTTCCCCAAACCCGAGTTTCGGTATTGGCTCAGCCCTGGGGGCTTCCCCAAACCCGAGTTTCGCCTGCGGCGAAACGTCGCACGCAGCAAAGGTTGTCTCATGAGCCGACTTTCTGACGCCAACGTGGCGCTTGCCCACGACATCATTCGTCGCTACCCGCGGCCGAAGTCTGCCCTGATTCCGCTGCTTCATTTGGCTCAAGAACAAGATGGTTGGGTGTCTGACGACGCAATGTCTCACCTGGCTGAGCTCGTCGGTGTTACCCCGGCCGAGGTCAAGGGCACCTGCACGTTCTACGAGATGTTCAAGCTGCATCCCGTTGGCACGTACATGGTCAACATCTGCACCAACCTGTCGTGCCAGCTACTCGGTGGCGAGGAACTCTTGCACCACGCCGAGGAAACGCTTGGCATTCGTGCCGGCGGCACCACCGAAGATGGCATGTTCACGATCGAGGACGTCGAGTGCATTGCTGCGTGCACCGAGGCGCCCTGTATTCAGGTCAACTATCGCTTTGGTCTTCGTCTGACCCACGACGACTTCGATGACATCATCGCTGCGCTTCGTGCAGGCAATACGCCCGACAAACTCATTACGTCGAACCCCGGCGAGCCAATTCCAAGTCACGGAACCCTCGGCCTCGCCCGCCAGACCATGACCGAAGAGCAGACGGCGAACATCATTGCACCCGAGCAGATTCACGAAGCACCCGTGTGGCTCACCGCGGCTGCGAAGGACAACTAATGGCCATTGGTGATTACGTTCCACACGCTCCGGGCTATGTCGAGACTCCCGGCACGAAAATCGTTACTTCGCGCTTCACCTACGAAGACAGCTACACGCTCGAGCGTTACGAAGCGACCGGTGGCTATGAGGGCCTGAAGGCCGCGCTGAAGCGCACTCCAGAAGAGGTCCACGGCGAGACTCGTGACGCAACGCTCCTCGGCCGCGGCGGCGCGGGCTTCCCGGCCGGTATCAAGTGGGGCTTTTGCCCGCCTGAGGTCTGGCCCCGCTACCTCGTTGTCAACGGTGACGAGTCCGAGCCAGGAACCTACAAAGACCGTCTCCTTATGGAGCGAGATCCACATCAGCTGATCGAAGGCTGCCTGATCGCGTGTTACGCAATCGGGCTGTCTCAGTGCTTCCTCTACGTCCGTGGCGAGATGGCTATCGCCCAGCAGCGGATCGCCGATGCCCTCAACGAGGCATACGCCAAGGGCTACATCGGACAGAACATTCTGGGCTCGGACTTCTCTGTCGACATCGTGCTCCACTGGGGTGCTGGCGCATACATCGTTGGTGAAGAGACTGCGCTCATCGAGAGCCTCGAGGGCAACCGTGGCATGCCACGCCTGAAGCCTCCGTTCTTCCCCGCAGCCGTTGGCCTCTACGGTCAGCCGACGATCGTCAACAACGTCGAGACGTTGGCGAACCTGCCATGGCTGATGAACAACTCCGCCGAGGAGTACAAGAAATACGGCAGCGAAACCTCTCCAGGTACGCGCATGTTCGCAGTCTCTGGGCAAGTGAAGCGCCCAGGTGTGTATGAGGTGGAACAAGGCGTCACCACCTATGAGGACCTGCTGTATGGCGACGACTACTGCCAGGGTATGCGCGATGGTCGCACCCTCAAGGCGTTCGTCCCGGGCGGCGGTTCGGCCCCATGGCTCTTCCCCGAGCAGGTTTCGTTGCCGCTCGAGGCGCGCCCGGTCGGCGCTGCGGGAACCATGCTTGGTTCCGGTGCAATCATGGTGATGGACGATTCGAGCTGCGCGGTGAAGTCCGCCCTTCGCCTCGTTCGTTTCTACGCCCGCGAGTCGTGCGGAAAGTGCACGCCGTGTCGCGAAGGCACGAGCTGGGAAGAGAAGATCCTCCAGAGGATCTATGACGGTCACGGCCGTCCCGGCGATATCGAGCTTCTGCTCGACGTTGCCGACAACATTTCACCAGGGCCGTACCCGGTCGCCTCAGACGAATCGCAGGGCCTCGAAGCCGTGCCGTTCCCACCGAAGCAGACCACGATCTGCCCGCTCGGACCATCGTCGGTCGCTCCAATCACCTCAGCGCTTCGCCGCTTCCGCCACGAATTCGACGAGAAGATTGCGATGGCGGCTACCGCGAATCATCCGGAGATTTCAGTGGATCTCGACAGTAAAGCTGAGGTCAGCTCATGAGGGGAACGGAGCGAAGCGCAGTGACCATGTCGCCTTCGGCAGATCTCGACCGGAAGTGTCGAGGAGTGATCGCATGACAACGACTGAACCTGAAGTCGAAACCGGTGTAACGATCAATGTCGACGGTGTCGACGTCATCGCCAACAAGGGCGAGCTCCTTATCGATGCCGCCGAGCGCCACGGCGTATACATCCCGCGCTTTTGTTATCACCCACGTATGAAGCCGGTCGGCATGTGCCGCATGTGCCTCGTCGAGGTCGATACCGGCCGCGGTCCCGGCCTTCAGCCGAGCTGCATGCTCACGGTCTCCGACGGCATGACCGTTGTGACCGAAAGCGAAGTCACCAAGAAGGCACAAGATGGTGTGCTCGAGTTCTTGTTGATCAACCACCCGCTCGATTGCCCGGTCTGCGACAAGGGTGGCGAATGCCCACTCCAGGATCAGACCATGGCGTTCGGTCCTGGTGAGAGCCGTTTCGTCGAAGAGAAGCGGCACTTCCAAAAGCCGATTCCGATCAGCGACATCGTCTATCTCGACCGCGAGCGCTGCATCTTGTGCGATCGCTGCACCCGGTTTGCGAAAGAAGTTGCCGGCGACCCGCTGATCCACTTCCAAGCGCGTGGCAACGAGACCCAGGTCAACACGTTCCCAGAAGAACCGTTCTCGTCGTACTTCTCGGGCAATACCGTGCAGATCTGTCCCGTCGGCGCCCTGACCGCAAAGCCCTACCGGTTCAAGGCTCGTCCTTGGGACCTCACCGAGACACCGTCGACGGCCACGACCGATTCGGTCGGTTCCCGAATCACCGTTCAGAGCTCTCGCAACGAAGTGCTCCGCTACCTCGGTGTCGACAGCGATGCCGTGAACTGGGGATGGCTGAGCGACAAGGAACGGTTCAGTTTCGAAGCCCTCAACTCAGACGCCCGGATCACTGGTCCGCTCCTTCGTGGTGACGATCTTGGCAACCCCACCGACGATGGCGACCAGCTTGTTGCAGCGTCTTGGCCACTCGCACTTCGCAAGGCCGCCGAAGCGCTCGATGGCGTCGCCCCCGAGCGCATTGCCGTATTCGGTGGCGCCCGCATGTCGAACGAATCGCAGTACGCGTGGGCCAAGCTCGCAAAGTCTGTCCTCGGCACCGACAACGTCGATGCGCAGATGGGCGATGGCCTCAGCGCCGAACTGGTTCTTGGCCTTCCCCGTGCGACCATCGCCGACGCCTGTACCCCCGGCGGAACCGTCCTGGTCATCGGCGTGGACCCCAAGGAAACCCACGGTTCGCTGTTCCTTCGCCTGCGTCACGCAGCCGAACATGACAAGGCCACGATCGTCGAAGTCTCGCCGACCGCAACCGGGCTCACGCAGTACGCTGCACACTCGGTTCGCACCGGACCAGCCCAGCTCGCCGACACCGTTTCGGCGCTGCTCGCTGGCAACGACGACGCGGCGAGCGCAGCGCTCGCAGGCGACATCACCGTGGTCTACGGACCGGGCACGTTGTCTGCCGACCGTTCCGTCATCGAGAAGGCCATTGCGTCGATTGCCGAAGCAAAGCCGAACGCCACATTCCTGCCGTGCTTGCATCGCG
The DNA here is from genome assembly GCA_937969345.1 of uncultured Acidimicrobiales bacterium. GTDB lineage: Bacteria > Actinomycetota > Acidimicrobiia > Acidimicrobiales > SHLQ01 > SHLQ01. Next base: position 11,401 of record CALBVK010000199.1, read on the forward strand.
GCAACATCATGGGCGCACTCGACATGGGTCTCGCCCCCGGCCTCCTTCCCGGACGCAACCCGCTCGGCAGCACCCCTGCAGGTTGGGACACCGCACCAACGGGCCACGGCATGGATACCGAAGCAATGCTCCGTCGTGCCGCCGCCGGTGGCATCGATGTAGCGATCCTGCTCGGCTGCGACCCGCTCACCGACTTCCCGGACGCGAAGCTCGCCGAGCAAGCGTTCAACAAGGTCGAGCACCTGATCGCCGTCGACTGCCTCTTGAACTTCACCTCGACCGGCGCAGATATCGTGTTCCCCGCTGCGGCGAGCGCGACCGAGGTCGATGGCACCTTCACGAACATCGAGGGCCGCATTAGCTCGGTGTCCCGCAAGGTCACGCCTCCCGGAACGGCTCGTCCCGACTGGATGATCGCCGCTGAGCTCGCCGCTCAGCTCGGAACCGATCTTGGCTTTATCGACCTCGACGAGCTGTGGGCAGAACTCAACGCCGCCTCGGCGCTTCACGCCGATGTCTCGATTGCGGGCATCGTCGACGCTGGCACCGATGCCGTTCTGCTCTCCGGATCGTCCGTCTCGGTGCCATCGGCTTCGGGTATTTCGGTTGCCGAGGACGACGGGGGTGCGGGCCTGTCGCTCGTTGTCACCCGCAAGATGTACGACGAAGGCACGATGCTCACCTTCTGCCCGTCGCTCAACGCCTTGGCCGCTGGAGCGACCGCAGCCATGAACCCTGCCGATATCGATGCGGCGAACATCACGGTTGGTGGCGATGTCACGCTCGGTAACGATGTTGGGTCGATCACGCTGCCTGTAGTGGCAAATGATGGCGTGGCTCCGGGCTGTGTCGAGGTTGAATTCAATCAACCGAACGCATCGGTGGCGCAACTGCTCGATGTAGGGCGTATCGTCACGACCGTGCGAGTGGAGAATGCGTCATGATTCTGGCGCAGCAGCAGTATCTGAGCGACTTTGACTGGACCAGCTGGGACCCGGTCTTTCTCGTCGTTA
>CALBVK010000200.1 GCA_937969345.1 uncultured Acidimicrobiales bacterium
CGATACGAGAACGCGAAGCACCGACAGGTCACGATTCAGAGTCTGGAGGAGATCGCGCTCGCTGAAGCCGAGGTCGGACGGTCCCTCAATGCGTCACATACCCGACGCAACATCACGCTGGCCTCGGGGCTACTTGATAGAACCCCCGGCACCCGGGTCACAATCGGCGACGTCGAACTCGAGGTCGTACGAGATGCCGCACCGTGCAAGCTGCTCGAGGATCTACTTGGCCGCGACGCCAAACTCGCGCTCCACAAGCGCGCCGGGGTCTGCTATCGGACGATCAGTGGAGGCAGCGTCGCGATCGGCGACACGTTCACCCAGCTCGATTGACGAATCTGTGGAGTCTGAGGCCCAGATATCGAACCTCAGACTCCACAGATCCGGAAGAAGTGGGGGGTGGGTCCAGTTTGCTAGCGGACCTCGACGACGACCTTGCCCTTGGCACGCCGGTCGGCAAGTTCGGTAATCGCCTCGGCACCAGCGGAGAGCGGGTAACGGCTCGTGACATGAGGCTTGATTGAACTAGCCGAATACATGGCGAACAGTTCGTCAACGTTCGCCTGATGCAGCTCCGGTTGGATAAACGTAAACGCACCCCAGAACACTCCGACGATCTGACATGACTTGAGCAGCGCCAGGTTGAGCGGGATCTTTGGGATGCCAGCGGGGAAACCAACGACCAGGAAACGGCCTTCCCAGTTGAGCGCTCGGATCGCCGGCTCGGCAAAGTCTCCGCCGACCGCGTCGTACACGATGTCGACACCACCGCCACCGGCTTCTTTGATCTGGTTCGACAGTGCCTTCTGCTGGTCCCGATCGAGTGGGCCACGCGGGTAGACGATGCCGCTGTCGGCGCCGTTTGCGATGCATAGGTCGACCTTCTCTTGGCTGGAGCAGCCAGCGATCACGGTGAGGCCCATGGCCTTACCCAACTGGACCGCGGCAAGGCCGACCCCGCCTGCAGCGCCGAGGACGAAGAGTGTCTCGCCCTCCTGGGCACTTGCGCGTTGGCGAAGCGCATGGTGGCTTGTGCCGTAGGTCAAGAGGAACGACGCGGCTTCATCGAATGGCATGTCATCAGGAATGGCGTAACACGCGCTGGCTGCGACGGCGATCTGTTCGGTCATGCCCCCATGGCCGGGGGCGGCGAGCACGCGATCGCCTATGGCCAACGTCGTCACGTTCTCGCCGATCGCGGAAATGACACCTGAAACCTCAGCTCCTGGGGCGAACGGGCGGGGCGGCTTCACCTGGTACAGATCCTCGATGATGAGCACGTCGGGGTAGTTCACCGAAACTGCGTGGACATCGATAACCACCTCGTCGGCACCGGCTACGGGCGCATCGACATCGGTGAGAACGAGCGTGTCGGGGCCGCCAACTTCAACGGAGAGAAGAGTCTTCATCCCCCTTCTCTAGCCGTCGCCGACCACCAACGGCGAATCTTGCTCCCGGGTTCCAGCGATGGTCGACGCCTCGACGGCCGATGCCAGAGGAAGCTGGACGACGAAGGTTGCTCCGCCACCCGGAGTCGGAACGACAGCGATCGATCCGCCGTGTGCGTCGATAATGCGTTTGCTAATCGCGAGGCCAAGGCCCGCACCGGCATCGCCGTCGCGAACACGACTCTCTTCGGCCTGGAAGAAGGGAAGGAAGATCTTGTCCGCGAGCGCTGGATCGACCCCAGGGCCACGATCGACGACTCGAATGGTTACCGACGCAGCCTCGCACTCGACCTCGATACGGATAGGTGTCGACGCAGGCGAATGGTGCCGAGCGTTCGCAGCAATGTTGAGCAATGACTGGTGGAGTTGGTCGGAGTCGCCCTGCAGCGTTATTGGACTGCTCGGGTTTCGTCGAATTTCGATCACGGCGTCGGGGTAGGCGGCATTGAGGTCCGCGACCACGTCGTCGATCGAGGTGTTCACATCAACGAGTGCCACCTGGCTCTCGACCAAGGCTCCGGTCCGAGTGAGGCGCAACATGTCATTGACGAGACGGGTCATGCGTTCGCTTTCGCTACCGATACGACCCATTGCTCGATCCAGCGCATCAGGGCTCTGCAACATGTTGCCCCGGTACAGGTCGGCATAACCCTTCAACGCCGTAAGCGGGGTGCGGAGCTCATGGGACGCATCGGCGAGGAAGCGCTCCATTTGGTTTCGCGCCTGGCGTGCTTCCTCCGCGGACCGGTCGCTTTGCTCAATCGTCGTGCGAAGTCGCGCCAGCATCTGATCGAGGTCAACGGCCAGCGCAGCCGTCTCTCGCGAACCGCTCGGTTCGCCGATCGTGGTGTCGAGTTCGCCGTTTGCGATGCGTCGAGCAGAGTCGGTCATTAGACCCAAAGGACGAGCGAGGTAGGAGGCAATCAACCAGACGATGACCGCTTGCAAGAGGAGGACAACGGCAGAGCCTGCAATGAGCGCTCGCCGCAGGTTCGCCATAACGGCATCGACGTTCGACAGGTTCAGTGCTGTGACTCCGATCGCCCCGTCGCGAAGTCTTGTCGTGCGGACGCGATACTCGCCCTCGCTGAACGTGTACTGGCCGGTCGGTAGGTCGGCGATCGTGGCGAGCTCGGCGTCGGTGAACGGGTTGTCCGTGCCCGCCTGTTCGAGCAGGTCGCCATTTGATGACACGACGAGCTCGATCGGCGCCGCAATCGTGTCGAGCGTCGTTCGGGGTTGCACCAGCGGCCGGTCCGGTCCATCAGGCGCGCCCGGTGGTGTCAGCCGAGCAACGCCTGCTTGTTCAGCGCGCACGAGTTCGGCGTCGACTTGTTCGATCAGATCCTGATGCACGTAACGGTCGACGTAGATCGATAGGCCGAGGAGGCCGCAGGTGACGACCGCGAGGATCGGAACCAGAATGAGCCAGCGGAGTGCAGGTCGCGTCATCTAGTCAGCTGCTCGCAAGACATACCCAACGCCGCGCTTGGTGTGAATGAGCGGCGAATGGCCAGCGTCGATCTTTCGCCGGAGGTAGCCGATATACAGCTCGACCACATTCTCGCTTCCGTCGTAATCGTAATCCCATACGTTGACAAGAATCTGGGCTTTCGACACCACCGCGCCGGCATTGACCATCAGGTAGTGCAGAAGGCGGAACTCGGTTGGCGACAGCTCTATCAGCTCGCCGGCTCGTCTAACCTCATGGCCCGACGGGTCGAGCATGAGGTTCTCAAGCACTAGAGCGTCGCTCGGAGCTTCGTTGCCGGTCCTGCGCAGTATGGCTGCAGCTCGCAGAACGAGTTCGTCGACGCTGAATGGTTTGGTCATGTAATCGTCGCCGCCCGTAACGAAGCCCTTGATGCGGTCATCGGTCTCGTCGCGAGCGGTCAAGAACAGTACGGGCGAGAAGCAGTCGGCAGCGCGCAGTCGGGTGCAGATTTCGTAGCCGTCGATGCCCGGCAGCATGACGTCGAGAACGACGAGATCGAACGCTTCGTTTAGTCCACGCTCAAGTCCGGCGCTCCCGCTGTGTGCTTGCGTCACGGTGTGGCCTTGGTACCGCAGCGCCGTCGACACGATGTCGCTAATTGCGGGTTCGTCCTCGACGACGAGGATGCGACACGGAGCGGCGGGTCGGGATGCGGCCATGGATCCTTAGTGAAGTCGGTGAAACTGTGAAAACTCTGTGAGTCTTCACAGGGTACGCACAGCTGCGACTGGCAGTATCGGACCATGCAAGACGCTGCTCGTGCTTCGACCTCCCGCAGCCGCCGATCGCCACGTGTAACCCGTGTTCTACAGCTCCTGCTCGCATTGTGGGTTGGCTTCTCCGTCTGGCTGCTCGGATTTCGGACGGACGGCGAAGCCGTGCCGGTCTTGCCCGACACTGCCCAGCAGTTCTCGCTCGATCTCGAGGTTGTCGCAACGTTTGACCACGACGTCGTCTATGCGGTCGAGCAGCGAGCACGACCTGCGTATCGAATCTTCTCGCTCGACCCCTCGTCGGGACAGGTGGAGACCGTGTTTACCGTTCCCGAGGATGCAATCATCTACGGCCTTGCCCTCAGCAATGACGAGCGGTCCTTGGCGGTGACGTACTCGCCCGACTTCTCCGAACCAGGGAACGGTCTGTGGGTGCTCGATCTGGAATCCGGGGACTTCGAACAGATCAGCGAAGTAACACCCGAGATCTATCTCACCGAGCCCGAGTGGTCACCCGACGGGGCCTTGGTATTCACCACCCGGGTCGATCGCACTGGGGAGAGCGAGGTACTCGACATTGCTTCGGTGGCGATCGACGGTGGAGCGGTGACGACTGTGGTGGTCGATGGCATTGGCCCGTTGTCGACCGACGATGGGCTCTACTTTCTCACGGTCGACCAAGACAAAGCACGCCGCAGCATCGGGGTTGTTGGCTCTGACGGGCACATTGATGAGCTCGCCGTCGGCGATGGTGCCCTCGACCTCGACCATCTCGTTCTCGGCACCGATGAAGTGACACTTCGCGTGGCGGGTATCGAGGCCGAAGACGACAGCGCGATCACCATCGGCGAACCTGCTGAGGCGCACGGCAACCACGATGTTCCGTCGACGTGGTGGGAGGTCGTTGACAACGGCGACGGCGAGGTCTCCGAACCCACCGGCGTCGACCCGATCATCGTCTATGACGCGTCGTCTCGTTCCGGGCCGATCGTGTACGCCACTCTCGAGGGTCTTTCGATCGCTGAGGGAGATACTCGAGTCGACCTGATCGAATCGCGGGCAATCCGATTCGTTGCCAGCTGAGCGTCGGTGGGTTGTGCCCTACAGCTGATCGGTCAGCAGGTACACCGCAAAGGTGGGCACCCAATGCGAGACCATGTAGGCGGGGTGCGTAGACATCGGGAGTCCGACGTCTGCATGCAAGGCTGCATTCGAGAGCAGGGCATCGCTGCGTGGGTCGTTGTTGGGTAATGCCCTTGCGATTCTTCGGAGCATCCAGCTGCGACTCAGGTTTAGGCCCGCCCAGTGTGCGAGTTGTCCATCGGAAGGATCGACTACCTCTACCGGGGAGAGTTCGCCGAAGCCGGCAGCTGCAAATCCGTCGAGCCAGCCGGCGAACTCGGCGGCGTGCAGTAGACGTGCGAGCAGGTCGGCTTCGGCGAGTGAAGGCGACAGAAAGTCCGCAGCGGACGGTTCGTACGCAAGGTTGACGTTCGTGTCGGCTCGGTACAGCCGCCGGCTCGTGTCAGCAATGAGTGCTCGAAGGTCATCCTGGTTCGTTGCGGCCGCAGCGTCGTAGACCACGCCGAGCGAGAACGCAGACTGATTATGCATGCCGCCTCTCACGGGAAGGGCGAGTTGGTCGCAGTATGCCTCGAAGCGGCCGATGGCATGGCGCTCCATTGGCCGAAGCGCATCTCGCCAGGTGCGTGCGTCGGGACTGTCCCACACGTGGAGCTCGGCGCACAGCGCGAGCAGCCAGGCCATACCGTACGGCATCTCGAAGTTCGGCCGGTCATCGATCCACTGCATCTCGATCGCGATGTTCTGCGCCGTGAGGCTCTCGTTCAGAAAAGACGTCGCAGCATCGGCGAACGTTCCGCTCGGATAGGAACGAAGCGCTCGCACGAGTTGCCAGTGCGAGTGCACGGCCGAGTGCCAGTCGTAGCAACCGTAGAAGGCCGGGTAGATGGCGCTCGGCCGAATCGGTTGGTCGATCGGGCCGGTCATCGACAGCCGAATGCCGTTTGGGTACTCGGTGCCCAACAGGCCAATCGTCTGGGTTGCGAGCTGGCCGATGAGTTCGCCGGTGTCGGTCATGGCGCCCACAGTAGGGTTCGCGCCATCGGGCCGTGGTGAAATGGTCGGGTGGGAACGATCCAAACATCTGAGGTTGACGACTTGCGGGCAACGCTCGCGAAGTTGAACCGATTGCCCGACGAGCAGGCACGCTCGCTGCCCGCCTCGTTCTACACATCGGCTGCGTTCCTCGACGTCGAACAGGACGAGCTACTTCGCAACGAGTGGCTGTGTCTCGGCCACGTCGATGAAGTCCGCAATGCTGGCGACTTCTTTACGACGGAGATGGTCGGCGAACAGCTCTTGGTTACCCGCAGC
>CALBVK010000201.1 GCA_937969345.1 uncultured Acidimicrobiales bacterium
TGTAACCCTCATCGGCAACGGCGTGCTCGGCGGTCTTGTGTCCGTCACCGCCGGTGCCGCGAACCTCGGTGTGTTCACCGCCATGATCGTCGGCGTTATCGGCGGCGTGATCGCAACGAACGGTGTGTTCTTGCTCGACCGTGTCAAGATCGATGATCCGGTCGGCGCAATTCCCGTGCATCTCTTCGCCGGTATCTGGGGAACCATTGCGGTTGGCCTGTTCGCCGATCCAGACGCAGCCCTTGATGGCAACGGTCCAGCCGGACTGCTCTACGGTGGCTCGAGCCTATTGGTCGACCAGGTAGTCGGCCTGCTCGCTGTTATCTCCTTTGTGGGACTCAGCTCACTCGCAATGTTCCTCGTGCTACGCGAATTCGGATGGCTCCGAGTTACCGCAGAACACGAAATGGTTGGCCTCGACCTCGCCGAGCACGCACTGCCTGCGTACAACGATGACTTCGTCGACTACGACGAAGCCATGTATGGCGCAGACGATCTCGATGCGTACTACGACGACGAGTTCGCAGGTTAAGGGCCCGGCGGAATTCGGAGGAGACGCTCATGACAGAGAATCGCAGATCACGAGATCTTGAACTGCTCAAGAACGCCGTCGACCGTTCGAAAGACCGACCGAAGGGCAAGAAAGACTCCGGACAGATCATGTACCGCGGGCAACCCGTTGCCGGTCGCGGCGCACGAGGTGGACGCACCCCAGGTGCTCCCGGCGGAAGTCCTCGTCAAAGTTCCGGCGGCGGTGCCGATGTAAAAGAAGCACTCCGCAATCTGACCCTGCTCTACAACGATGGCCTCATTACGACGGCCGAATACGACGCCAAGCGCGGCGAGATTCTCGACCGGCTCTAAGCCGAGGAGACCCAAGCAAACATGACTATTAAGAACAAGCTGATCCTGATGCTCGCAATTCCGTTGCTGGCATTGGCAGTCGTAAGTGCGGTTGGTTTCCGTGAACAAAGTTCACTTGCTGAGACGAACGAGGATGCACAGATCAACGCTCAATCGATCGTGATGCTCGATGAGCTCGCCGGCCAGATTGGCACCGAACGCCTCAGTCTCGCTGCTGGCGAGTCGCCGAGCACGGTCTACCCAGTCGCTCGCGCTACCGACGCAATGATCGACGAGATCGTTCGATCTGGCAACAGTGAAGCGGCTCAAGTCGCTGCGGCTGTAGACGAACTGATCCCGGCCGTTCGTGCGTTCCAAACCTCCGAGCTGTTCGCCGGGTATGAAAAGGCACTCGAGCTGATCGATGCATCGAATGCACGTCAGTCGCTCGTTGGATTCACACCGGACGGCGTCATAACCGTTCAGAGCCTCGTGATTGCACGACAGTCGGTAAACAGCCAAGAAGCTTCATGGTTCGACTATTTCGACGTCGTACAGACCGCTTCTGCCGAGGCCGAGCTCGTTGACGGAGAAGCGGTCGATGCGGACGCACCGGCCGTCGAAGCTCAGGCGGTTGCGACGTCAGATGCAGTGGCGATCGGCGCAGCCTTCGGCGAGTCGGACAGTCTGAGCGATCTGGCCGCGACAGCGACCGTCAGCACCAGCACACAATTCTTCGAAGCCCCGACGTCGTCGCCAGCATCGGTCGAACTCGCTCGCCTCGAAGCGCGCGCCGTCGACGGACTTGTCGATACCGCCAACATCAACGTCGACTCGGCTGACGTCTTCGATGCGCTCAGTGACAACCGAGCCGAATGGAACCAAGCAATCGCGTCGAGCGGTGCCTTCCTTATCGAAGACACCAACAGCCAGGTGCAGGTCATCGACGACCGTCGCTCGCTGTTCACCTTGCTCGCTGTTCTCGGTGGCCTCCTGCTCTTCACCTTGATCTTCGTGATCGGCCGTTCGATTCTCGGTCCAATGAACCGTCTGATGGACCACGCGGATCTCATGACGAAAGAACGTTTGCCGTTCGCTGTGGCCAAGCTTCGTACGCTCGGCGCTTCCGATGAGTTGCCCGAACTTCGCCCTATTCCAAAGGAATCGAACGATGAGATCGGATCGCTGGTCGACGCGTTCAACGAGGTCCAGGACACCGCGGTGAAGGTCGCAACCGATCAGGCCCGCTCCCGGCGAAATGTTGCCGAGATGTTCGTGAGTCTCGGTCGTCGCAACCAGCAGCTCAACCACCGCATGCTGAACCTGATCTCCGAACTCGAACAGGACGAGCAGAACCCTGAAGTTCTGAGCGGCTTGTACCAGCTCGACCATTTGGCTACTCGAATGCGTCGTAACGCAGAGAGCCTGTTGGTTCTCGCCGGCAACCGTTCGCCACGTCAGTGGAGCCGTCCGGTCGCAATGGAAGATGTTGTCCGATCGGCACTGGCTGAGGTCGAGCTCTTCGAGCGAGTCGAGGTGGGCGAGCTTCCCGACAACTTCATGCACGGCAATGTCGTCACCGACGTTACGCACCTTCTCGCGGAGCTTCTCGACAACGCAACGCAGTTCTCCGAGCCGACGACGGCTGTTTCGATCTCGGCGCACGAGACTCTCGAAGGGGTCGAGATCGAGGTATTCGATGAAGGCTTCGGCGTCAACGAACACGATCTCGCCGAACTCAACGAACGCATCAGCAACCCGCCAGCTCTCGATGAGGCGCCAAGCCGTCTCCTCGGGCTGTTCGTGGTTGGCCGCTTGGCCCAGCAGCACGGCATCGATGTTCATCTTCAAAGCCAGCCTGGGGTTGGCACCGTTGCGACCGTGTCCTTGCCATCGTCGATGTTCCCCGATGAGCTCATCGATCGTTCGACCGCTATCCAGCCGCCGTCGGGTCTTGTTGCACCACCTGCTATCGACACCGCCGAAATCGAGGAACTGCGTGAAGACTTCGCAGTGCTTGCATCGGTCGACACCGACAACGATGCCGACCTCGTCGAAGCCGATCTCGAAGGCACGGCTGCGTGGGATCCAGCGGCGGTTCATGACGAACACCTCGCCGATGCTTCCGTCCCGACCATGGACGAGATGCTCGAGGCGATGCCGTCCTTCCCGGGCGTCACGATCGATCAGCCGGCAGTCGCAGCGCCTGTTGCGCACGTCCAAGAGGCGGGCGACACCTGGCCGCTGGCCAAGCTCGAACCAACGGAGAACGATCCTGTCGATCCAGCATCGACCTTCAGTGCACTCGAAGCGATCGAGGAAGTGCAGCCAGCTGCTGAGGTCGAGACCCCGGCGATCGCCGACGTTGCGAGTGCGCCGGTTGTCGAGATCGCGCCAATCGAGGCCCAGGTGGCTCAAGCGGCCGACTCGCTTGACCCGTTCTCGCTGGCACCGCCACTCGAGGACATTCCAGCAGTTGACGCACCGGTAGCTGAGGCCTCCGTGGTCGAAGCCCCTGCACCAGAAACCCCTGCACCAGAGGCGCCAGTTGCTGAGTCGCCGGTGGTTGAGGTGTCGATGGCCCCGCCCGTCGTTGAGACGCCGATGGCTCCTCCAGTTGTTGAGGCTCCGATCACTGAAGTGTCGATGGCCCCACCGGTTGTTGAGACGCCGATGGCTCCGCCGGTCGTTGAGACGTCTGAGGCCCCATCGCTTCCAGCGCCACCGATCATGGATCCTGTGCCGACCCCTCCGCCGGTCGCTGCTCCACAACCAATCCCCGAGCCCACCCGCACGGATACGTTCGGTGGCTTGCCGACACGCTCGCCACAAGCAGCGCTCCAGGCCGTGGACGCCACACCGGCACTTATCCCACTCGAGTCGGCTACACCAGCCGAACCCGACGCCAAACCAGCGCCGCCGTCGGCGTTCGCTGCGTTTGCCTTCGGTGTTAACCGCGGCCTTAGCGACATCAAGGACGAGCCAAAGCCACAGTTCTCTAACGAAGGAGACAACGCATGAGTGATCAGAATCCAGGTGAGGCCTTTGCATGGCTTCTCAACAACTTCGTTGACTCCACAGCGGGCGTTACCCACGCTCTGGCGGTGTCCGCTGATGGAATTAAGCTCGCAACGTCATCGCATTTGCCCACGGCAAACGCGGACCAGTTTGCGGCCATTACCGCTGGACTCTCCAGCTTGATCCATGGAGCAGCCAACTGCTTTGGTGAGACATCCGTCGAGCGCGTCATGATCGAGATGGGCAATAGCTTCCTGTTGATCTCCAACGTGAGTCACGGCGCCGTCCTCGGTGTGATCTCGAACAAGGATGCCGACCTCGGCTACGTCGCTTATGAGATGACGGTATTCGCCGAGCGCGCTGGCAGCGTGCTCTCGCCTGCACTCATCGCCCAACTTCAGAACTCGATCGTCGCCGCGTAGCGACGGGCAAGCAATGGCACGAGGCGACTGGGATGACGGAGTCATCTACGAAGATGAAGAGCCGCACACGCGGCCGTTCATTGTCGCGGCTGGAAAGACCAAGCCGACAGCCCACGTCGCGATCGAGATGCTCGTCGAAGCGACCAACGTCGACAAGCTGGTCCGGTTCGAGAAGCGCAAGATACTCGAACGAGCCGCATCTCCAATCTCGGTCGCCGAACTGTCGGCCCACCTCCGTATGCCGATCGGCACGACCATGGTGGTTGTGGGCGAACTCCTCGACGAAGGTCTACTCAAAGCGCACAAGACGGCCGAACAATCCGGCCTTACCGACCTCAATATCATGACAAGGATCATTCAACGTGTCCGCGAACTCTGAAGTGAACCAAAGCGCCCAGGTCTCTGCCAAGTTTGTTGTGGCAGGTGGATTTGGCGTGGGCAAGACCACCTTCGTGGGAGCGGTGTCCGAGATCCAACCATTGCGAACCGAGGCCAACATCACCGGCGCGAGCATCGGTATCGACGACACGTCGAAGGTGCAGTCAAAGACGACCACCACAGTCGCAATGGACTTCGGTCGGCTCACGATCGACGAGCAGCTCGTATTGTTTCTCTTCGGCACGCCGGGCCAGACCCGATTCGGGTTCATGTGGGACGACATCTCCCAGGGCTCACTCGGCGCAGTGGTGCTCATCGACTCGCGTCGACTCGCCGATTCGTTCTTTGCGATCGACTACTTCGAGAAACGCAACATTCCGTTCGTGGTCGCCGTAAACAAGTTCGAGGGTGTTCTTTCCCACGACCTCAACGACGTCCGTCAGGCGCTCCAGCTACCCGCTGGCATTCCCGTTGTTGAGTGCGACGCACGCGAGTGGGAGTCGGTCAAAGAAACGCTGCTCGTGCTGTTCGACCTGATCGTCGCTCGACTCAACGCTGCACATCCTGAGGCGGCATAAACCGCTCCGTTGCTCGGCTTGCGTACGCTCGGTAGCAGGCCATGATCACTCCAACCCACGTTGTCACGAACGCGCTGATCTCCCGAAACCGACGCGCCCACGGCGACGGCTTGCTCGCCGACCCGGCGAATGCGACGTGGTTCATCGTTGGTGGTTTCGCTCCCGACGTTGGGTTGTATGCGCTCACCGCTGGTGCGGCGATCTTCTATCCGCTGGTCCGCGACATGAGTTTGTCCGACACAATGCAGTACGCGTTCGACGATTTGTTCTTCAACAATCCGCTGTGGATCACCGTTCAGAACACGCTGCACAGCCCGGTCGTCCTCGGAGCGCTGGCGCTCTCGGGCAAGGTCACCGAGCGTCCGCGCCTACTCAGCTTTGCGCTCGGCTGTTTACTGCACACGGCGATGGACATCCCGGTGCACCACAACGATGGCCCGCTGGTGTTGTTTCCGTTCGACTGGTCGACTCGGATCAATAGCCCGGTCAGCTACTACGACGCCGACCACTACGGCCGCATCGTCGCGCCGATCGATTTGGCGATCACGGTGATCGGCGGCGCATTCCTCCTGCGCTCGTGGTGGCGTAACCGGCAGGCCTAGAGGCTGTTGAGGAACGCGAGCAGCGCTGCTCGATCCTCGAGTTCCGCGGCCATGAAGGCGTTGCGGGATCGAGAACCTTCGCCGCCATGCCAGATGATGGCTTCTTCGAGGGTTCGCGCTCGTCCGTCGTGAAGCAGACCTCGGTCGCCTTCAGCGGGCACGAGTCCGAGGCCCCATAGCGGGGGAGTGCGCCACTCGTTGCCGGTCGCTCGGTAGTCAGGTCGGTCGTCGCCCATGTCGAACCCCATGTCGTGAAGCAACATGTCGGTGTATGGCCGGATCGTCTGCTCGGACAGTTCGGGAATCTCGCTGACGCCGGTGGTGAAGGTCTCGGTATGGCACGTCGCGCAGCCAAAGTCACCGAAGAGTTCCTCGCCGCGCTCGGCTTTACGGTCGCCGTTGGTGCGTGGAGGCGGGACCGCGAGCAGCCGCAGATAGGTAGTGATTGCGTCGAGTCGTTCGTCGGAAACCTCGAAGGTTCCGCCATTGGGCGTTTCGTCGCATGCGGTCTGGTTGGGAGCGCAATTGTCTTCGGGCAGCAGGGTGCTGGTCACGCCGAGATCGCCGTGGAATGCCTGAGCGATTTGCTGGTCGAGCTGCACGACGTTGGCCTTCCAGCCGAACCTGCCCAGCTCAGGGGCCCCAGTTTGCGGGTTCCACACCACGTTGGGACGACCGCTGATCCCGTCGCCGTTCGCATCATTGGGGTCCGCGAGGGCGAGGATCTGCTCTTCGGGGATGAGCTCGAGGAGTCCCATGCCGATGAGCTGTGCTCCGATGCGGGCCGAAACCTGGAACCCTTCGGTGAGCGGTCCGTGGTTGCGGTTTCGAATGTTCACCGTTGGCCACAGGATCTCGAACGGTGTGCCGTCGGGGTATGTTCCCTGCTGGGTGACGTAGTTGGTGTAGATGGTTCCTTCGGGTTCGTTGGCGCCGGTCGCTCGGTCCTGAAGTTGATCGCCATAGGTGGGCTCGGGTACCGGTGCGCTGGTGACGGGGTCGCTGCCCGGCACCGAGAGCCGGACCACGAGGCCAACGTTCGTGAGCTCACCCTCGGGTGGTACCTGCCTTCGGCCGGTAGAGGGGTGGCACACCGCGCACGAGTCGGCGTTGAAGAGCGGCCCCAGCCCGTCATTGCCGGTTTCGCCAGGCCCAACGGGCGTCCACACCTCGTCGAAGAACTCTTGGCCGGAAATGAAGGCTTGGAGCGTG
>CALBVK010000202.1 GCA_937969345.1 uncultured Acidimicrobiales bacterium
AGTCTGGGACGCCGGTGATGGCGAGCACGATTGCCCATCCGATCGCCCCGAGGGACACTACCGATAGTGCGATACCGATGGCGCCGACGAGCAGTGCAGTAGGCAGACGGCCAACGACGTTGGTAATGGGCCGAGCGATCAGCGGGTTGATCAGGTTGGCTCCGAGCAGCGCTATAGCCGCGCCGGCCCCGAGCAAGCCAAACGTTTCTCCGAGTGTGCCGTCGCCGACGAGGGTGATGATCAGCAGGAGGACGCCAACGGGAAAGACGACGATACGTGCGATCCCTCGACGGATGAGCAGTAATCCAACGTAGAGGAGGAGTGTTCCGGCGAGCGGAAGAAGTAGACGAGGTTCCCAACCGGGTAGCGCAAGGGCTATTGGGAAGCAGATGATGCCGACGATCGACAGCACGGCGCCCGCGGGAGTGTGCGTGATGGCGTGCAGGTCGCTGATGTTCGCGCCGTCTCGCAACGCAGCTAGAGGGCTCACTCGTCGAGCCTGTATCGAGGGCCAGACCGCAGCGAGCATGGTGACGACGACACCGGTGAAGACGGCCCACACGATCGTCCACGGGGATAGCGGGAGTCCGGTGTCGTCGGGGAACCCGAGGGCGATGAGTGCGGCGCGGAGTAGCCAGGCCAACCCGAGACCTGCGGGAATGCCGACGATGGTCGCGAGCACGCCGAGCATGAAGGCTTCGCCGAGCATCAACCTGGTGACCTGCGCCCCGAGTGCGCCGACCGCTCGAAGCAGGCCCAGTTCGCGGATTCGCTGGCCGAGGGTGATGGAGAAGACGTTGTAGATGAGGAACGAACTGACGATCAAGATGATGATCGCAAAGACGAGCAGCACGGTTCGGAAGATGTTGAGCACCTCGCCGAAGTCCCCTTGAACTTCTTCCAGGACATCTTCTTGGGTTCTGACATCGATGTTGTCGTCAACGACGGCAGCGATTGCCGACATGACCGAGGCCCGATCGGCGCCGTCGTCCAAGACAACGATGATGTCACTGAATCCGCGTCCGTCGTTGATGAGTTGAACCGCGGTTGGTTCGTCGAAGGCAACGAGTCGCGCACCCACGAGCGCATTGCGATCTGGGTCAGCGAACGTGAACGTTCCGACCAGCGTGTAGGTCGTCCCCTGTTCGGTCTCGGTGGGGACCTGCACGCGATAGTTTTGGCCGAGCTCGTACTCGCCGCCGGCGAATGCATCGATGTCGAGCGCAAACTCGGTGGGGCCAACGGGGGCTCTGCCCGATTGCACGAAATATCGAACGTTCGGATTGCGGTCTCCCCATAGCACACCGAGGTTTGGGCCCGATGCGGCGAACGTCGGTTCACCTTGTCCGTCGATCGGGATGACCCCGATGCCGACGACCCGCGGTTGTGCGGCCCGAACCCCATCGAGTCCTTCGATTCGCTCGAGGTGATCGAGCGGTACCGTCGGCGCGAGGAAGTCGTTTCCGAATTCAACGGTTGGTCGCACGGCGATGTCGTATCCCGACTCGATGTTGGTGGCGAGCTCGTCAAAGGTTGAGCGAAGGCCGTCGGTGAAGATGAACACCGCGCACACCGCAGCGACGGAGAAGACGATGGCGAATCCGGTCAACGCATAGCGAAGTGGTCGCTGCAGCAGGTTCTTGCCGATGAGGCGAAGGAGCACAGCTTCACGCTACCGGTCTCGGGGCTTTGTCTTTGGCCGCTACCGTTTGGAGTGTGATCCCTCGCCGTGTGCTGCTCGTCATCGTCGGCTATCTGTTGATGGTGGCAGGGTGCTCATCGTCGACGGGTGAACAAGTCGCCGACGCGGACGGCACGGCGACATCGACGACAGCCGTGCAGACGACCACCACATCGGCACCGGCACCACCCGAACTCGTCATGGCCGGTATCGCTCGCGCCGAGATTGGTCAGGAGTTCACCGATGCGGTGGTTGCGGTAGATCCCAACGGCGACGACACGGCCATCGAGGTGACCGGCCGTGCGCCTGCGGGGTTTTCAACGATTCAGAATTCTCGAGGCCGACTTACCGGGTTTCGCTGGCAGCCGGAGCGGGCAGGTCAGTGGGATGTCGAACTCACCGCCACCGATACGGGCGGGTTGTCGACAACCGAGACCATTCGCCTCATCGCAAGGTACCCCCGTCCTCGCGACTTGTTAATCGCTATGGGCGATTCGGTCGCTGCTGGTTTTGGACGCGACCGCAGCGACTTTGCTGGCTCCGATGAGTGCTTCCGCAGTGAAGGCGACTCCTATGCCCGACATACCTACGACGCTCTGGTCGAGGCCGGTTCGCTGGCTGAGGATGCCGAGTTGTTGATCGTGGCGTGCGCCGGTGCAACAGCGGCAACGCTGTCGTCCTTCGCGGTTACCGCCACCACCGCCGACGGAGAAGTCGTCGGCGAGCCGCAATCACAGCTCGATGCGGTGATCGAACGAAACCCGACGATCGTGACGCTCACCGTCGGCGCGACCGATGTGTCCATGTTCGACGCGGCAGCGCTCACCAATCCGGGCGCCGCTGACGATCCGGATCGTGCGATCGATCAGTTTCTCGTGGACAATGCGCTACGTCGGCTCACGACCCATCTTGGCTTAACCCTCGACGCACTGGTCCGTTCCACGGATGCACACGTCGTCGTCACGACGTGGTACGACCCCACAGCGGCCATTCCGATCGGCGTCGAGGGGTGTACGGGCGAGTGCATGGTGTCGGTGATGGCAAACGTTGTCGAGGCAACCAACGACGTGATCGTCGCTGCCGTTGCCGCACAGCCAGCTGGTCGAGTTAGCCTCGCTCGGCTCGATGGCCAAGCCGATGTGTGGGAGGCGAAGAATGGCCTTGGCCCTGATGTTCTCCGAGACGGTCTCGGGCCACTTCAGGGTCTGGTCGATGCCTTCACTGGTGGAACTACAGCCACCTGTGCAGACGAGGGGTCTCCACCCCAAGACCTCATCTCCTCGCTCGACTGTTCCCATCCCAATGAGGCGGGCCATCGAGAAATCGCGCGCGTGGTGACCGAGACTCTGTTGGACATCTAGCCCAGCTGCTCACGCTCGGTAGAGGAGTCTCCTAGGCTGGCTGTTCGGAGAGAAGGGAATCACGTGGTCGCATCCATTGCGGTCGGCCGGCGCTTTGGGCCGTACGAAATTCGCGATGTGCTCGGTAAGGGTGCTTCAGCGACCGTATACGTGGGTCGTCGGTCCGATGGCGTGGACGTTGCCGTCAAGGTGCTGTCCAGCTTTGCGATGGGTAACGCCGACTTCCGGCGGGCCGTTCCTCGAGAGTTCAATGCTCTCGACAAGATCGATCACCCCGGTGTCATTTCGGTGACGAAGATGGGCACGATCGCCGATGTCTTGTTCATCGAGATGGAGTGGGTCGATGGGCCGACGCTCGATTCGCTTTTGCAGATCGGCAAGCCGCTCGAGCTGGCACTCGCCGTGCAGATCGCGATCGAAGTTGCCGAAGCGCTCACCGCCTGCCATGGCGCTGGAGTCGTGCACCGAGACGTCAAACCGTCCAACATCTTGCTGCGGGGCGGTGAACATCCGGTGCTGTTCGACTTCGGACTCGCCCAAGATGCCGACGATCCCGATGCTGAACCGGGACGGTTGTACGCGACCCCCATGACCGCGTCTCCCGAGCAGGTAGCCGCCAACGGCATGATCGACGGCCGTGCCGATGTATACGCCCTGGGCGTGACGCTCTTTCGTATGGTCACCGGCAAGTTGCCGTTCTATGGCGAACGCATGGATGTGCTGCGGATGCACGCCGAAACCGAACCTCCGGCCCCGTTATCTATCAATAAGTCGTTGCCAGCATCGATTGTGTCGATACTCGACAGCGCGCTACAGAAGAACCCCGATGACCGCTTCGAATCAGCGGCTGCGTTTGCCGATGCCCTTCGGGCGGTCGATCCGGTCGATCTAGAATCGCAGTCTCGATCGAGGCGGATCTTTGGTGGTGGCCGGCGAAAGTAGCCCGGCAAGAACCGTCAGTCGAGGACGAGACGGGCAGGGTTCGCGATCTGGCCAGAGCGACCGCAGAACCAGCACGGCGCACCCGGAGTATCTCGCCACGTCACCTCGCAGATCGAGCACGACAGCACCGTAGGAATGTCGGTCGAGATGCCGCGAGCGGCAGCGTCATGATCGGCGGTGGTGAGTGGCAGGTCGGTGGCCATGCACGTGACAATAGGACCAACGGTTGGGCCAGCGGGTGGATGGATGTAACCAAGCCCAGTTCTCCCGATGAAAATCGCAGCTGCGGTGCGTCGATCGGCTACCGTGCCCAGGTTGGCCGAATGGCCGTAACTACCCCTATAGAGGACTCACTATGAGCACGCCTTGCCCACCAGCAGACGGATCTGCTGCACGACAGACCGAGTTCGATTCCGCACCTGAAATGTGCATCGATCCGGCAAAGACCTACACCGCCGTGCTCGACACGTCACTTGGTTCGATGACGATTGCTTTGGACGCCGCCGCTGCTCCAAAGACCGTGAACAACTTCGTCGTTCTCGCTCGGTACAAGTACTACGAAGGCATCATCTTCCATCGCATTATCAACACCTTCATGTGCCAGGGAGGCGACCCGACCGGTACCGGTCGTGGCGGTCCTGGCTACAAGTTCGAGGACGAACTGCCCGCTCCGAACTCGTACAAGATCGGCTCGGTCGCAATGGCGAACGCTGGTCCGAACACGAACGGCAGCCAATTCTTCTTGGTGAGCGGAGCGAGCGGCGTTGGCCTGCCCCCGCACTACTCCCTGTTTGGTCAGATCACCGAGGGTCTCGATGTTCTCGACGCCATGCAGAACGTGGCGACCGATCGCTCGGATCGCCCAGACGATGACGTCGTCATCAACTCGGTAACGATCACCGAGAGCTAGTCAGGAATTCAACTGCGCTGCGTGTGCGGCGGGTCAGTCTTCAGTCGGTGCAAAGCCGAAGTTGCCTGGCTCGCTCGCATATGCGCCAGCTGATGCTTCGCGCACCAACGTTGCCGTTGCGATCCCGCGATCCGGTAGGGCTACGCCTACCCGGGCGGTGATTGACGACTCCGCCAGGCTTGAGACCATTCGGGCGGCAAGGGCAAGTGCGGCTTGCTGGCCGCGTACGCCACCTGCGCAAAGCAGGAAGTGACCGTCGGCTTCGCTTGCGAGCATGTCGGACGGACGCACGATGGACAGCAACTGACGTGCTGCCTCCTTGCGCCGCATCTCGTCGTCGACGTCGGCTTGTTCGAGTAGCACGACCGCTGCCATGAACGGACGGTCGGCTGCGGTGAGCTCGTCAAAGCGTTGGATCACCGCGTCGTGCTCGGGGAGACCGGTCGCCTGGTCTACCTGCCAGCGACGCTTCGATGAGGCTTCATCGACCACGATCGCGCCGACCGCGCTCACGTATTCGCCCGCATCGTTCGTTACTGCCTGGGCGCGAACTTGGTAGCTGACTTCGCTCCCATGAATCAGGAAGGCGATTGGCTGGTGGAGCTCGGTCGTGTTGGAGAAGAGGTCATCCCAGAAGACATCGAGGAGTGTTCGATCTCCATCCATGATGTGCATTCGCCAGTCGTCGCCTGGAACGCAGCGCATGAGCTGCACGAAGGGCGCGTTGGCTTCGAGGATCTCGCCGCTTCTCGCCGCGTGGAACGCCGCGACCGGGATAAGGCTGGTGAGGGCTGTCAGTGGCTTCATGGCTATTCGTCTGTCTCTTCGGTGGATGGGCTGGAATCGAAGGTTTGTGGAGCGCCGACGATCTGCAAAGAATCTGCGATCTCGCAGTCGGATGGCTTCTTTGGAACTTCGTAGTCGGGCTTTGTTTCGACTCGTGAGTCGATTCCGCTGAGTTCTGCGGTGCTGACGGTCTGGAGGTCGAGCACGACAGCGAGCGCCTCGCCATTGGAACCAACCTCGATCTGGACCGGCAGGGCTTGGCGTTCCGTGGTCGTTGTGACGACGTTGGTTGTGGGGTCGTAGGCAACGAAGAAGGCCGAGGTTCCCGGTTCGACCGATGGATCGATGCCGAGATTTCGCGACGTCGGCGTCATTGTGGAGGCGATGGAGACGCCATCGTTGAGGCGTTCGATGATCGCGAGTCGCCGGGCGCCGGTTCGGTTCTTAATGATGGCCATGTCGGCGTTGGGCATCGGAAGCGCATTGAACACGACGTTGTTTGTCGTCAGATTCACGCCGGTGGTTTCGACGATCTCGGGTTCGTCGTCTTCGCCGACCGGGCAACGGACGAGATCGAGGCGAACGAGTGCGAAGGAATAGCGGCCTTCGACCTCGTTGGCTTTCCACACGCGTTCGGGCTTTTCGGTCGTTGTTGTCGTCGAGGATGGAGGGGCGGTTGTGCCGGTAAACGCAATGCTGTCGGGCGTGGAATCTTTCCCGGTGAGCGTTGAATATCCAAGCCACGCAGTGGCGATCAGGAGCAGGCCGAGCAAGACGTACGTCCGCTTGCCAAATTCTGATGACGAAAGCGATGATTGCGGCACAGCACCGGCTCGGGTGCCGAGCAGCGGAATATCTGCAGATGGTGTTGCCCGAGGAATACTTGTGACGACCGTATCGACGAGGTCGGGGTCGACGCTTGTTGTACCTTCGCTAAGTCCGAGGGCATCGGACAGTCGTTGATCTTGGAGAGAGCCCTTGCGAGCTCGTGGCCTCGGCTTCGAGACGGGTGCGTCGATCTCGATCCCCGGCGGCTCGCTGATGTCATCGACGATGCTGTCGATCGACAGCAACTCTTCGGGTTGTTCTTCAACGGGAATTCGCAGGAGCTGGCCGTTGCAGCGTTCGCAATAGGACGCGTCAGGGTCGTTGCGGGCGCCGCACAAATAGCAATCCGAAGATGACGAAGCTGACATAGCTCGTTTCCATCGGTATTCGTCCGCGAAAGATGAGGCTCAATCGTCACGCAGAGCGGTCTTATTCAGGGGATGGTTTTTCCATTCGCTTCGAAACCTTCCAGTCGGCGGCGACCGCCCGCGCTTCTTGTTCCAGCGGAATCTCGAGGTACGCCTGTCGGTGGCTTTTTAGCCGTCGTAGGTTCGAAAAGTAGGCACCCAGATATGCACTGAAGAAACGGATAGCACCCATCTCGGCAAATTGGCGGACATGAACCAGCTCGTGAGCGAGCAGCGTCGAACCGGTGTTGTTGATGTGGTCGTCGCGGAGAAAGACGAATCGGCCGAGCGTCATGCCATCGGCAGCCGGTGGAAGCAGGTTCGTTCGAATCAACCTGACGCGCCCGAGTACCTCGTTCGTTACGTGATGAAAGTCCTCGATTTCGATCGGATCGAGCCATCGCCATCGAGGAGCGCGGATTGATTTCATGGGTAGTCCTCCTCCTCCAAGAGTAGGTCTGCGCCGCTCGATCGTTGGCATCGACCGGATCCCAAACCACACGGATGTACTTTGCGGGGGCGGTTGGGTAGGCTCCTTTCATGTCTCGGCTGTGTGCGAAACCAACCTGCTCGGACCCAGCGGTCCGCTGGTTCGACATTCTTGCCGCGGAGCGCCGGGTCGTAGAACGTTCCGAACAAACGCCGTCATCGATCCCACTTTGTGATTCTCACGCTGGTCGGTTCTCGGCTCCCGTTGGTTGGACCATCGAAAGCGACAGCGGTATCGACACAGATCTCGGCTCGTCGATACCTCCCGCTCCGGTCCCAGAGCCTGCGGGGGACATGCCGTCGCGTCTGGCGACCGCTCTGAGTGCGGACCCGGAGCGACCTCGCCGTCGCAAGCACGACCGGGACGCACCGTGGTTCTTAGCCGGTGCCCCGAACGGCGAGTCGAGCGCTCCTGTCGCTCCGCTTCTGCCCACCACCGACGATCTTGATGTAGCCGACGTTGTACCTACCGCTGGCTCGTTGCTGCACCGCGCATTCCACGGTCCAGATCGTGATTCTGACAACGCCCGCGCCAAGACCCCCGAACGTGATTCAGTGAGCGCTCGCGCTGGCGATGATGACATTCAGGTTGCCGATGTTGGTGATCTCACGAAGCGGCGTGCCAAGCAGGCCGCATCGGACGGGTACGACATCGAGCTGCCGTTTCCGCCGTTCGAACCAGCACGACACGTCGCTGTCTCCTAAGGGTGGCGCGTCGCCGCACGAACCAGAGTCGCACGTCGACATTGGATGCTGCTGTGCAGCTTCCCGACTCGGTGTCTGCAGCCGGGCCGATTCGTCGTCGCCGACGCCGCCGGCGAGTTGACCGGATTCGATTCGGCATCGTTCTCGGCTGTCTCGGCATTTGTGCATCTGCGTTGTTCGCTCTGCCGGTTGCCGAAGACTTTCGAGAATCGACCTTTGAGTTCATTCGCGAAGAAGCCGGTATCGGTGGAGGGTCCCCGCCAACATCAGCCCAAGGTGCCGACGACGTTCTTGTCGAAGTCGCGAACGAGCCATCGATTCGCTTCGACACTTCGGTCTTTGTCGATCCGCGAATGGTGGGGATGTCCCCACCGCAAAGCGTTGAAGGTTTGTTGACGTTCCGCGGGTCGCCCACGCGCTCGTTTTATGGTCGTGGCCCCGTGCCCGCCGAGCCGCAGGTGCAATGGCGGTACCCCGAAGTCGGGGGGCTGTGTCGTTCGTCGTCGGTCGGTGGTGTTACACGAGGCTGGTGCGGGACGGGCTGGACGGGACAACCAACATTGTTCCGGCTCGATGGACGCTTGTGGTCGATCTTTGGAGCGCTCGATGGTGCAGTCCACTTCCTCGACGCAGAAACGGGCGAACCACTGCTCGAAAAGTTCCAAACCAACGACATCATTAAGGGTTCGGTAACGGTCGATCCTGATGGATTTCCACTCGTCTATACCGGGTCGAGGGACAACTTCTATCGGGTCATCTCCTACGACCAGGGAACGCCGGTGGAGCTGTGGAGCCTCGATTCGGAGTCGGTGAGCCCCCGCAAATGGAATAACGATTGGGATGGGTCGGGCCTCGTTCTCGACGACTGGCTGTTTGTCGGCGGCGAGAACAGTCGGATCCATATCGTGAAGCTCAACCGGGGTTGGGATAACGATGGCTTCGCAACCGTTGATCCCGAGCTCGTGTTCGACGCTGCCGGGTGGGATGCGGAGTTGCTCGAGGCCGTTGGTGACAACGTGTCGATCGAGAACTCGGTCGCCATAAGCGGGGACACCTTGTACTTCGCGAACTCCGGCGGTCTGGTACAGGGGTGGGATATTGCGCCGCTGCGATCCGGCGAGGACCCGACGCGGGTCTTCCGTTATTGGGTCGGCGACGATATCGACGCGTCGATCGTGATCGACACCGACGGCATGTTGTACGTCGCTGCGGAATATGAGCGAGGCAACGCACGAGCTCGCGAGCTCGGCCAATTGATCAAACTCGACCCTTCGGTCGGCCCCGACGACGATGCGTTGGTGTGGTCGGTGCAGGCCAATACCGGTCTTGAAACCGGCATTTGGGGAACCCCGGCGCTTCACGATGGCGCGGTCATCTTTGGGAGCCAGGATGGACAGTTCAGGGCCGTCGACCAGCAGACCGGCGAGGACCTCTGGGAGATCGCCGGCCTCGGCTTTCACCTCTGGCAATCACCGGTCGTGGTCGACGACGTCTTGATCATGGGTGACTGCTTCGGGACGTTGCGTGGCTACGACGTCAGCAATGTTCGCCAGGAACCCAATGAGCTCTGGGAGCTCAAGATTGATGATGGCTGTATTGAGTCAACCCCGGCCGTTTGGGACGGGACGATTGTCGTTGGTACTCGACGCGGCGGCGTCTACGGAATCTCCGACGGTTAGAAGGCTTCGGGCGACCAGTCGAAGAACTGGCGTACCAGTGCTTCGATGCTGATCCCGGCGAGTGTCCACTGCTCGGTTTCGCCGTTTGGGCCGGTTGGGCGGGGAACCTGTCGTGGGGGCAATCCATCAACCTGTTGCATGATGCCTTGGGTGACTGCGAAGAACGCCTCGGTGAAGTCGCGAGCCTCGCGCCCGTCACGAAGCTGAACGTCGACCTCGTCAGCGAGCTGCTGAACCAGTTCGGTGTATTCGGTGATGATCTTCTCCTTGCCATCGTGGAGCGCCTGAATGACTGCCGCTGGAGTGTTGGTCTGTGTAGCCGCTGTTGCCCGGAACGCCTGCACGAGACGAATCTCGAGGGTGTCGTTGACCAGCTCATGTCCAAAGACGCCGATCTGGCGAAGTATCTGCTGCAGGTTGGTCTCCCCGCGCTGATGCGCTGCGATCTGTTCGCGGATGAAGGTCCGACAGGTCGGGAGCCAATCGTCCTGGGCGTTGCGCGCAAGATCGGCGATCGCGGCGTGACGAAACGCGTCCTGTGGTGATTCGTCCTGTACAGCTGCTGCGCGCCAGGTCCGATACGAGATGCCTCGAGGAACTTCGGCTTCTTCGATCGAACCTTCGAGCGTGGCTACGTCCACGCCAAAGGAGAGGCCGTTTTCACGAAGAGCACTTTTTGCGGAGTTCATCAGGCGGTCGCGGACTTCGTCCACGGGGTATTTCGGCGGACGTCCGCGTGTGCGTCGTGGTTCTGCCATCGTGTACTGCTTTCGTTCGAATCCCGCCCCAGAACAGGGGTTACCGTTCGGTAACGATTACTGGAGAACTCGAGCTACGTGTTCGGTTTGGGACGTTGGTTAACATTGCCGAAAC
>CALBVK010000203.1 GCA_937969345.1 uncultured Acidimicrobiales bacterium
CTTTCCGCTTACCGAGCTGATCGAGAATCGGGACTATCCGGGGTCGACGCACTTCTTCTTCGACATTGGCAATGGGAACCTGCTTGCGTTCTTCGACTTTCCCGGGCTTGGTCTCGCCGACTACGCCGAGGTGCTCGGAGGCATGCACCACATCGCAATTTCGATCTCGCCAGAGAATCACGCTGCGGCCCGTGCAGCTTTGGCCGCTGCAGACATCGCGCTCGACTTCGAGCACGACACGTCGATCTACTTCCGAGGGCCGGACGGCGAACGGGTTGAACTGATCGCCGATGAGCTAGGAACCATGTACGGCGACAACGTGAGCTAACAGCGCGCGTAGCCAAGCCACCACCAAGCCACCGCCGCCTCCGGCGCAGAGCCAAGCCAGCACCAACACCAATCCACCGCCGCCTCCGGCGCAGAGCCTTCGTGGCGAGTGAACGATCCCCGAAGGGGAGGAACAGATCTGAGCGGTCGGTGACAAAATCGCGGCGGAGCCGCTGTCACCTACCGGCTCAGATATCCCAGACCTTGTAGCTGAGGGTGCGGTCGCCGAACTTGTTGCTGTGGATGCGCACGTTGTTTGTGCAGGTGCCGGGGTTCCACACGTGGTTGGTTCCTGGGTCATTGGAGCGAGCGTGCTGTGGGAATTGGTTGCGGAAGAACACCCGGTTGCCGTAGATCGCATGGTCACGACACGCTGGCGTGTAGCGGTAATGGTTGATGGTCAGCCCGGTTGCGGTCCATTCTCCGACGTTGGCTCCGCCATAGATGATGTTGTTCTTGACGACGAATTCGAATCCGCCGGCAACGTTGATGCCGACATGGCCGGGGTCGACGATGACGTTCTTCACGACGCGGACGTGGCCCGTACCGAGGTTGTCTCGGCCATCGCCCAAGATGATGGCGGTGCCGCTGTCGCTCGGTCCGCCGTTGCGCATGTAGTTGCCGCGAATAACGATCGGGACTTCGGCGGTGCCGGTCGCGGAGAACAGGTTGATCATGTCCTCGAAGTCGCTATCCCATGCCTTGCGTCCCTCGATGCGATTGCGGGTGATGCGAATTCCTTCGACTCGCCGGGCACGACTGATCTGCACGGCGTTTCGACCGGGGCTGTAGAAGTCGTTGCGGTCGATGATGAGGTTGTTGGTCAGGTTTCCGGTCACGAGGATGGCCCGATTGCCTCCGTCGTCGCGACCGGTGCTGGCGTTGCTGCGGACATGGCGGATCTCGTTGTTGTAGATCTTCACGCCGGTGCTGTTGTGAACGTGGATGAGGTCGACGTTGTTGAGCGAACGTGACGAGTTGTCGGTGAACAGCGAATGCGCGATGACGATGTTCGCCGACCCTTCGATGTTGATGATCTTGTCCTGATCGATCTCACCGTTTGGGCTGTTGGCGCAGTTGCGGAGCGTCACGTTCCGGATGGTGATGTTCTTTGCACCGACCAGCGACAGGCAGGGGCCGCCGGGGTTGGTAATGACCACGTTCTGGAGAATGAAGTTCGCTTGCCCGTCAAAGTCTTGGAATCCAACCGTTGGGCAGGCGCCGATGCATCCGTGTTGCCCGTTGTTGCCAGCCTTGGGGAAGGCCACCTTTGGGTGTATCGCTGGCGCTGGGGGAGTCGTTCGTGGTTGGCCCGCCGAGCCGATCACGAACTTGGCGTAGCCGTTGCAGGTGAGGCTTTCGAGCTGGTGAGTTCCCGCCCGTTTGCACGAGCCGTCGTGCCATGCCCCGAGTAGCTCTACCGACGATGCCTCGGTTTGGAACTGCACATCGTTGACGTGCACCCGGTCGATCGTGACGAACCGGTCGCCATTGGCGACCGATGCATCGTTAACGAAATGGAGCGACAATGAGCGACTACCGATAGCGGTGGTAGTCGTGAAGTTGTACTCGCGAAGCGTCGTGGACATGACGAACGTTTTGGCGGTCTTGCCGTCGATTCGAAGTTCGAGACGTTCGGCGCCGGTTCCACCCTTTGCGAACACCGCTACGTCGACAGTTGCGCGTTGTTGGACCGGGACAGACGAGGAGGGGAGCGCTGAAGCTGGGGAGGCCGCGAGGATGCTGGAGAAGATCGCAGCGAGCAGTGTGAGCACAGCGATTCGTTGTTGGGGCAACATGAGGGAGGAGGGACACCGTTCTACTAACGACCACCGGCACCGCAGCAAACACTAGTCATAACGGGCAGTGACTACATAGCGGAAGAATGTCTCGGACAGAGAGCACACAATTCGCTAACTGAAGGCTTCCGGCGGGAGTCGGTCAATTTGGGTGATTCGTACGGTCGTATCACCATCCCCAAAGAAGACATACCTTGCACCGAGCTCGCTCACATGAAAGAAGCGAGCTTGTGAGATCCACGCGACCATCTCGCAACCTTGGGCACAGTCCGGAGGTCGTTCCAACGTGAGTAATGAATCGGACCGGAGACTTGTCGCGGCGCTAGTAGTCCGCAGTGCGGTGCCCCCGCTGCCGACTGCGATTGGCACTGCGTTGCTATCGACCGCCACCAACACCCCGCCGGTACCGGGCCCAAATTCGGTTGCGATCTCGTAGAACTGTGGA
The DNA here is from genome assembly GCA_937969345.1 of uncultured Acidimicrobiales bacterium. Lineage (GTDB taxonomy): Bacteria > Actinomycetota > Acidimicrobiia > Acidimicrobiales > SHLQ01 > SHLQ01. The sequence goes on from CALBVK010000203.1 coordinate 2,572, forward strand.
TCTGGTCCTGAGGTCACGGGTTGCGACACGATCGGGTCACCGTGTTGGAGAAAATCGTATGGAACGACGTCGAGGACACGGGAGGCGTCGAGTGCGAGCGTCGCCATGTCATGAGAGAGATCTGATCCCGCCGACAACTGAACCTCGATTTCGATGGTGTAGTGCTGCAGGGGAATCCGCCGCACGACTCGGGTGCCGTCGTCGCCTTCTATGAGTTCGTCAGTCGCGTTGGCAAAGGTCGTAATTCTTCCATGCGAGAGCTTGTCCCATAGTGGTACTCGGACTTCGGTCAGGTCTCCACTCGCATACGGTTGGTCGTCCGTGTGCCGGAGGTTTACGCTCATCGCGGAGCCCGATGTTGGATCGACGTAGTCGCCGCTGTCCGCCTCGTATTCCCAGCTTTCGAAGCTCGCAAGGTTTACGCCGAACTTCTGGTGCCAGAGACTCGGCGACGGTGCACCTTCGATGCCGGCCAGCGGGTAGGACGCTTCACCGTCATGGCCAAATACGACCATCTCGTCACCGGATCTCGATGTCGCGAATCCAACGAATAGCGCTCCGCGCCAGCCAAGACCTTCACGTAGTACCGGGCCGGCATCTGACGATGCGTCGACTGTACGCCCAGTGTCATCGTCGATCCATATTCGATGGACCGCCCCCTCTCCATCGGGAAATTCGACGTAGGCGTTGCGTCCATCGGGGCTAGCGAATGTCTCGACAGTCCCGTCTGAGGAGGCGTCGATCCCGGGTGTGATTGTCTTTGGTTCGTCGCCAAGAACAGTGGAAGATTCAGGTGTGACCGTGGCCGGGCTATCGTCGGCAGCGGTTGGTGCGTCTGCAATACCAGCGGTCGAACCAGAGCCCGCTACGAGGAGATATATCAAGCCAAGTGGTACGACGACTGTCCACAGCGCTCGCGCTAATTTGTTTGTGCGTGTCACTTCCGCTGTCATGCAACTGGTACGAAGACGGTCGAGGCCTGGTTCCAAGCTAATCGCGCTGGTGTGGCCATTTGGCGAAACGCTAACTCGCGGGATCGACGGACACTGTGTCTATCGACACAAAATCTGGCGCCTTGGGTTGTCGTTTCCCCAAGAAAGTGAGAACCTCTAACCAAACTGCTAGAGCCTGTAATTAGGCCTAAACCCAAGGATTCAGAGTGCGCGAGAACGCAAGGGTTGTCATCATCGGCGGCGGAGTACATGGAGCATCACTCCTCTACCACCTGGCCCTCGAGGGATGGACGGACACCATCCTCGTCGAAAAGGCCGAACTCACCTCGGGCTCGACGTGGCACGCCGCCGGCCAGATCACCCGGTCGGTCGGTGACTACACGACCGCAGCGTTCCACCACTACGCCCTCGAGCTGTACAGCCACCTTCCTGCCGATACCGGTCAGGAGATCTCACTTCACACCCCCGGAGGCATCCGCGTCGCCTACACCGAGGACGAGATGGAGGCGCTGCGCACGCACCTCGGTATCGGCCGCTACCTCGGCTACCCGATCGAACTTCTCGGTCCGAACGAGCTCCAAGAAATCAACCCGTTCTACAACTTTGACGACGTCATTGCGGGCATCTGGACCGAGGGTGAAGGCCACGTCGATCCGTCCGGCGTCACCATGGCATTCGCCAACGGTGCTCGGGCCATGGGTGCCGAAGTCAGCCGACGCAACCGCGTCGTCGAGGTCAACGCGCTTCCCAACGGCGAGTGGCAGGTCGTCACCGAAAAAGGCACCATCACCTGCGAGCACGTGGTCGACGCCGGCGGTTGCTACGCCGACCAGGTCGCGGCCCTGTCTGGTTTCCGAGTGCCGCAAGCAAACGTGCTGCACCACTACCTCGTCACCGAGGAAATCCCCGAGCTTGCCGCAAACCTCGACTGGGAGATGCCGGTCATGCGAGACAATCGAGCCGCGGGCTACATCCGCCAGGAGCAGACCGCCGGCCTCATCGGCATCTACGAGCTCGAAGGCGCCGAGTCCATCTGGAAAGACGGCGTGCCGTGGGAAGCCGAGAACCCGCTGTTCCCCGCCGACTACGACAAGATCGCGCCGTGGCTCGAAGAGGCCTTCAACCGTGCCCCCATCATGGGCGAGGTGGGCATCAAGCGCGTCGTGCATGGAGCCATCACCCACACGACCGACGGGCACATGCTTCTCGGCCCGGCTCCCGGTGTGAAGAACTACTGGCTCAACACCGGCTCGTCGATCGGCCTCGCGTGGGGTCCTGGTGCTGGCCGCGAGCTCGCCCGTTGGATGGTCCACGGAGAGACCGAGCTCAGCCTTCGCCACTACGATCCACGCCGTTACGGCTGGGCGAACCACGACTACCTCGACAAGAAGTGCACCGAGGATTACGAGTGGATGTTCCGGGTGCACCCTCCGGGCCACGAGCGCATGGCCGAGCGTCCCGTCCGCACTTCTGGTGTGCACGATCGTCTCGCCGACAAGCGTGCGATCTTCACTCAGACCTACGGCTGGGAATCGCCAAAGTGGTTCGTGCCAGAAGACATGCCGTTCGAGGACGCTGTTGGTTGGCGTCGCCCCGCATGGTTCGAGCCCGTCCGCGAAGAGTGCAAGGCCGTTCGCGAACGCGTCGGAATCATGGACCTCACCGCGTTCGCCAAGTACGAGGTCGTCGGCACAGATGCGCATTCGTTCCTCGATCGAGTGTGCTCAGGCCGCATCCCGACCAAGGACGGCAAGATCAACCTCAACTACATGCTCACGCCAACGGCTCGCATCGAGTCGGAGATTACGGTCACCCGCTTTGCCGAGAACCGCTACTACGTGATCACTGCGGCGTTCAACGAGAGCAAGGACGTCGACTGGCTCCGTCAGCACATCACCGACGGCGAAGATGTGTCGGTCATCGACAAGAGCACATCTCGCGGTGTCCTCGTGCTCGTTGGACCCGACGCTCGCGCCACGTTGGCGGCGTGTACGGATGAAGATGTAAGCAACGAAGCGTTCCCGTTCCTCAACGCACGTGACTTCCACATTGCTGGGGTCGAAGTTGTTGGTCTTCGTGTCGGCTTCACCGGTGCACGCGGCTGGGAGTTGCATATGGATGTCGACAAGATGGGTGCTGTCTACGACGCGCTCTTCGAGGCAGGTGCCCAGTTCGATATTCGCGACTTCGGTAACCACGCCCTCAACTCGTTGCGGATCGAGAAGATGTACCTCACCCGCTTCGAGCTCACCCACGACATTGGTCCGAAGCAGGCCCAAGTCGAGTTCTTTGTGAAGGAAGACAAGGGCGACTTCATTGGCAAGGATGCGTTGAGCGCTCCACCGACCGGCAACGCGTGGAAGCTCGTCTACCTCGACGTCGATGCCGACAGCGCGGAAGGCGGTGCGGGGTCAGGCGCCGACTGCCTCGGCGGCGAAGGCGTCTTCGCCAGCACCGCCGACGACGCTGCTGCGATTGGCCTTACGACGTCGGGCGGCTACGGCTTCACCGTCGAGAAGAGCCTCGCCTTTGCCTACGTCAGCGAAGAACATGCTGCGCCCGGCACCGAGCTCGGCGTACTGATCCTCAACGACATGCGCAAGTGTGTCGTTCTTTCCGAAGCTGCCTATGACCCACAGAATCTTGAGCTTCGTGGCTAGAGAACGACACACGTACTGTTCTCGACACTTCCGGTCGAGATCCGCGATAGCGATCATGGTCGCTACGCAAGCTTCGCTCCCCTCAGTCCCTCGTCCTTAGGTTGAACATGTCTCAAA
>CALBVK010000204.1 GCA_937969345.1 uncultured Acidimicrobiales bacterium
GAGCCCACCTTGGCCACCGTGAGCGTGCAGCGCGCCAGAAATTTTGGTGCGTCATGAGAAGGGAAATCAATGTCCGACGAAGTACCGGCGACAGATCGCCAGGGGAGCGGCCAAGCCGCACCTGATCGTTCGCAATCATCACCGCAGGAATCACCTGCAGCAACGAACAACGGGGGCGAATCCTCGGCCCCACAAGAAAATCGAAAGCCCAAGATCGGCGATAGCCGTCCGGCGCCCGCACGGTCGCAAGACACGCCGAACGCTGGCTCGAACAACACATCCGGCGACGGATCCAGTGGCGGTCGACGCCGCCGTCGTGGTGGCAAAGGCGGCGGAAACGCCAATGGCGACTCCGCAAATGGCTCGCAGAGCAACAGCAACGCCCAAAAGACCGAAGGACAACCGTCGGGCGAAGGTGGCCAAAAGCGCCGTCGACGTCGAGGTGGTCGCGGACGCGGCGGCGGTGGAGGCGGCAACAATAACGGTGCCGCACAGACCCCGGTCACTGCGCTCACCGGCGAAGCCGTCGAACTCGACGAGGAAACGCTGGCCCTGCGCAAGGGCCGCGAACGCAAAGGCAAGCCCGCAGGCCGCTACATGATGTGTGTGTCGGTTCGCGAAGAAGCCACCCAAATCGCTGTTCTCGAAGGGCGCACGCTCATCGAGCACTACGTGTCACGCCCAGCCGATGACGTCTCACAGATTCACGGCAACATCTACCTCGGGAAAGTCCAGAACGTCCTTCCCGGAATGGAAGCGGCCTTCATCGACATCACGACGCCAAAGAACGCGGTTCTGTATCGGGGCGACGTCCAGGCCAAGGGAAGCGATAACCGCAGTACCAAGATCGAACAGTTGCTGAAGCCCAAGCAGACAATCTTGTGCCAGGTCACAAAGAACCCAATAGCGCACAAGGGCGCTCGTCTTACCCAGGAAGTCTCGCTTCCCGGTCGCTTTGTCGTGCTCGTGCCCAATAGCGACACCTACGGCATCTCCAAGCGTCTCCCGGACAAAGAGCGTAAGCGTCTTCGCAAGATCCTCGATCGGGTGAAGCCAAAGGGTGCTGGAATCATCGTGCGAACCGCCGCCGAGAACGTCACCGAAGACGAGATCGTCAACGACGTAAAGCGACTTGCTGACCAGTGGGCGGCGATCGAGAAGCTTGCGAACAACAGTGGTGCGCCAGCGTTGCTGTACCGCGAGCCTGAGATGGCTGTGCGTGTTATTCGCGAAGAGTTCAGCAAGGAGTACCGCGGAATTATCATCGACAACCGTGCCCTCTACGAAGACGTCAAGAGCTACGTGGAGTCGATCACCCCAGCGCTCGCTGATCGCGTGCAGTACTACGATCGTGACGCCGAACCACTGTCATTGTTCGAACGTCACCACGTCGCCGAGCAACTTCGTAAGGCCGTCGATTCAAAGGTTTGGTTGCCGTCGGGTGGCTCGTTGATTATCGAGCAGACCGAAGCCCTCACGGTTATCGACGTGAACACCGGCAAGAACGTTGGTAAGTCGAGCCTCGAAGAGACCGTCTATCGAAACAACCTCGAAGCGGCGCGAGAGGTGGCTCGCCAGCTACGTCTACGCGATGTAGGCGGCATCATCGTCATCGACTTCGTCGACATGGAAATCAAGAAGAACCGAGACGAAGTCGTTCGTGTCTTCCGCGAAGCGCTCGCTCAAGACAAGACCCGAACGCAGGTGTTCGACATCTCCGAACTCGGACTTGTCGAAATGACGCGCAAGCGCATTGGTGAAGGACTCGTCGAGTCCCTCTCACGGACCTGCGAGACCTGCGAAGGTCCAGGACACATCCTCGAGAACGACCTGCTCGAAATCTAATCAGGAGACACCATGGCCGAGACCGACATCGGAGAAGAAGCAGCTCGTTGGGTTGCCGAGAACTGGGATGCGGACTTGACGGTGGGCGAGTGGTGGCAACGCCTCGCCGACGCTGGCTACAGTCACCCAACACTTTCCGAAGCTGCGGGTGGCCGTGGCTTCTCGCGGTCGGGGAACGCCGCAGTGCGTCAGGCCATCGCCGACGCTGGTGCTATGGGGCCACCTACCGGCCTGGGAATGATGCTCGCGGCACCGACGATCGCAGCCCATGGGACGCCCGAGCAGATCGAGAAATACGTCAAGCCAATTCTGAACGGCGTAGATGCGTGGTGTCAGCTGTTCTCCGAGCCAAACGCCGGTTCCGATCTTGCGAGCTTGCAGACCAGCGCTGTTCGCGACGGCGACGAATACGTGGTGAACGGACAAAAGGTGTGGACCTCGGGAGGAAAGATCGCTGACAAGGGCATGCTGATCGCCCGAACCGACCCGCAGATGCCAAAGCACAGTGGTATTGCGTGGTTCGCCTTTGACATGCATCAGCCCGGTGTCGATGTTCGACCCCTGACCGAGATGACCGGTCGTGCGATTTTCAACGAAGTGTTCATCGACGACGCTCGGGTGCACCACGACGACCTCATTGGCGACGACGGCAACGGGTGGCGTGTCGCGAACGACACGTTGATGTTCGAACGGATGAGCCTCGGTGCGAATCCCGTGCCGTTGCGAAGCTGTGCTCCCGGGTCGATCGCAAACAATCTCGACAAGAGAGCCGGAGACATTATCGACCGAGCCCGCTCTGGCGAGGATGGAGTGCCTCAGCCGAACCTGGCGCTCTGGCAGCGCCTCGTCGATCACGCGACCGAGAGTGGGCGGATCGCCGACCCGGTCTTGCGCGAGCAGTTCGTACGCTTCTACGAACTCGCCACCGTGAATCGGCTTACGGCAATGCGGGGCCGCACGAAAGGGGCCTCGACTGCGTCACCGAATATCTCAAAGTTGATGATGAGCGAGCTGTTCCGCTCGGCTCGAGAACTGGGCGCATCGGTCATTGGTATGGATGCGACACTCGAGACTCGTGGGAGCCTCGAGTCTCAGATTCAAGAGATGATCATGTTCTCGCCTGGGCCAGCCATATACGGAGGAACCGATCAGGTCCAGCGCAACATCATTGGTGAGCGCGGGCTCGGACTCCCGCGAGAGCCCGGCCCGGCCAAAGAGACGCCCTTCAGCGACCTGCCGAAGAACTAGTCGCGTAGGTAGTCACCGGTTGCAAGCGCCCGGCGAACTGCCGCTGGCCGGTCGTCGGCACGGTGTGCGCCCCAGCGAGCCGCTGGAATGACGACCGACTCGATGTGGGTGCGCAAACGGTGACTGTTTGCGTTCCACCGGGTGTTCCGTGGGGTGATTGTGTAAGCCATGAGGTTCCCGCCTTCTGGTCGTTGGAATGTCCAACAGTCTTATGGCGGCGGCTACGGGTGTCTGGCTACTAGGTGTCGCGACGAATGTGTCGTCGAGCACGACCGTTCTAATACCACTCCGAGAACTCAGCTTCGAGGGCAGCCTTGCGGAAGGCCTTGCGTTCTGGACGGCTCAGGGGTTTCGACCGCACGACCTGAGGCGATGGCACCAACGTAAGTGAGGCTGCCGTGGTTTCTCGTGTCTGCTGCGCCGCGTGTGAATCTGCGGCGGAAAATGCTGTCATGGTGACTCCCGCGCAATGTCTTCTTCCAGACTGCCACAGCGCGAGACATTTTCGCCGCAAGAAGTGGTTTACGGTTTGATGTCTTTTCGTCGAGAAACTACGTCAGGTGGGCACGCGGTGGCTCAGCGCGACCGTGCGCGTCTTGACCGGCTCCGGCAACCAGCTCGGCCGAAAAACCAACACAATCCTCTAGCAATAATGTGGTGAGCATCGTCGGGTCTGTCGATATGGCCCAGTGCCGGGCATTTCCATCGTCAAGAACCGAGCAGATCGCCCGGTCGGGGTGACCAGCGCGGTCGTATGTGACCGTATAGGCCTCGAGCGTCCCGCGGTTGGGAGCCTCGGTGAGCGTGCGGGTTGCCTGATCGTCGACCGCATCCTGGGATCGGAGATAGGTAAACGGTTTCGGCGGGGCCCCACCTGAAACCACGAGCAAGCTGTGCTTGGAGAAGTATCCGCCATTGCCGTAGAGAAACGCTCGCTCCGTAGTCCCTCGGAGGGCCGCAACCACATGGGCTAACGCCTGAGTGCAATACCCGTTGAAGGGGCCGCCCGCAAACGTCAGTCCGCCCGTCAGCGTGAACGGCCGCTCCTCGGGTACGCCAAGGCTGGTCTGGGCGAGCTGAACCGACGCGGGGAAACACGAGTACAAGTCGAGGTGTTCGATGTTCTCGATCGAATGGCCCGAACGGTCGAGGGTGTCTTTGGCCGCAACGTCGAACGCGTGCGAGCGGTGGAGGTGGGGCCGCGAGCGGATGGTTAGCGGGTCGTAGGCTCCGCCTCCACTCACGAGGAATACCATCTGGTCTTCGCTGATGCCGTGACGCTCGGCGACCTCGAGGGAGCACAGCACCAGCGCAGCCCCCTGATCGACATTGATGTTGCTCGTCAGCAGCTTCGTGTATGGCGCGGCGACCATGCGGTTCCCTGACGACGGCGTCGCGATGGCACTGGCGCTATGGGCGGTAGGTATCCAGGCGTGTGGGTTCTGCGCTGCGACGTTACTTCCCGCCGCCCACAGTGCACTGATTCGGTCGAGGTGGTCCTGTGGGGATTCTCCTCGTTCATGGCGGATGGCGGTCTCGGCCATGGCATAGAAGTTCACCGGCTGAAAGACGCCAGCGGCAATGTCGCCATCATCGACGAGGTCGTGGTCGAGTCCCACGATGAGATCCGGAGTGGCCCCCTCGGTCTCGTCTCGATAGGTAGAGCGTCGTCCTTCGCTTTTGTCCTTGCGTCTGGTCCTCATCGACTCGGCGCCGCAGACGATCGCCGCCGACAACTCCCCGGCCGCAATGGCTGCCGCGGTCTCGTTGACCAGGTCGTAGGTCGCGTTGCCCCCGATCTGCGTAAGCGCGGTTTCCACCGTTCCGAGGCCGAGTTCCTCGGCGACCAGGCGGCCCGGGTTCTGGTAGGGCCAGATGCCCTTTACGACACGCACCGAGCTGATCTCGGACACGAGTCGGTCGTCGGTTTCGGCGAGGGCACCGCGAGCCGCCGCTGCCATCATGGCGATCGGCTCGGCATCGGCGGAGCGGACGGCGAGTTCGTGCGCGCCGACGATCACCGGGTGTTTGGGGTCGATCATGTCGAGTGAAGTGCGGAGCGAACGCTCTCTGGTGCTTGGACAAGTTCGATCAACACACCGGCACCAGCGAGCGGAAAGTCATCGTTGGCCTTGGGGTGGATAAAGCACACGTCATGTCCGGCCGCTCCAGCTCGGATTCCGCCAGGAGTGAATCGCATCCCTTTCGCCGTGAGCCACTCGACGGCCACCACAAGGTCGTCCACCCACAGTCCAATGTGGTTGAGCGCTGGCTGATCGACACGAGGGCGTGCATCGGGGTCGAGGGGCTGCATGAGATCGATCTCCACAGCGTGAGGACCGTGGCCCAAGGTGAGGATGTCCTCGACAACATTCTCCGAGGCTGCTTCGTACTCGCCAGTCTTTTCTACGCCGAGCGTGTCGATCCACAGCGAACGGAGTGAATCGAGGGTTGCGCCGCCGATTGCGATCTGTTGTACCCCGAGGATCTGAAACGGTCGTGCATCACTAGTCATTGGTATGTGCTGTCCTGATCAGTTCGAGTACTTCGGTTGCCGCATCGGGAATGTTTGTTCCTGGGCCAAAGATTCCGGCCACTCCCGCAGCGGTCAGTTCGTCGTAGTCCTTTGGCGGGATCACGCCGCCACAAATGACGGCGATCTCGGAACCCTCGGCGCGAAGGGAGGAAATGAGCTCAGGTACGAGCGTGAGGTGCCCGGCGGCATGGCTAGACACACCAACGACGTCGACGCCATGGCTAATTGCCTCTGTCGCTGCTTCTTTGGGGGTCTGGAAGAGCCCCCCGACGTAGACATCGAATCCCATGTCAGCAAACGCTGTTGCAATGACTTTGCCGCCGCGATCGTGTCCGTCTTGGCCCATCTTGGCGACGAACATGCGTGGGTTCCGTCCAGCGGTGTCGGCAAAGGCCCGAATCGCAGCGGTCAGCGACGCGAACTGCTCGTCGTCTTCGTAGGCGGCGGCATAGACGCCAGAGAGCAGTTGGGTCTCGGCCTTGTGGCGTTCGAACACGGCCTCGAGCGCATCGGACATCTCTCCGACCGTGGCCCGTGCGCGTGCTGCGGCAACGCATGCCTCGAGCAGGTTGCTCGACCCCATTGCCGCGTTCGTGAGCGCCGAGAGCGCAGCGTCGGTCGTGTCAGCGTCGCGCTGGGACCGGATCTCTTCGAGTCGTCGCACTTGCTGTTGGCGCACCTCGGTGTTATCGATATCGAGCACGTCAACCGATTCGGCGTCGTCGACTCGGTACTTGTTGACCCCGACCACGGTGTCATGGCCACGGTCGATTCGTACCTGGCGCAACGCTGCAGCCTCCTCGATACGAAGCTTGGGTGCGCCGGTAGCGATTGCTTTCGTCATACCGCCCATGTCTTGGATCTCTGCGATGATCTCTCGCGCCCGATTTGCGAGGTCGGCCGTCAGCTTCTCTACGTAGTAGCTGCCAGCGAGCGGGTCGACCGTGCGAGTCACCCCGGTTTCTTCGGCGAGGATCAGCTGCGTGTTTCGAGCGATACGAGCAGAAAATTCGGTCGGTAGCCCTAACGCTTCGTCGAAGCTGTTGGTGTGGAGGCTTTGCGTGCCGCCAAGCACGGCCGCCATGGCCTCGAACGCGGTGCGCACCACGTTGTTGTGTGGGTCTTGCTCGGTGAGCGACACGCCCGAGGTTTGGCAATGCGTGCGAAGCATCGACGACTTCGGGTTTGTTGGCCCAAACTCCGCCATAAGTTCAGCCCAAAGCAATCGAGCGGCGCGCAGTTTGGCGATCTCCATGAAGAAGTCCATGCCGATGTTGAAGAAGAAGCTCAGCCGGGGAGCGAAGGCATCGACGTCTAACCCGGCTTCGAGCGCGGCGCGGACGTATTCGACGCCGTCGGCCAGGGTGTACGCCAGCTCGATGTCGCAGGTCGCGCCGGCTTCTTGGATGTGGTAGCCGGAAATCGAAATCGAGTTGAACTTCGGCATGTGTTGGCTGGTATAGCCAATGATGTCCGAGACGATTCGCATACTGGGTTCAGGCGGGTAGATGTAGGTGTTGCGCACCATGAACTCTTTGAGGATGTCGTTCTGGATCGTCCCGGAGAGATCGGCCCTATCGACCCCTTGTTCTTCGCCGGCGACGATGTAGCAGGCAAGGATCGGCAAGACCGCGCCGTTCATTGTCATCGACACACTCATCTGATCGAGCGGAATGCCATCGAACAGGATCCTCATGTCCTCGACCGAGTCGATGGCGACACCCGCCTTGCCAACGTCGCCAACGACCCGCGGATGGTCGCTGTCGTAGCCCCGATGGGTCGCTAGGTCAAAGGCGACGGAGAGTCCCATCTGTCCTGCTGCGAGGTTTGCTCGATAGAAGGCGTTGGATTCCTCTGCGGTCGAGAAGCCTGCGTACTGGCGGATTGTCCATGGGCGGTTCGTGTACATGGTCGCACGAGGGCCACGGACGTACGGTGCGACTCCGGGCGTGCCGCCCAGGTGGTCGACGTTGGCGAGATCGTCTTCGGTGTACAGCGGCTTGACGTCGATGCCCTCGGGGGTAGTCACGGTGAGCTCGGCGAGGTCCTTGCCGCGGAGTTCCTTTGCAGCGAGTGCACTCCATTCGGGGGGCGTCGGAGATTGGTTCGTCATCTCCCTTGTTTAACGCGAACTCGGGGACAACACGCTGATCGCTCCAACTTCCTTTGGATCCAAAGTAGTTTGTTGCGGGTCGTTAGAAAAGGTTTTCGAGCTGTTAGCTGGGGGAAATATCGCGCATGAGCCCTTCTTGGACTGCGGACGCGACCAAGGTGCCGTCTTCGGTAAAGAAGTGGCCAATGTTGAACCCGCGAGCACCCGATGCCGACGGTGCGGTGGTCGAGTACAACAACCACTCGTCGGCTCGAAACGGGCGATGGAACCAAATGGCATGGTCGAGGCTCGCTGCCATGATGTGCTCGAAGTCCTTCGCATGCATCCGCACCGCGGTCCCCAACAGCGTGAGGTCGCTGAGGTAGGTCAGCATGAGACGATGTGTCGCCGGCTCATCTGGCATGGTTCCGTTTGCCCGAATCCACATATTGCGTTGGTTGACACCGGGCTGCCAATCGTCGGGTCCGTGAAAGTTCCGAATCTCGATCGGGACTCCATCGAGCGCCCAGAGGCTCGGCAGATAATCTCGTGGGGTTAAGCCGAAGTCGGCGGGGCTAGGTGCGTTGCCCGGACCGGCGACGTCGGGCATGTCCGCTTGATGATCGAAGCCTTGCTCGACCTTGTGAAACGATGCCGACAAGTTGTAGATCGCCTCGCCGCGCTGGCGTGCGACCACACGACGGGTCGCAAAGCTGCGTCCATCCCGGATGCGATCAACGTCGTAGATCACGGGAATCTCTGGATCGCCCGGGCGAAGGAAATAGCTGTGCAGTGAATGCACGTGGATGTCGTCGATAGTGCCGTATGCGGCAGCGAGCGCCTGAGCGGCCACGATTCCACCGAAGAGTCGACCTCGCTCCCAGTAGGGCGGATGCCCCCGATACAGGTTTCGATCGATCTCTTCGAGGTCGAGACTAGCAACTATGGCGTCGACGTCTTGTTGGTCAGCGGACATGGCTTGATCGTATCGGCGACACGTCCATGGCGGATCGAGCGAGGAGCTTCGGCCCGGGCCAAACGCTCACGCAGCGATAGCTCGACGAGCGCGATGGCTATTGCTCGTCCTCTTGACCAGGTTGGGGGCCAAGCACCTCTCGTGGCACGAGCCTCGGGTCGAGGTCCGGGCCAATCAGTGCGGGGCGTTCGAACGACCGGATGAATTCCAAAACGACCGAGGGGTCGACATCGGCGGTGCTGTTCACTTTGTAGTACCAACCCTGCTCTTCGAAGGTCACGTTTGTCCGGCGATCCTCGAGGCTGAGAAACACGCCGTCATCGGGATTACGAACGGTCGTTGGTTCCCACCAAGCGTCGCGACGATGGTCACTGATCCGATATCCGGCGCTAATGGGAGCGCTCTGGAAGACCAAGATCTGCTGGGTCGCAGAGACGTAGCGCAGGGTGCGAAGCGGGAGCAGGTTGTCGTCGCGCAGGGTGGTCCATCCTTCGGGCAGCCATGTGGGTACCAGACGTGCTTCCTCTTCTGCAATAAACAAGCTCGAGCCAGCCACCTGATCGACCACACGGCGACCGTCGACGGGTTCGACCAAGTCGACGGTCAGCGCCCAGTTTTCGTCGGTATCGCTAATGGCCGGGCAGTCGCGTACTGCTGCGTCTGGGGCGAGGATCAACAGTTGGGTCACCTGAACCGCCACCACATCACCGTCTTCCTCCACGTCGACGTAGTGGTCGAGGCTGCACAGGCGTTGGTCATCGTGCGGGGCTCCCGCTGAGAACGTGACGGTCAGCGTTGAACCGGCCGTGATCGCCGTCTCAACGGGGATTGTGCGGCGCAACGTCGCAATGTCTCCCGAGACATTGTGCCCGTCGGACAAGGCGTCGGTATCGCCGACGAACCCTTGCGCCACGACATAGCTCACCGGCGCCTCGGGTTCGGTGGTGGTCGTCGTTGTCGGCGCCGCAGTCGTTTGCAATGGGGCTTCCGGGGCGTCGGCCGCATACGACTCAAGTGCTGCCTCGGTCGAGGGGGGATCGCTTTCTTGGCAGCCAGCGAGTAGCGCAATGAGCGCGACTCCGCTCGCTAGCCGACCACCGCGTGCAATCCGTTGAATCCAACTCATACCTCTATTACGTCGGTGCTTCGTGTCTGGTTCCTTACTTTTTGCTCGTTGTCGACGTTGGTCCCGTGCTGGTCCAGGACGTATCGATCGAACGCGAACCGGTATCTTCGCTCTATGACATTGCGCCGGTATGACCTGCTTGTGGTTGGCCTTGGGGCAATGGGGTCTGCGGTCACCTATCACGCCACTCGTCAGGGCCTTTCCGTGCTCGGGGTGGATCAATACGAACCACCTCACGACCTCGGGTCGACAACGGCCGAAACCCGTATCACCCGCCTCGCGGTCGGAGAGGGGCCGCAGTATCTACCGTTCGTCGAGCGGTCTCACGAAATCTGGCGCGAGCTCGAAGCCGAGTCTGGGGCTCAGATCTTGCATGAGTGCGGCGGCATCATCATCACCGACCAACAGCCGGTCCCCGGGCAGCGCTGGGAAGACTTCGTCACCGAAACGGCGAGGATCGCCGAGCGCGGTGGAATCGAGTACGAGCTCCTCGATCCAGCAAGCGTTCGTCATGCCCATCCCTGGGTGAACGTTCCCGACAACCGAAACGCTGGGTTTGAGCGGACCGCCGGGCTCGTGATGGCCGACCGGGCCGTGGAGGTGCAATTGGAGCTAGCGCAGCAACATGGCGCCACGATTCAAACGGGCGAGCGCGTGGAGACAATCGAGCCCCACGATGGCTTCGTGAGGGTGCGCACCGACGCCGGCGAGTACGAAGCAACGAACGTCGTTGTCTCTACCGGGCCATGGTTCTCCGAACTGGTCGCGCCCGAACATGGGGAGCAGGTGACTGTTACTCGCCAGGTGGTCTATTGGTTTGAGGCCGAGGACCTGGATGCGTTTACGACCAGTGCAATCCCATTCGTCATGTGGATTGCCCAACGCGATGAGGACTACATCGGGTTGTTTCCGATGCCTCCCGGAGGTACGCCGGCAGTGAAGATTCTCGGCGAACAGTTTTTGGAGACGACCGATGCGCGGTCGGTCGATCGAGAGGTCAGCCAGCAGGAGATAGATACGTTCTTCGACGTGCACGTCGCCCCGAAGTTCAGCGGAGTTACACGCAACTGCGTTCGGTCTGCGGTGTGCCTTTACACCAACACCACCGATGACCACTTTTTGATCGATACCGATCCGCGCTCGGAGAACATCATCGTCATGTCGCCCTGTAGTGGTCATGGGTTCAAGCACTCGACAGCGCTTGGCGAGGCGGTGGCCGAACGCATCGCGACCGGAACGAGCACCTACGACCTCGCTCCCTTCCGTTCGCGCCACCAGGACCGGTAACTCTTCGCCCGCCGGTGTGTTCGATCTGCACATACCGCTTACGGCGACTACGGTTGAAATTGGGCGCGCAGGACAACGGAGTAGTCATGGCAGCAGTAGCCGCCCCATCGAAGCTGGCCAAAACGATCCTCGAGACCGTAAGTCGCAGCATGTGGAGCCTCAAGGCCAACCTCATGAGCGACATCGTCGAGCAGCATGGCGCTCGCGAATCGCTCAAGTGGTTTGCCGCGAACATGCCGACGTACGAGAAGATCCTGAAATCTTGGGGTCCACTGCGCACCCATCTTCTCGCCGTAGCGATATCGGCCAGCAACGGGTGCCGTTACTGTACCTACGGGCACGCATACGCCTATCAGCTGCATTGGTTCGAGCAGTTCGACGAGCTCTTCCCACTCGATGAGCACGAGATGACCGAACTCGGACAGCTCGACCAAGATGGGGTCATTGCTTCGCTCGACGCGGCGCTGCTCCAAACCGGTGGCCGACGTGCCGATGAAGATCGCTATTGGTTAGCGCGCCTCGTTTCTATCCTGGACGAACCGGGTCTAGCAACGAGCGAACAGGGCGATGTGTGGATTGCTCACCTCATTGAGATGTTCGGCTTTCTCAACAGCTGTGGCATCGAAGCAAACACCGTCCCCGATGAAGCGCACGACCCAATCAACAAGGACGTGGGGCTTCGCTCACGGTACGAAGAACGGCGGGGGCGGTAGCGCTACTCGCCTTGGACGACACCTTGGCTCTCGTTATACGAGATGGTGGGATACCTCGGTGGATTATCCGGCCCGCAGCAGGTCGGTATGCACTCCATGGGGTAGTCCCGGGTTGCATTGAAAAAGAACGGGATCGAGTATCGCGATGCCTGTCGCGCTGCAGCGTCGACATTGGCGAAATGGCGGACAGAAAGGAACCGGTCATTCGTCCACTGGCGCAGCAGTTCGCCCGAGTTCACGACGAAGGCCCCGTCGACAACCGGAACATTGATCCAGCGGTCCTTGGGCGTGTGGTAGATGGTGAGCCCAGGGGAGTCCTGCAACAACAGGGTGAAGAACGTGGTGTCGACGTGGGGAGCGATCCCAAAGGCACCGCCGGGGGCATCGTTGGACGAAGACCCAACGGGCGGATAATGCGTCATCCGAAGGCGCCAGAACGGGCTTTCGAAGCCGGGCGCAAAATGGGTTTCGTCGACGCCGAGAGCCGTTGCGTAGAGCGGCAAGAGTCGCCGGGCGAGTTGTTCGAGGCGTCGGCCAAAGCGCTCAGCGGTTGCTCGAAATCCGGGGGCACGTTCCTCGGCCAGCCACTGGTTGTCATCGAGATGGATCCCACGATCCGCCTTCATGATGAATGCCTCGTTCAGGTTTCCGTGAGCCCGCCGAGGAAGCTTCCGCTCGCCGACGGGCATGTAACCAACCCCTCCCAGCGGCCAGCCGGGGCGGTCCATGCGGATCTCCTCCTTGATCGATGCCGGGAGTGCGTGGAACCTTCGGGCCGCTTCGAAGGCGGCGGCGATCTCATCGCGCTCAATGCCATGGCCGACGAGTTGCCAAAAGCCGACGGTCTCACTGGCCTCGCGAAGCTTGGCGGCGACCGCGTCGCGATCTGGAGAAGACCCGGTCGAGAAGTAGGCCGAGACGTCAATGATCGGAATATCGCCGTCCGTCGCATCGTAGGTCGCGGTGGTGTCCCACGTCTCCGACTCGGCTCGAAGGGCAGCTTCCTTGGCTTCAGCATCGAACGCACCGTCGGTCATAGTCCGAGGGTAGACCCAGTCGCACCCACGTCCTCGCTCGATATGGCATACGCCATGTCGGTTCGATGAGACGCGGAAGAGGCCTATTCGCTACCATCGAATCGTTGCTCGTTGTGCGGACTTCGGCGGGCAGCACCGAGCGGGGTGGGAACTGTGAAGTCAACCGAGCGTGTCCAGACGAGCCAGCATGTGGCGAAGGCCTCGTTCGTCATGGAACAACATCTCGGCCATTACTCCTACTACCGAAACTTGCGTCAGTACATCGATACCGACGACCGGATCGACGCAGGGTGGATAGAGGTCGACTACCAGCCGGAGAAGACACCCGCCCTGGCCAAGATTCCGGTGATTGGATCGTCGCTCTTCGGGAGTGCTGCAGGCCGCGCCCAGACGCTCGAAGGGCTTTCGTCCGATCATCCTGACGTCGCATTTTTCAACACTCAGGTCCCAGCGGTTCTCAGCGCCGAGCGGCTTCGCAAGTTCCCATACGTTCTCGCGACCGATATCACTCCGCGTCAGTACGACCGAATGGCGGAGCAATACGAGCACACGGTGGATAGAAGCCGAGCGGTGGCTGCCGCGAAGCACTCGATAAACCTCCGAGTCTTTCGGGGAGCGAAACGAGTCGTGTGTTGGTCTAGCTGGTGCGCCGAGTCGGTGATCGAGGAGTACGGCGTCGCCGAGGACCGTGTCGCAGTTGTGGCCCCAGGCGTGGATCTGTCCCGATGGCAGCAACGCGAAGCCAGCGTGCACAACCGGGTGCCGCGCATCCTCTTTGTTGGAGGAGACCTGGAGCGTAAGGGAGGCCTGATGCTCGTCGACGCCTTCAAGCGCCTCGACCCGGGCTCGGCCGAATTACATCTCGTTACCCGAGACCGCTTCGTGCCCGATGCGAACGGCATCGTCGTTCACAACGACATGATGCCGAACTCACCCGAGCTTCTCTCGCTCTTCCAGACGTCTGATGTGTTTGCGCTGCCGAGCCAAGCAGAGGCGTTTGGAATCGCAGCGGCGGAAGCGAGTGCGTCGGGCTTGCCGATCGTTGCGTCGAACTCTGGTGGGCTGCGTGACATCGTCGTCGACCAGGTAACGGGATTCGCCGCAGCCGAACAGACCCCGGAGAACATGGCGCACCGGCTGGCGGCGCTCATCGAAGATCCGGAGCTGCGTCGCCGGATGGGTGGTGCGGCCCGTCAACGCGCCGAGCAATTCTTCGATGCCGCAGTCAATGGACGCCGGGTCGTGGACCTCGTTCTAGAGGCCGCAGGGTTGCCAACAATCGATCTGAGTGCGCCCGCTTCTTAGGCAGGTGTAGTCGGCGCCTCGCCAATCGCCGTTGCGAGTCGTTCAGCAAATGGCGCTTGCGACTTGGTCAAGTACCGGACCGCATCAGCGAGCGGAACCCATTCCGTCCGGTCGATCTCGGGGAACTCCTGCAGCGTGCCCGATCCCTTCGGCCACTCCATCGTGAACGTGTTGCTCGTGGCTGCATCTGCATCGAAGTCTCCTTGCCGGGCGAACACAATGATGGTTTTGCTGCCGCTCTTGACCGACCCCAGCGCGATGCTTTCACCATCTGGCGCTGGCGACCCCAGCTCTTCGGCGAACTCTCGCTCTGCTGCGGTGAGTGGGTCTTCGTCAGCATCGCTATCGATGAGACCCTTGGGAACCGACCAGGCGTTTTCGGATTTACGCGCCCAAAACGGTCCGCCCATGTGCCCCAGAAGAACTTCGACCACGCCGGACCGATCTCGCCACAGCAGGAGACCTGCGCTGAGTGCCATCGCTAGATCGGGAGGTCGCCGGTAGCGCGGCGAGTGCTGCCATCGTCCTTGTACGCAGCAATGGTGCGTTGCGCGACCCGCATCTGGTGGATCTCATCGGCACCGTCGGCAAAGCGGGCCCAGCGGGCGTGCTGGTACATATGCGCGAGCGGCGTGTCGGTCGAATATCCCAACGCTCCGTGCACCTGGATGGCACGGTCAATGATGCGTCCGAGGCTATTGGCGACGAAGTGTTTCGCCATCGAGACCTCGCTCTTGAAGTCTTCGCCGGCATCGATCTTCGATGCCGCGTGGAGCACCATCAGCTTGCACTGATAGAGCTCCATCGCCGAGTCGGCGATCATCCATTGCACGCCCTGCTTCTCTGCGAGTATCGACCCGTGGCTGTATCGGTCGAGTGAACGGTCAACCATCATGTCGAGGGCGGTTTCGGCCTGTGCAATCCAGCGCATGCAGTGGGCGAGTCGTGCCGGGCCGAGACGGTACTGGCCGAGCAGATGCCCCTGGCCCCGGCCGCCGAGCATCTGGTCGTTGTGCACCCGAAGATCCTCGATGAGGATTTCGCTATGGCCGGTGCTGCCGTGCATGGTTTCGATCTGGCGCGCTTCGGTCCAGCCGTCCTGAGGGATGTCGATGATGAAGGCACTGTTTGCTGCTTGGGGGAGGTCCGGGTCGTCCTCGGTGCGGCACACCAAGATCGCAAAGTGCGCACGATGCGCATTGGAGATGAACCACTTATGGCCGTTGATAACCCACTCGTCGCCGTCTTGATAGGCGGTAGTGCGAATAAGCGTTGGGTCCGACCCGGCGACCTCGGGTTCGGTCATCGCGAAACACGACGTCGTCTTGCCAGCACACAATGGCTTCAGGTATTTCTCCTTTTGCTCGTCGGTTCCCCAATGAAGCAACGTGTGCATGTTGCCTTCATCGGGCGCTTGGCAGTTCATGACCCACGGCCCGTAGTACGCCTTGGCCGCCTCGGCCTGAAACATCGCGAGACCCACATGGCCGAGTTCCATGCCGCCCCAGTCCTTCGGCATGTGCGGCATCCACAGGCCTTCAGCGAAGGCGAGCTTTCGGAGGCCGACGATCTTGTCGATGTACGCCGCCTTATCGGTCGCCTTGAGCTCCTCGATCTCGGGCTCTGCGGTGAGGATCACATCGGTCACGAACGTCCGCACCCGAGTTCGCAGTTCTTCAATGTCGGGTGGGAGAGTGAAGTCGATGGCCATCGGCCGAGGCTACAACGGCCACCGAAGCGCGTGGAATACCAGCCGGGTCTAGAGGAGAGCAGAGATGCCAGTGCACTTCAGCGAAGCCGAGATGAACGAACGAGGCGCAAAGGCCGCAGCTGCTATCGCCGACGCTGGCATCGATGCGCTCCTCGTTTTCAAGCAGGAGTCGATGTACTGGCTGAGTGGTTACGACACGTTTGGATTCGCGATGTTCCAGTGTCTCGTCGTGACCGCCGACGGTCGCCAAACGTTGCTGACGCGCATGCCCGACCGCGGCACAGCGCAGTACACCTCGAACCTCACTGACATCCGTATCTGGACAGATGTCGAAGGGATGAACCCCGCCCAAGACCTCGTCGCGATGCTCGACGATATGGGGCTCCGTGGTGCTCACGTCGGCATCGAGACTGACAGCTACGGACTCAAAGCATCGAACTGGATCCTGCTCGAAGCTGCGCTCGCCAACTTTTGCACCTGGAACGATGCGTCGTCTCTGATTCAAGAACTGCGTCGTACGAAGAGCCCAGCCGAACTCGCCTACATCCGACGCGCCGCAGAGCTCGCCGACGACGCGTGGGATGCTGCGGTCGACCGCGCCGCAGCCGGAGTGTCCGAAGCCGAAGTCGTCGCTGACATGCAAGATGTCATCTTGAGAAACGGCGGTGACTACGCCGGCAACAGCCTCATCATCGGGTCTGGGCCCGCTGCGTTGATGGTGCGATACACCAGTGGCCGTCGAACGATCGGCAATGACGACCAACTGACCCTCGAATGGTGCGGGGTGGAGCGCCAATATCACGCGGCCATGATGCGCACGCTGCTCACGGGGACGGCATCGCCCGAGCACGTGGCGATGCATGGGGCCTGCAGGGATGCGCTGCTGGCGTGTGAGGAAGCAATCAGGCCAGGGGTATCGCTCGGTGAGGTGTTCGACGTTCACGCGACGGTTCTCGACGGCGCTGGATTCGCCGATCATCGCATGAACGCGTGCGGCTACGGCATGGGGGCCGTGTACGCCCCGATCTGGGTGGACTGGCCAATGCTTTACCACCGCAATCCGCTGACCTTTGAGGTCGACCAGGTCTACTTCTTGCACATGATCTTGCTGAACCTGGACGACGGTCGAGCAATGAATCTTGGCCATTCGGTGGTTGTCACCGAAGACGGGTGTGAGCCACTCAGCCGTTCAAGCCTGGACCTCGTCATCAACTAAAGATTTGTGAGCGATCGCGCTCGCTCAGCCCGCGGAATCGCTCACAAATCTTTGGCGGGCGTAGGATTCCGCGATGACCGGTTGGGAATTTTGGATTGACCGAGGTGGTACCTTCACCGACATCGTGGCGCGTCGCCCCAACGGGTCGACCGCGACGTTGAAGTTGCTGTCGGAGAACCCACAGCATTACCCCGACGCTGCGATCGAGGGCATCCGGCAGCTGCTCGATGTCGCCGATGGCGCGCCCATTCCGACCGACGTGATCGATGCGATTCGGATGGGCACAACGGTCGCCACGAACGCGCTCCTCGAGCGCCAAGGCGCCCGAACTGCCTTGATCACCACCAAGGGCTTCGCTGATGCCCTACGAATTGGCTACCAAGCACGCCCGAACCTGTTTGCGCTCGACATCGTGCTTCCCGAAATGCTCTACGAAACCGTGGTCGAGGTCGACGAACGCATCTCGGCAGCGGGGCAGGTGCAGACCGAACTCGACCTCGACGATGTCCTCTCCAAGCTGCAGACGTTGCTCGACGAAGGCATCGAGTCGGTCGCGATCTCTCTGCTCCATGGATATCGCTACACGGATCATGAAGCACAGATCGCCGCAGCTGCTCGCGCGATGGGCTTTGGGCAAGTCTCGGTAAGCCACGAGGTGAGTCCGCTTATGAAATTGGTCTCCCGCGGCGACACCACGGTCGTCGACGCGTACCTCTCCCCGGTCCTTCGCCGATACGTCAACCAGGTGTCCGCCCAACTCCAGCCAACCCCCGGATTTGTACAGAAAAGGGAACCTGTGGGGGTCCAAAATCTGTACAAATCTCCGCGGTTGATGTTTATGCAGTCCAATGGCGGGCTCACGAGCGCCGATCACTTCCAGGGGAAGGACGCGCTGCTTAGCGGCCCTGCCGGGGGAGTTGTCGGGATGATCGAAACCGCATCGGCTGCAGGGTTCGACAAGCAAATCGGTTTCGACATGGGCGGGACCTCTACCGATGTATCGCACTATGCAGGCGAACTCGAGCGTGTCTATGAAACCGAGGTTGCCGGAATCCGTGTCCGCGCGCCCATGATCGCC
>CALBVK010000205.1 GCA_937969345.1 uncultured Acidimicrobiales bacterium
GTGCGGGTGGGCCTCGCTGTCGGCCTCGGGTTGCTGGTCCCCCTAGCGCTCGTCGCCGCATCGGCAAACCCAACCGGCCAAGCTCCAATCGAAGCCATCGCCGAAGGGTCAGCCGAGATCGGTGGAGGTAACAACACCGTCAACGTCGTGCTGACCGACCTTCGTGCGCTCGACACGCTCGGCGAGGTCGTCGTTCTGGCTACCGTCGCCGCCGGCATCTTGGCCCTCGCATCAAGCCGTCGAGGAGAGACGACCTCATGACCGACACGTCACCAACAACGCACAACAAGTCATTCAGCGTGCTCCCCGCAAGTGTCGCGCTGATCACGCCCATCGCAGCATTCGCTGGCATCTACCTGTTGTTCGCAGGACACAACAACCCTGGCGGAGGTTTCGCAGCCGGGCTTGTCTTCGGTGCCATCGTCACCCTGCGATCGCTCGCTGGTGTGCCCAACCGTCTCGACGCAACGTCGCTGATTTGCGCCGGCGTTCTGATCGTCGTCGCCGTCGCCGCGGCTCCGCTCTTCTTCGGTGACGCACTACTCGACCAGAAGGTCGTGTCGATCACCCTTCCCGTCCTCGGCAAGATCAAATCTGGCTCCGCCCTGCCGTTCGACATCGGCGTCACCGCAATCGTCGTCGGACTGGTCATCGCCCTCCTGTCGGGACTTCGTACCGGCGACGTGACCGAAGGGGATTCGCCGTGAGCATCGTCCTTCTCCTCGCCATCGGTGGGCTCACCGGCGGTGGCTTCTACCTGATCACCGCCCGCTCGCTCAGCCGCATCATCTTGGGGTTTGGCCTGCTCGGCCACGCCGCTGTGCTCGCATTGCTCGTGTCCGGCGGCGGGCCGGGCGCAGCGCCGCTCGTCGGCAACGGAGCCGACGCGATCGCCAACCCGATTCCTCAAGCACTCGCGCTCACGGCGATCGTGATCTCCTTCGGACTCACACTTTTCCTGTTGGCACTCGCACAGCGCCGTCAGGATTTCTCCGGTGATGACTTGGTCGAAGACGACCTCGAGGACCGTCGCATCGCCACACAGCACGAACGGAATGAAGCATGAACGCGCTGATCGCCATCACGATTTTGGCGCCCCTCGCCGCCTCGGCGCTCGGGCTGTTGTGGCGCAAGAACGTCGTCGCTCGCGACATCACGACGTTCGCGGGACTTTTCGCCGCGGCGCTCGCATCATTCTTCATCCTGGCCGGCGTCGCCGACGACGGAACACACGTGGTCTGGGTCGGCGATTGGAACCCCGAGGTCGGCATCGTCCTCGTCGCCGATCTGTTCGCAGCGCTCGTCCTGCCGGTGGCACTAACGATCATCCTGGTCGTCGAGATCTTCGCCATCGGGCAACGGCGAACGAGTTGGGGAGCAAACCCGGAGCTCGCTGGCCCCCTGCTCGGAGTCCTCACTTCGGGGGTGTCCCTCGCGTTTCTTACCGGCGACCTCTTCACCCTCTTCGTCGCATTCGAGCTGATCCTGGTATCGAGCTACGTGCTTTTGACGCATCAGGGTCAGCGAGCTCAGATCAGATCGGGCATGACCTATGTGGTGATGAACCTCTTCTCCTCCACCCTCTTCCTGCTCGGACTTGCGATCGTCTACGCGGCCACCGGCACCGTAAACATGGCGCTGCTCGCCGAGCGTGTTCCCGAGCTCCCCGACGCGGTACAGCTCGGCATTGGTGGCTGGTTCTTCGTGGTCTTCGGAACCAAAGCGGCCGTGTTCCCGCTGTTCTCGTGGCTTCCGGATTCGTACCCGACGGCACCCACGACGATCACCGCGGTCTTCGCTGGTCTGCTCACCAAGATCGGCATCTACGCCATGATCCGCTTCCACACGCTCACCGACATGGCCGACCTCGGGCCGGCAATGCTCGTCCTGGCCGGTTTCACCATGATCGTCGGAGCCATCGGAGCGCTCGCACAGACCGACGTCAAGCGAATTCTGTCGTTTCACATCATCAGCCAGATCGGTTACATGCTCATGGGGTTGGGCTTGTTCTCGGTCGCCGGAACGACTGGAGCGATTCTCTTTCTCGTGCACCACATGCCGGTCAAGACCGTGCTGTTCCTGATCGGTGGACTCATCGAAAACGCCCAAGGCTCGTCCCGGCTTTCTCGATCAGGCGGCCTGGCTACAGCGAAGCCATGGCTCGCGGTGCTCTTCGCAATCCCTGCGCTCAGCCTCGCCGGACTCCCGCCATTCTCGGGCTTTGTTGCCAAGCTCGCGGTGATCTCGGCGGGCGTCGACGCGTCGTCATCGGTCATCGTCGCCGTCGCTCTTATCGCCGGACTACTGACCATGCTCTCGATGACCAAGATCTGGATCGGCGTGTTCTGGGGAGCAGCTTCCGACGAAGCCGAACCCGTACCTACACGCCGCGGAAATCGACGGTTGATGATCACCGCAACATCGCTCGCCGTTGCGGGCACCCTGACCATCTCGTTCTTCGCCGGCACCCTCTTCGACCTCAGCGAACGGGCAGCTATCGAGTTGCGGACACCGGGCGTCTACGCAGCGGAGGTACAGCGATGACACGCAGTATTCCGGCCGTCGGAATGGTGGTACTCGGCGTCGTAGCGTGGGTTGCGCTTTGGGGCGACTGGTCGTGGGCGAACATCCTCGTCGGTGTCGTGCTTGCGACGCTGACCCTCGTGATGCAACGGCGCGCGAGCTCTACGGAGTTCCGGGTCGAACCTGTCTCGCTGGTGCGCCTGATCGGGGTCGTGCTCGTCGACCTCGCCCGATCGACGGTGAGCGTGGCCAAAGAGGTCATTACGCCGACCGACTACACCGAAGAAGCCGTCATCGGCATCGAGGTCGATCCCGCCGCAATGTCGCACGCGTTGCTCCTCACGGTCGCGATCACCCTGACCCCTGGAACCGCCGTCGTGGAAGTCCACCCGTCGACATCGACGTTGTTTCTTCACGTGCTGCACGCGAGGGATCGCGACGAGATCACCGCTCACGTGCACCAGCTAGCCGACCTCGCTGTCGCCGCGTTCCCCTCTGGCGCTCACGCCATGGAGTCCTCATCATGATTTCCTCGATCGCAGTAGCTGGCTTTGTCTTCGGTGGCATCTGTGGCGTCATCCGCCTCATCCGGGGGCCCGGCCTCGCCGACCGAATCATGGCGATGGACGTCACTCTCATGTCGCTCATGGGGGCCATCGCCGTCGACGCCGCGACCCGCGGCGATACGACCAACTTGATCATCCTCGTCGTCATTGCCCTGATCGGATTCACGGCCACGATTGCCGCTACCCGTTTCCTCGAGGCCCTCGTCGATGGAGATTCGCTATGAACATTGTCAGCTCGGTTTTGATGCTGGGAGGATCGCTGGTCGCCGTCCTCGCCGGAATAGGGATCCTGCGGTTCTCGACCCCCTATGCCCGGTTCCACGCAGCAGGAAAAGCGAGCCCGGTTGCCTTCGTGATTACCGCCATCGGAGCCGCCCTCGTCGCTGACGAGGGAGCCGGCATCTTGATCTTCGCTGCGATTGCGATGGTCTTGACCCTGCCCGTCGGGGTACATCTACTGTTTCGAGCCGCCTACCGAACCACGAATAACCAACACCTCATCGTCGACGAACTCGACGCGACGATGTACGAGTCCTAGGTCGCGTTGGACAGTGCCACCTGTGGCGCTGAATCGGTTGGTAAGAGTTCGGTAGGAACACGAATCTGTGGCATACCGACGCGGGGTAGCGGGTTGCAGTTGTATGCACGCACGTCTCAAACGAGTAGTCGTCCTCGCCGCTTGGACCTCGGCGGTCGTTGGTTGGGTTCTCTACCAGCGGTCGACCGGCCTCGGAACCGTTGGATCGCTCCAGCAATTCATCGACAGCACTCGCGGCCAATGGTGGGCGCTACTCGCCTTCGTCATCGTCTACGCCATCCGCCCGATCGTGCTCTTTCCTGCGTCGCTTATGACCATCGCTGGTGGACTGCTCTTTGGCCCGGTCGTCGGTATCGCGGCCACCATCGTCGGTGCGAACGCCTCCGCGATGGTCGCGTACTGGCTCGCTCGCTCCCTCGGTTTCGAACGGGAACAGGATGCCGACACCGAAGGTCTGCTCGCTCGCTGGTCAACGCGCATGCGCAAGGACAGCTTCGAAACCATCATGCTGATGCGGCTCGCGTTCTTGCCCTACGACCTCGTCAACTACGCCGCTGGCTTTCTCCGCATTCGGCCCGTTGCGTTCCTGCTCGCCACCGCGATTGGCTCGCTTCCCGGCACGATTTCGTTCAGCCTCGCCGGTGCCTCGATCGAGTCGCTCGAGGATGGCCCCTCAGGAATCGACCCGGTCGTACTCGTCGCCTCGATTGTTCTGTTTGTGCTCAGCGTTGGAGTTTCGCGTTTGGTGAAGCGCCGCGAAGGGCTCGAAGACGACGCGGCGGCCATCGATACGCCCGATGCGGCCGCCGCAGACATGCATCTGGTGTAACCAGAAAACGAACATCACAAAACGAAGAAAGCCGACCGAGTTTCCTCGGTCGGCCCAATTCGGTGATTTGCCCTCTGATCTTTTCGTGCATCTCAGCCCTCCAGCCGAGATCCGCCCAAGCGGCGGTACCTGTCTTAGGTAGCTGAAGCGTCCCGGATGCTTTGGATGGTCGCATCGATTGTCGCCGTGAAGTCCTCATCGGACTGCTGCGCCGACAGGCCTTCGCTCAGTGCACGAGAGAAGCTTGCGATCATGCCGTTGTTGCGGCTGAGACGCTCATTGGCCACGTCGCGGCTATATCCGCCGGAAAGCGCAACGACGCGAACGACTTGTGGGTGTGCGATGAGGTCGGCGTAGAAGTTGTCTTCCTCGGGAAGAGTCACCTTCAACATGATGTGCTGATCAGCGCTGAGCTGGTTGGCGTGCTCGAGCAATGATGCACGGAGCATGGCTTCGGCTTCTGCCTTCTCCGGAGAATTGATGTCGACCTCAGGCTCGATGATCGGAACGAGGCCCGCAGCAATGATCTGATGACCGACCTCGAACTGCTGTGCGACAACGGCGTCGACACCGGCCTGGTTCGCCATCTTGATGACCGAACGCATCTTGGTGCCGAACATGTTCTTGGCAACCGAGCGAGCGAGGAGGTCATCGAGACCCGGAATCGGCTTCATGACCTGACAGCCGTTTTCTTCGTCGGCGAGGCCCTTGTCAACCTTGATGAACGGAACGACACCCTTCTCGTTCCAGAGGTAGTCGCCGGTGTCTTGTCCTTCGACCTGACGATCCATTGTCATCTCGAAAAGAATTGCGCCGATGACACGGTCGCCGGTGAATGCCGAGTTCGTCATGATGCGACTGCGCATCTCGTGAACCTTGTCGAACATCTCCTCGTCGCCGGAGTACTCGTCTTCGGAAACGCCGTAGGCCAGCAATGCCTTTGGAGTCGAGCCGCCACTTTGGTCGAGCGCAGCGATGAAGCCTGCGTCGTTGGACATCTTTTGGAGCTGGTCTTGGTTCATGAATCTCTGCTTTTGTCGTGCCGAATGGAAGTTGATCGGACCGATGTGCCTCGGCAAAGCGTAAGCCCTGTGGCGAAGCCCGTCGTGAGACCAACAGACTAGATCGCCGACGCAAGTCTGGGCCTTGCATGTGACCAACAGACGCGATATCGCCAGTCCAGACGTGACTATTTCAAAGCATCTGTTCGAACGATGTCTGGTATCGCTAGGGGCTATTGCTCGATTTCGTCGTCCGATGTAACGATTTGCATCACTGATGTAAACGGTTACATTCGCGGGTGGTCCGCAACACACATCGCTGCTGCGATCACATCTGAATTGGGCGCTATGAGTACAGAACAGTGGTGGAACCACGCGGTTGGCTATGAGGCGTACATCCGCTCCTTTGCCGATGGGAACAACGACGGCGTCGGCGACTTCGTCGGCATGCTCGACAAGCTCGACCATCTCGCATGGCTCGGCATTGACATCTTGTGGATCACACCGTTCTACGTCTCGCCCATGCGGGACTGGGGATACGACGTTGCCGACTACACCGCGATCGATCCCACGTACGGAACGCTCGACGACTTCGCTGCGGTCATCGACAAAGCCCATCGCCTGAACATCAAGGTGCTCGTCGACATCGTGCCGAACCACACGAGCGATCAACACCGCTGGTTCGAGGCAGCGGTCGCCGACCCCGAGAGCAAGTACCGGGACTACTACATATGGGCTGACGCTCCAGAAGATGGCTCGCTTCCGAACAACTGGGTTGGGTACTTCGGCGGCAAAACCTGGACGCTCGACGAAGCGAGCGGACAGTACTACCTGCACCTGTTCTTGCCCGAGCAACCGGACCTGAACTGGCGCAACCCCGACGTCCTTGATGAGTTCGACGAGATCCTTCGGTTCTGGCTCGACCGCGGAGTCGACGGATTTCGGATCGATGTCGCTCAAGCACTTGTGAAGGATGAACAGCTTCGATCGAACCCGCAGATTGGGCCGTCGGACGATTCGATGTTTCGTTGGGAACAGTGGGACGCATTCGACCATCAACACGACATCTTGCAACCCGAATCCGTCGACATCTTCAGAAGATGGAACCGCATTGCGTCGGAGTACGGAGCGCTGCTTCTAGGCGAGACCTACGACCTCAAGATGCTCGACAAGCTCGATCGGCTCGTGAGTGGTGGCGACGCCATTCACGTCGGGTTCTGGTTCGGGGCAATGCACATGGACTGGGATGCCGGTCAGATTCGATCGACCTTCGACCTGCCGTTGTCGCAAATTTCGGCAGGCTTGGGATGGGCCCAGAACAGCCACGATGAGCATCGATCCGTCACACGGTTCGGTGGTGGCGACGTAGGTCGCCGTCGGGCGCTCTCCCTTGCCGTCCTACTTTTCGGCCTCCCCGGACTCCCGTTTCTCTACCAAGGTGAAGAACTCGGGTTGGCCAGCGGCGAGCTTTCTCCCGAGGCCAAGCTCGACCCGATCGGTGGCGATGACCCAAACGCCGGCCGCGACGGCACACGAACCCCGATGCCGTGGGCGCCTGAGCCGGGTATGGGCTTCACCGCGGCCGATGTCGAGCCGTGGCTGCCGTTTGGCGGCCGCACGGCGGCCGATACAGCCGAGGCCCAACGCAACGATTCAGCCTCGAGTGTTCACGCCTATCGGGAGCTGCTCGCGGTGCGGCGTTCGCTCGCGTCGATTGCCAGAGAGGAAGTGACGTGGATCGAGTCCGACGATCACATGGTTGCCTTCCGGCGAGGCGACACCGCATTTGTGGCCAACGTTTCCGCGACCGAATCGGTCATGCCAGTTACCGGCGAGGTCCTCTATCGATCTGATGCGGGCGTTGGCGAGACACTGCTTGCTGACGAAGCCGCGATAGTTCGGTTGGAATTGTGAAACGCAAACGCGGACCCTCGATCGAAGATGTCGCCCGGGAGGCAGGCGTATCGGTAGCGACCGTCTCGCGTGCGCTTCGCGGCCTTCCCAACGTGGCCGAGCGGACCCGCGAGAAAGTTCAGGAGATTGCCGACGAGCTCCAGTACCGGGCCGATCCAAGTGCGGCGCGGCTTGCGACCGGAGAGACCAAGCTCGTTCAGATCGCAACACCAACCGTCGACGGCTGGTACTTCTCGCGCTTCCTCGCTGGAGCGATCGATCACCTGCTCGATCAGGGTTACGAGACAATCTGTCATCCCGTTGAGACCCCTGAAGAACGTGAACGCTTTCTCGACGGGCTCGTACATCTCGAGAAAAGAGTCGACGGGCTGATCGTGGTCGACCTCAACATCTCCGAGGATGCCGCCAACGACCTATTCGAGGCCGGAATTCGAACGGTCACAGCAGGCTTCCGTACCCGTCGATTCCCGTCGGTGATCGTCGATGACTACCGCGTGGGCTATGTGGCCACCGAGCATCTTCTCGAGCTTGGGCACCGTCGGATCGGTTTGATCTCCGGTGAACCGAACCACCCGTTGGCCTTCTCGGTTCCCGGTCTCCGGCTCGCTGGCTACACCGGTGCCCTCGCCGCTGCTGGCATCGCTATCGACCCGGACCTTGAGCAGTCCGGACGTTTCACCGCTCCTGGTGGACGAATCGCAATGGAACGGCTCCTCGACATGGAGGACCCACCAACGGCGGTGTTCGCGATGTCTGACGAGATGGCCTTTGGCGCGTGGAGCGCTCTTCAAGAACGCGGGCTGTCTTGGCCCCACGACGTTGCGATCGTCGGTATTGATGACCACGAACTTGCCGAGATGGTCGGGCTCACGACGGTTCGTCTCGCACCGCGCGAGTTAGGAGCTGCTGCTGCCTCCCGGCTCTTGCGTCTGATTGGCGACGACGACGAATTCGAGGCATCCCCCGACCGCGGTAGCGAGGCGACGGAAGCATCGCTCGAATGGCTCGAACTTGTCACTCGGCAGTCGACGATTTCCCCCTGAATCTGCGAGAAACTTACGCGCGGTGTGACAAGGCGCACCTCTTGCGGTATCTTCACCTCTGCAAACGTTTACAGTTTTCGACCGAGTGGTCGGAAAGCCCAATCAGGAGGGGACCCTGTAATGAATAAGTGGATGAAGCTGCTCGCAGCTCTGTTCGCCGTGTCACTCGTAGCCGCAGCATGCGGTTCAGACACAGCAGCAGTAGTCGAAGACGCAGTAGATAGTGGTGACAGCGACGCACTCGA
>CALBVK010000206.1 GCA_937969345.1 uncultured Acidimicrobiales bacterium
CGCGAGCCTGCAAAACGTACCTGGCACCAAACGCCGATTAGGTACCAGGTACCTCTCGGCCTTCGGCGTTAGGGTTTGGCTATGGCTAACGTCGTTTCTCCGATAACCGCAGAGCTCCTCGTTTCGGGAGCCGTTGGCATATCCGAAGTCGTCGCCGACGGCGATGACGTCTATTGGGCCGAAAATCGCCCATCGGAGGCTGGGAGAGCGGCGATCGTCCGCTGGCGTGATGGCGACATTGTCGAGATCACTGGCCCCGATGCCAACGTGCGCACACGGGTGCACGAATACGGCGGCGGCGCATGGTGGGTGTCCAACGGGGTGCTGTTCTACAGCGACGATGCCCGCGGCGGCGAACTCTTCATGCTCGACACGAAGAGTGGCACAGAAACCCAGCTGACATCGAATGGCTACCGCTATGCCGACGGTCGCCCCAGCCCAGATGGACAGTGGTTCGTGTGCGTCCGAGAACGCCACGACGGAGACGGCCCGCTACCGGTCGAGAACGAGATCGTGGCCATAAGCGTCGACGGACAGGGCACCGAACTCGTCCTGCTCGCTGGCAGGGACTTTGTGTCATCCCCTCGGTTCGGTCTCGCCGGCGAGATCGTCTGCGTTGCCTGGGAGAACCCACAGATGCCGTGGGATGTCACCGAGCTGGTGCTCATCGATTCGTCCTGGATGGACGGCGAACCCGAACCGTCGAACCGGGTGATCCCGGGGGAAGCCGAGTCGGTCGTTCTTCCCGATTGGACGTCCGACGGACGCCTTCTTGCAGTGAGCGATCGGTCGAACTGGTGGAACCTGGTGCAGGTCGACACCGTGACCGGCGCCCAGACCCCCGTTGTCCAAGGCGAGTTTGAGATCGCCACCCCCAGCTGGGTGTTTGGACTCAGTCGATGGGTCGAGACCGCCGACGGCGTGGTCGTTGTCGCTGGAACTCCCCGTGGCGACACGATTGGATTTCCAAACGGTTACGTCGAAGATCGCCACACCGCGGTCAACGCAATTCGAACGCTCGCGGACGGCCGGGTCGCGTACGTCGCGTCGTCGTATAGCGAAGAGAGTGCGGTGTGGGTACACGATGGCGCTACTGCCACGCGGTTGTCCGAACCACGTGATCTCGGGTTGGATGAATCGCTGTTTCCGGAGCCCGAGCTCATCACGTTCGACGTATCGACGGTCGACACGACACAGCCACCGGGCACTACGGCTCACGCGCTGTTCTACGAACCCGCGCTTACCGATGGGCAGGTCGTCGATGGTCCACCGCCCTTGCTGGTGCTGGTGCACGGCGGTCCAACGGCCGCTGCTCGCCGTCAGCTCAATCTGACGATTCGTTACTGGACCAGCCGCGGCGTCGCCGTTGCCGACGTCGACTACCGGGGCAGCACGTTGTACGGCCGTTTGTTCCGCGACGAGCTGAAGGGCCAGTGGGGTGTAGCCGATGTTGTCGACTGCGTCGCTGCAGCCAAGCACCTCTCCGAGGCAGGTCGAGTCGATCCGGCCAAGCTGATTATCGAAGGCGGCAGCGCCGGCGGTCTGACGGTGTTGAACGCCGTTGCGCACTACGACGTCTTCAGCGGTGGCGTCAGCCGCTACGGGGTTACCGAGTTGTCGAGCCTTGCAACCGATACGCACAAGTTCGAAGCCCGGTACCTCGACGGGCTCGTTGGTGCGTGGCCTGAGGACGAGGCGATCTACATCGAACGTTCACCACTGACCCACGTCGACAAGATCTCTGTTCCGATGCTGATCTTGCAGGGAACGGAGGACAAGGTCGTCCCACCGAGTCAGGCCGACGCGATCGTCGCTGCGCTCGAGTCGAAGGGCGTGCCGGTCACCTATCACCTCTTTGCGGGGGAGGGACATGGCTTCCGAAAGGCCGAAACCGTCGTCTCGGTCCTCGAGGCGATCGAAGCGTTCATATTTCAGCTCGAATCGTGATCAATTTCGGTAGTTGTGCTGGATCGAGCTTGCGTACGACCTAACAAATGTGATGCACTCTGGTGGGGCCTGAGCAGGTCGTGTGGGCGTATCAAGCGGAGCAAGCGGTGGAAAGTATGGAAGAATTGGAGCAGCGCATCATTGCGTTGCGCCAACTACTCAATGGCGAACGGGAGCCTGCGGAGCTCTCCCCACGCCCGGTTATTGACCTTCGAGACGGCCACCGTCCAGCGCATGCTGCGCCCGGCCCGCTGCTCGATGATCTGACGACTCCGGCGACGGTTGTTCGCCTCGAAGTCGAGCACGGTCACGAGCGGGCGCCATTGCACGCCGTTGGCTCAGCGGCCGATCGAGACGAACTCGCCAGCGGTGAGGTCGCCGAGGTCATTCGCTTGCAGGCGTGACCAACTGAGCGACCACAGTGTGTCGCCAATGACGATGGTGCGAACGATCGGGTCTTGGCCTGGGCCTTCGGGGTAGCAGAGCTGCAAGGTGCCATCGAGACCGAGGGCGTCGCGCTGAGTATCGGTCATTTGAATCCAGTCCCAGTCCTCGCAGAACAGGCCCGTCGCGCCTGACTGGTTCGGTCCGCAGTCCTGGAACTGTAGGCCATCCTCTTGGATCATGAAGTTGATCTCTTCGGACATGTATCCCAGGTCGTTCTCTTCGCCACGGAACTGTTCGAATGCGTCGCTGGCGAAGACTTCGCAGTCGGTGGTGCCAACAGCCTCGGTCGCGTCCGGCTCATGGCTGATGCGGCCAGCTTCGGTGATGGTGCCAGCGTCGAGATCGATCCGGAACGCCACCGCGCCCCAGAACTGTTCGCTCCAGTTCTGTACGGGTAGGACCGCAAGCTGTTCTTGTGGCCACCACAGGAATGCCTTGTGATCCCATTGGGCGTCCGACCAGGAGTTGTCCACCGTCCAGTTGGCCACGTCGATGGGGTTGGCCAGATCGGATACGTCGAACAAGGTGACCTTGGCGCCGGTCTCCCAACCCTCTTCGGTGGCTTCCTGGCCAATGCCGAGGACATGGTCGGGGCCGAGCGGGTGAAGCTGTCCGGAGTAGCCGGTGATCTTGAGTTCACCGAGCACTTCGGGATTGGCTGGGTCGGAAAGGTCGACCGTGTAGAAGGGGTCGGTCTGGCGGAAGGTCACGACGTAGGCGGTCTCACCAACGAAGCGAACGGCGAAGATCTGCTCGCCCTTGCCCATCTCGCCGACCTGACCGAGTTGAACGAGCTCGTTGTCTTCGATGGCAAATGTGGTGACGAAGCTCTCCGAAGAGCCTTGGTTTCCCCAGATCGTGCCGTCCGTTGTGGCGACTCGAAGCACACCGTCGTGTTCGCTCATGGCGAACTGGTTGAGCAGGTGGCCACGAACCGAACCAGATGCAAGATACTCCGGGGTTTCTCCACTGATCGTGAAGCCGTGGAGCTGGCTTGTGAAGTTCTGCTCGGCTGTCTCGCGCTGGTCTTCGGTGAAGTTCGCCCAGTCGTACCACTGGTTGGTGGAGATCCACATGGTGTTGGTGGAGGCATAGATGTTTTGACCTGAGGCGAGGACCGATGCCGCAGCGGGAGTATCGAGTCCGCTCGTTCCATCGATCGAGATCACCGACAGCGACCCGAAACCGGCAAACTCGGCTGGAGCGTGGACGTCAGCACAGTCGGAGAGCTGGCCCTCGGAGCCATCGAAGCTGTAGTTCGGTAGCCAGTCGCCGATGGCGGTTTCCATCACGACCTCTTTGTTGAACCTCGCTGCGGCTTCTTCGCCGTTGCTGCCCTGTGGGAACACGAAGCCAAGGTCGTGCTGGTCGCTTTGGAGGGCGACGCTTATCGTGCCGTCGACGAGGCGGGCGCTGAGGTAGTGCCCTTCGATCGAGAGGGTCGAGGTGATCGACGGGCTGTCGGCATTGGAGATGTCGAGCTCGATGATGTCGACCGATGGACCCTGGAAGCCGGTTGGCCGGCTGGTCTCGACGTCGCCTGCGAAGTCGGCTTCGGCGTCGTCTTCCATGATGATCTCGGGGTAGAACTCTTCGCCATAGGAGGTGCCGAAGAGGTAGACGCGGTCGCCAACGACGAGCATTTCTCGGGTGTTGTGGCCCAGGGCAATCGACCCGCGTACTTCGGGTGCCCCGTCATTGGCGTCGACGTAGGTGAACTGGCCATTGGTCATCGTGAGGATGCGTTGACCATCGGTCTTGACGTAGTCGGGTTCGTCGACCCCGGCTTCTTGGTTGTTCGTGCCCGAGAAGTCCTCGCCCTCAACAAGGCCAGCTTCGCCGTCGGCGCTGAAGGTCTGGCTCTGCGCTGTCGTCGCCGTCGTCGCATCAGCAGTATCGGTGGCCGCTTCTTCCATTGCGTCCTCGACCATGATGACATCCTCGTCGAACATCACCGGACCGCCCCAGTAATCCCCGCTGTTGAAGCCCCATGCGCCGACACGTTCGGCGCCCTCGGTTTGGAGGTGGGTGAGGAGCGCGTCGCAGCTGCCGAAGGTTGCCAAACCGCTCGTGAGCTGGATGTCGCCGCTGTTGACGGTGATGGTCTCATCGCCCGTCGGGGCCGGAAGCACAACGTCGGGGGTTGCGACATCATCGCCGCATGCCGTTGCGAGCATGGCAAGAGCAAACCCGCTGGCAAGGATCTTTCGTCGTGTGGAGAACATTGGATCAACCTCGTCTGGTCACGTGTTTTCTTATCGGTTCTGTAGGTAGTACGCCTGAGCTGGCCGTCGGGTTCCCGAGTTCGGGGGAAATTCTGCGCGTATGTGGGCCCACCGGTTGGTCACGGCGAAATAGGGGAGTTCACCGATGGCAGGCCTCGTTGTCCCGCGTAGGTTGAAAACAACGCAAAAAGGCCACCCAAATCGACAATTGGGGGTGGCGGTAGGTGCCAAAGAGTGGGACGCTAGAAGTGCGGGAGGGTGAGACGATGACAAAAACTGTCGACCTTGGAGTAGAAGGACTATCGCCAGCTGTCTATGTAGGCGCTGGTGGATCAGCAAATGTCTTCGCGGCCAGGATTCTGGAGACCGGTCAAGAAGTAGCGGTCAAGCTGCTGCGCGCCAGCGCTGACTCCGATAAGGAGCGGGAGCGCTTCGAGCGTGAGCACGAGACGCTTTCTCGGCTGTCGACTCATGACGGCATCGTTCCCGTCATCGACGCGGGCGTCACCGACCGCAACGAGCCGTACTTCCTCATGCCGCTCATGGAGGGTTCCCTGCAAGACCGGATCGACAACGAGGGAGCGCTCGAGTGGGAAACCGCGAGCCAACTGATTGCCGAGATCTCTGACACGCTCGACTTCGCGCACGCCAACAGTGTGCTGCACCGAGATCTCAAGCCCGGCAACATCCTCCTCGACACCGCCGGTGTTCCTCGTATTGCCGACTTCGGTATCGCGAAGTTGCTTGACTCGAACGTGTCGAAGTCGTCCAAGGCGCTCGGCACGCCGTCGTTCATGCCGCCCGAACGGTTCAAGGCTGTTGAAGCGACCGAGGCGAGCGATGTGTATGGCCTCGGTGCCACCCTCGCAGCACTCCTCACGGGTACGGCACCATTTCTCACCGGCGAAAACGACACCGACGCTGCGGTCATGATGCGCGTCATGAACGAAGAACCAGCGCCGCTGACCGACAGCGGTATTCCCGAGCCCATTGCGGCGATCGTGACGCAATCGATGTCCAAGGACCCCGAGTCTCGTCCAGCGTCGGCTGGCGAATTCGCCAGTCTGCTCCGCACGGCTTCGGCCGAAGCCGGTGGCGCGGTATCCAGTGGCCCGGTCACGGTCGCGATCCCTCGCCGGGAGCTGACAATCCCCGAGCTCTCGACCCTCACCGTGGCAACCGAGGAAGATGAGGAGAAGAAGCGTCCGGCGTGGATCCTCCTCGCTGCAGCTGCGGTCTTTGTCGCATTGCTCGGCGCCGGCGGAGCGTTGGCCTTGTCGCAACGGGGCGAATCCGTGGCGCTCGATACGACCGATGTCGCTCCGGTCGCTGCGGTTCTGGGCGACTCGATCACCGCAGACGGGGCCGATGGTCTCGACGGCGAGTCCGATGCGGAAGGGTCCGCCGTCGGTGGCGAATCCACCGGCGATGACGACTCGGCGGCAGGCGATGGAGCCGGCCAAGACGGCGACGGCACCGAAGGCGACGCAGCTGAAACCGGCGATGGTACTGCTGGCAGCGATGGCACTGCTGGTAGCGATGATGGCACGTCCGGTACCGACGGTGCAGCGACCGATGCGACGAGCAACGGAAACACCACCGACGATGGAACGAAGGACGACACGAACGATCCCGATGGTTCGGTAACTCCAACTCCGGACTCGTCGGTCGCCCCAACGACCGCTGCGCCAGTGGCCGCTGCGAAGTCGTGCTTCTCGGTCAACAAGTCTTCTGTCGAAGTTGGAACTGCGGTCTCGTTCACCAACTGCTCAACCGATGCCACGAGCTATAGCTGGAGCTTCGGCGATGGCACGACGAGCACACAAGCCAACCCATCGAAGAGCTGGTCGACCGCAGGGTCAAAGACCGTTCGCCTCACTGCGACGGGCCCCGGCGGCAGCTCGCAGTGGACCAAGACGATCACGGTGTCTGAGCAACCTCCCGCTCCTGTCGCAGCGACAGCGTGTCTGAAGGCCAGCACGCAGACCGTTCAAGTCGGCGTTGCGGTGTCGTTCAGCAACTGCTCAACCGATGCCACCAGCTACAGCTGGAGCTTTGGTGACGGCACGACGAGCACCCAAACCAGCCCATCGAAGAGCTGGACGACGACCGGCACCAAGACCGTTCGTCTCACCGCAACCGGCCCGGGCGGATCCGATAGTGCAACAAAGACCATCACGGTCAACCCCGTTCCGGTGGCTGCCCCGGTGGCATCCTTTACGGTCTCTGCGTCGACGATCGAAGAAGGCGACGAGATCACCTTCACCAGCACTTCGAGCGGCGAAGTCACAAGCCTGCGCTGGGACTTCGGCGACGGCGGCAGCTCGACTCAGTCGCCTGCATGGCGCACCTACAACTCAGCTGGCACGTACACCGTGAAGCTCACGGCAACCGGCCCAGGCGGAAGCCACACCGCTACCCGAACAATCACGGTGAACAAGAAGACGGTGACCGCTCCCGAGTTCAGCCAACGCATCGACATTGGCGACATTGGCGAGACTAACGTTCGGTTCCGCTTCAAGACCAACATCACCACCGGCTACACGATCTACATCCAAAAGGGCGGGTCGACGGTTACCTCGCAATCCGGCACCGCTACCGGTGGAGTCTTGGTCAACGCCAACGTCGGCGGCCTTACAAAGGCAACCGAGTACACGATTCTTGTGCGCCTCGACGGTCCGCCATCGGTCGACTCGGGTTCGGTGCTGTTCAAGACCGCCGGCACCACGACGGTCACCACGGCACCAACAGCGGTGTCGTTGCAGAACCTTCGCCTCGTGAGCAACGGTTCGACTCGCTTTGAGTTCCACTACGAGTCGAACATTTGCGCCAACGGGTCGTTCGTAATCCGTGAGGGCGGCACCGTTGTTGGCAGCAACGCTGGCCAAGCTGACGGCTGCACGAACCGGCACCTCGGAATCCCAGGATTCTGGACCCCAGCGCTCAAGCCCAACACCACCTACGTCGTGACCGTGACGGTCGAGGCGAACGGTCAGGGCAAGGGCGGGGGCAACACCGCCACCAAGACGCTGACCGTGACCACGACCGGCTAACTACGCCGCTGGTTTACGCAACCGGCTACGCCGCTTGTTGCTGCTGCAGTTCGTCGGCGGCGGGGTGAATTTCGGTGAACTGCCATCCGTCGTCGGTTTCGGCGACCACATGGCAGTTCTTCGCAACCGCCCACAACGCCCGACGGATCGGGGTTGGGTTATAGCGATACAAGTGCGGGAACGCCTCGCGGATCGCCTCGGTCGCACGCGCCGCGTTGTAGTGCGGGATTTTCGCATCCAGATGATGGGCAACGTGCGTCGTGCCAATCCGGTGATGCAAGAAGTCGGCGATTGGGCCATATGGACGGTCGACCGAGCAGAACGCACCACGAACAAACGACCAGTCGTCCTCGCCGTAATGGGGAATGTCGGTATCGGTGTGCTGCAACCACGTGTAGGTCACCAACCATCCGTTCACGATCAGATACGGGCCCATGTACAGCGCAAGCATCTGCATCGCGCTTCCTGCGATCGCCCACCACAAGAGCAAGCCAATCATTGCGAGGACTCCGACCGATGACCAACGGACCTTGCGCTTCCAGCGGTCTGGGAAGAGCGCCTGGCTAAACGGTCGAGACGGCCAGAAGTGATTCGTCATCCCGCGCTCGGAGCCACCCGTAGCGCCGATCAGCAGGTAGAGCGGCCACCCAAATCCAAGCCGCCCGGCGACGGTAAGGGCCCCATGGGTGTTTGGACCGATCTTGCGGCGAGCGGCAAGGGCACGAACACCACGACTGGTGGTGATTCGCTTCGGGACATGGGTCTCGCCCTCGGTCACGTGGTTCGTCTTGCCATGGTGGATGGCATGGCTTCGTTGCCACGAGAAGTACGGGACGAGAAGCGCAGAGTGCAACACGTACCCAACGACGTCTTGGACCTTCGGCGTTGGTGCGAACGCTCGGTGGCCACACTCATGGGCGATGACCCACACGCCAACGGCGATCGTGCCGTTCACGTATGCGTACAACAACCACGCCGGCGTCCACGCCCACGTAAGCGGGATGAACTGCCACGCCAAGATGCCTGTCGCAATGGTCAGCGCAACCGACATCAACGCATACGGAATCGATCGGGAGAGCTTGCGTTCGAAGCACTCCGGTGGGATTGCAGCCTTTACCTCGGCGGTCGTGGGGATGTTCTGGGGAGGCAAATTGACGTGCTGCACTTCGCAAGGATGCCAGGCGGTAGGCCGATTACGCGGTTACCGCCCGGTTAGTTACCGAACGTTTACCGAGTTGTGGGCTTGAAGGCGGGCCGAGAGGCCTCGAAGGCCCCAATTGAGGCGTCTTCCTGCATGGTTAGGCCAATGTCGTCGAGACCGTTCAAGAAACGATGCTGAACCGAATCGCTGAGCTCGAACTCAACTTCGAGGTCGAGGGCCGGGGCCTCGAGTGTGCGCCGCTCGACATCGATCGTGAGCTCGAGGGTTGGGTCTGCCTGAATAGCGGCCATGAGCTGGTCGCCGACCTCTTGGGTGACCTCGACGGCGACGAGACCATTCTTGGTGCAGTTGTTGCGGAAGATCGGTCCAAAACGTGAAGACACGACGGCCGCGAACCCGTACTGCTGAATGGCCCACACGGCGTGCTCGCGGCTCGAGCCGGTACCGAAGTTCGGGCCGCCGACCAAGATGTTGGCGCCCAAGTACTCGTCCTGGTTCATGACGAAGGTTGGGTCGTCGCGCCATTCGGCGAACAGGCCTTTGTCGAAACCGGTGCGCTCGACACGCTTCAGCCAATCGGAAGGAATGATCTGGTCGGTGTCGACATCGGAACGATCGAGCGGCACTGCGGTGCCTTGAACGATATGTACAGCTTCCACGTTATTCTCCCGAGACTTCCGCTCGGATCCCCGGAATGCGGCGATGGATACTCATGCTTGATTCTCCCGAGACTTCCGCTCGGATCCCCAAAAAGCGGTGATGTGTGCTCATGCTAAGTCCTTTGGGGTGGCGAACGTGCCAGCGATTGCGGTGGCAGCGGCGACGGCGGGGGAGACCAGGTGGGTCCGTCCACCGCGACCTTGGCGCCCTTCGAAGTTGCGGTTCGACGTAGAGGCCGAACGTTCGCCTTCGGTGAGCTTGTCCGGGTTCATTGCCAGGCACATCGAGCAGCCCGGTTCACGCCAGTCGAAACCGGCGTCGATGAAGATCTTGTCGAGACCTTCGGCCTCGGCTTGTTTCTTGACGAGACCCGATCCGGGTACGACGAGTGTGCGCATGCCGTCTTTCACCGATCGACCCTCTGCGACAGCGGCTGCTGCCCGAAGGTCTTCGATGCGGCTGTTGGTGCAGCTACCGATGAAGACGGTGTCGACGGCAACGTCCTTCATGGGCATGCCAGCGGTGAGGCCCATGTATTCGAGTGCTCGTTCGGCTGCATCGCGGGCGACCGGATCGTCGAACATGTCGAGGGTTGGCACGTTGTCGGAAAGCTTGATGACCTGTCCGGGGTTGGTTCCCCAGGTCACGTGCGGGGTGATGTCCTCGCCGTGGATGACGACCTCGCGATCGAAGACAGCGCCTTCGTCGGTCTTGAGCGTGCGCCAGTAGGCAACGGCCGCATCCCAATCGGCACCTTGCGGGGCGTTTGGGCGACCCTTCAGGTATTCGAAGGTCGTTTCGTCTGGCGCAATGAGTCCGGCCTTTGCACCGAATTCGATCGACATGTTGCAGACCGTCATGCGGCCTTCCATCGATAGTGCTTCGATGACTGGACCACGGAACTCAGCGATAGCGCCGATGCCGCCGCCAGTGTCGCACGCGGCAAGAATCGCGAGCACGACATCCTTGGCCGTGGAGCCCTCGGGAAGCACACCGTCGACGGTGATCGACATGGTCTCCTGCGCTGGCTGAATCAACGTCTGGGTAGCGAGCACGTGCTCGACCTCGCTGGTGCCGATGCCGAACGCCAGCGCACCGAATGCGCCGTGGGTGCTCGTGTGGCTATCGCCGCACACGATGGTCATTCCCGGTTGGGTCAGACCCTGCTCGGGGCCGATGACGTGCACAATGCCTTGGTTGACGTGCCCCATGGGGTAGTTCGTGATGCCGAACTCGTCGGTGTTGACCCGAAGCGTCTCGACCTGCTTGGCGGAGATCTCGTCGGCGATTGGCTGATCGATGTTCTCGGTTGGAACGTTGTGATCCTCGGTCGCGATCGTCAGATCGGGGCGGCGAACCGTCCGGCCGTTCTGCCGAAGACCATCAAAGGCCTGCGGGGACGTGACTTCGTGCACGAGGTGCAGGTCGACGTAGAGGAGATCTGGCTGGCCGTCTTCGGAGTGGACGACATGGTCGTCCCACACCTTCTGGCTGAGGGTTCTGGCTTCGGTGCTCACGGCTTGCAGGCTATCTGGCTCGCTTTTGCCTGCGGCACCCCAACGGCATGCCAGGTACCAGGTACCAAAAGCCCAAAAGGTACCTGGTACCTTTTGGCGAAAAGGTGCCAGGTTCGTTCATAACTCGATCAGGGGCGCCTGGCGTTTTAGCCGACCCACCAGTCGTTGGACTTGAGGCGGTCGCTGCCTCCAGTGGCGTCGTGGATCTTCATCGCGAGGCCACGGAACCGGGTTCCGGCCAACCGTCGCCAAAGTCGGTTGCGGCGCTTGCTGTAGTCACGTGTGTACGGACAGACGCGGACACAGATGGCACAGTCGCTGTTGATCTTCGACCAGTAGCTGAAACACTTCTCGCCATCGACGGACCATTTCTTGACGCCCTTGATGCTCGAGATGTTTACGGGCTGCCAGTTGGGTTCGCCGTGGGGGATTGCCTTGGCCGGGCACTTGTCTGCGCAGCGATCGCACTGTTCGCAGAACTCCTTGACCCCGAACGCCTGCGGTGCGTCGGTCGCGAGCGGCATGTCGGTGAAGATCTTGCCGATGCGAAAGCGCGGGCCGAGCTCGGGGCTGATGACCAGACCGTGCCGCCCGTATTCGCCAAGGCCAGCTTGCATGGCGAGGGGGATCGCCAGTGCGGTGTCGTTCATCGACGCGATCGCTTGGTAGCCGAGGTTGCGGATGTACTGGGCCATTCCGAGCAGCACGGTGGCATCGGTGGAGTAGCCAAGACCTGTGGCTGTGCCGGAGAGTGCCGACGGCGCCGTCTTGATCAGCGAGTCGTTCATCTCCTGGCCAATGACGACCACGTGGGTGAGGCCGTCGGGCAACTCGTTGGGTTTGGGGCCTTTCTCCGAGGCGCTGAAGCGTTCGGTGTACACCCAGCGTTCGTCGAAATTGGTGATGCCGATCAGGTCGGCACCGAATACCTTCGATACCTGTCTGAGTTCTCGGCTGGCCTGCTCGGGCGATCCAACGTCGACTCTCTCGCTCGCCCCGTCGCGCAACATCGACAGCGGATCGAGAAAGCCGTCTCGTCGATCGCCGTCCTCGAACATCTCGGCAAAGATGTCGGCGACGTGCCACGACGCGTTGCGAATGGCGTAGTCGCGTTGGGTGAAGCCGTTCGCTTTGCGCCACTTCGTGAGGGGTCGTCGATAGGTGGCGAAGAACGTGTCGCTGCGTTCGTCGCGAATGCGGTCGTCCC
The DNA here is from genome assembly GCA_937969345.1 of uncultured Acidimicrobiales bacterium. Taxonomy (GTDB): domain Bacteria; phylum Actinomycetota; class Acidimicrobiia; order Acidimicrobiales; family SHLQ01; genus SHLQ01. The sequence goes on from CALBVK010000206.1 coordinate 12,219, forward strand.
ACATCGAACGTGAGAAGACATCGTCGACCTGGCTAAATCGCTCGAAGTCGTCGTTGACGATGTCGTCGATCATCAGGAACCAGAAGCGCTAGCAACAGCATCGCCGATGGTGACACTTCCGGCCCGGTCGACCGTCAGGCCAATGCCGAGTGCGGATTGGCTTTCGGCGTTGATGGTCTTCAATACCGAGAGGTCGCGTTCGATTCCTGGCTGGGGCCTCGTCACCATCACGCAGCGATCGACACGTTTGGTCACGGCGAATTCTGCGTCACCAATGGTGATGTGCGAACCCACGAGTTCGTCCTCGCCCATGCCGTCACAGATGAAGTTCTTGCGGAACCGCTCGGGAGCCCACGCTCGAAGGCTCGACGTGCTCACCAACGATGCTCGGGTTCGTCCACTGTCGTGAAAGGTGTCCTCCGGTCCGTCCCATTGCACCCAGTCGGCGTCGTTCTCGACGTCCATCGGGTTCTCATACCGACCCGGGCCTGCGCCTGCTTCGACGAGCTCGACGGGCTTGCCCAGCCAGTTCGATAGGTCGGCGTCGCTATCTGTCGTTGTGTCATCTGGCAGCGTGATCTGAACCGAGCCAGCCGACCATGTAGCTGAGGCGAAGAGCAGCTCGGGCTGGCGACGCGCCGTCAGGATGAGGCCGGTCTCGATATCGCGTATGCCGAATGAGCGATCGCCGACAATGCCGGTCGTGGCAACCGGGGCGGAGTCGAGCTGCTCGCCGCCAATCGACTTCACCGGGTAGCGCCAGATGGAACGAATTCGTAGGTCCATCGGGCGATCTTGTCACACGGGCTGGCGAGCGTCCTCAACGACGGCGACGCGGTGCATGACCCGGCGGTTCGGGAGATAGTCGATCACCGCGTAGTGCTGGGTGCCTCGGTTGTCCCAGATCGCCATCGTGTTCGGCTTCCAGCGCAGGCGAACATGATGTTCGGGTCGGTTGATCCGATCGAATAGTTCGGTGAGCAGTCGGCCACCTTCAGGCGCCGACAGGCCGATGATGAAGCGAGTGAACGACTCGCTCACATTTAGGTACGGCCGGCCGGTGACCGGGTGGTGCGACACCATTGGATGCACGGCGGTCTTTGCGTTTGTGTATGCCTCGAGGATTCCGTCGTTGCCGCCTTCTCGATAGGCAGGGGTGCGGAAGGCGCCCATGTCGTGCACGGCTTCGAGTTCTGCGAGGTCGGCTTTCATGCCCGCTGGAAGCGAGTCGTAGACCGAATACATGCTGGCCCACAGGGTGTCGCCGCCAGCGGGCGGAATCACGACCCCCTTGAGAATCGAAGCGAAGGGAGGGGTCTCCCGATAGGTCATGTCGCTGTGCCATTCGGCTGCGTCGGGAAGGTCGTCGTCTTTCCATTCGATGATCACGACGTCGTCGCTGTCGGGATGGGTCACATAGGAGTGATGGCGAGCCCCGAGGGTGCCGAGCGCCTGCCCGAGCTCGGTCATTTTGGCCGGCGCAAGGTCGAAGTCCCGCATAAAGATCACCTGATGCTCCATGAGGAGGGCGTGCAGTTGATCGGCGAGGTCAGCGGTGATCTCGGTGTTCGAATCGAGGCCGGAGATCTCGGCACCGAGGGCTGGGGAGAGACGATCAATGCTCAGCGACATGATCACAATCGTAGATCACCGACGGCGAAAACTGAACACTCGTTCAGTTCTTGGTCAGATCCGTATCGGATATGGCATCGAGTGTCGGTCGGTGCGCAGTCAGTACGGTTCATATATGGATGAATCGCCGGTGGGTGCCGTTTCTCACATCGAAGTAGGCGAGAGGGAATCGATCCTCACGCGCCGGTCGAAAGCACTACGGGCGCTTGGAGTGGCGATTGGTCTACTGGTCCTCGTTTGGTTGATCTTGTGGCAGGTGCTCGGCGTCCAATCGTGGTGGATTCCGAGCGAGGCGATGGAGCCAGCTATTCCGCAAGGATCGCGAGTGGTCACGTGGAGCCTTGGCGCTATTGAACGTGGCGACATTGTCGTGATTGAGACGAGCGACCTGGACATTGCTGGACCAACTACAGAACTCATCAAGCGTGTTGTCGCGTTCGAAGGTGAAACGGTGGCGATCGAGAACGGTCAGGTCCTGGTCGACGGCGACGTCTTGCCCGAACCGTACCTGCCACAAGATCTCTCGACGGGCGTGCCACGGGGTGAAATTGCGCAAGAAGTCACGGTCCCAACGGGATATGTCTACGTGCTCGGCGACAACCGAAATCGAAGTGCTGACTCTCGTTCGTTCGGACCAATACCGATCGACAGCGTTGTCGCTAACCACGCCTGGGTGTGGCGGAGCGGCGAGTAGGGAGATCTTGTTGTACGGACGTTTGCGATCCGCAGGACGGACATTTCGTCGTACGTGATCGGTCTGCGACATCGAGAGCGGTAGGAAGGAAGTCCCCTCGATAAGGAGCAACTCATGGCACTAAGGCTTGGCGATATCGCACCGAACTTCACGGCACCGACGACCCACGGCGACATCGACTTTCACGATTGGCAAGGCGACTCATGGGTCGTGCTGTTCTCGCACCCGAAGGACTACACCCCCGTGTTCACCACCGAGCTCGGTATGACCGCAAAGCTCGGCGAAGCGTTCGCCGAGCGCAACGTCAAGGCCATCGCGGTAAGCGTCGACACGGTCGAGGACCACAATGGCTGGATTGGTGACATCGAAGAGACCCAGGGAGCTGCGGTCAACTTTCCGATCATTGGCGACCCCGACCGCGTCGTTGCCGGGCTGTACGACATGATCCACCCAAACGCGAACGACACCCTTACGGTGCGGTCGCTGTTCATCATCGCTCCTGACCACACGGTCAAGCTCATGATCACCTACCCAGCATCGACCGGCCGCAACTTCGACGAGGTGCTGCGTGTGATCGACAGCTTGCAGCTGACGGCGAACCATTCGGTCGCGACGCCAGCGAACTGGACGAGCGGCGAGCGCGTCATCGTGTCACCCGGACTCGACGATGATGCAGCGACCGCAAAGTTTGGTGGCTTCGACAAGGTAAAGCCATACCTTCGCTACGTGGCCGACCCGTCGAGCTA
>CALBVK010000207.1 GCA_937969345.1 uncultured Acidimicrobiales bacterium
TCCTCGCGTTCGAGGGCGATTCACAGGTCCGCTGGTTTGAAGGCAACTTCAGCGATTACGAGATGTTCCGCAAGAAGGAACTCGGCGACACCGCAGGTCCGACTCGAATCAAGTACAAGCCACTCGCCCGGTAGCGGAGCAGGTGGACGCCGAAGCTGTATGGCTTAGGCGTTGGCGCAGATGAGGGCGATATTGTCCTCGCCGCCGGGATACCCATCGACGCCGCGAAGCGCTGTCGCCGTCAGCTGATTGGCTGCGACGAGAGTGTCTCCCGATGCTGCTTGGACAATGGTTTGCACATGATGTGGCTGCACCGATGTCGCCGGGCTTCGGTAGTTACACTCGTCGATCCCGTCGGTGTAGGACAAGAGCATGTCGCCGGGGTCAGCAGCGAAACGAAACGCAGTCCCATGGCGCAGTGATGAGCGACTTCGAGTGGTCACATAACGACTGTCGCGGCCGTTGATTGGTCGGGCGGTGTGGCCCGGTCCAACGAGAACGAAGCTCGAGTCACCAAAGGAGATGCCGAACCCGGTGCGTTCGACTCGGTCATAGACGGTGACGAGGAGTGTCGTTTCAGAGTCCGTGCCTGCTGGGTCGCCCTGGCGCAGGAACTCGAGCATTTGCGACAGGTGATCAAGGTCGGTCGGTCGCACCTTGGCCCAGATCTGGTGGAGCCGCTCGATGAGCATGTGGCTGGACTCTGGCCCGTAGTGAGCGTCGGCAACGGCGTAACCTGCCCATGAGCCCGCCTCCATTACGCAGAGCGCATCTTCGTTCAGGACTCGATGGTCCGCTTTGAACTGGTGGCTCGGCGAGTCAGCTGAGCTTCCGACGCTGATCGCGGCCGCAGCGTGTGTGCCGACTCGCGTGCTTCCGACAGCACCATATTCGCCGTAATCCTCGCCGAGGAGCAGGAGCCGGCCAAGCCGAGGATCAGGTGTATACATAGCAGCCCCTGAGTGTAGGTCGGAGCGTGCAAAGCTGCGAAAACGCCGGACTCACAGAACGTCGCCAGGTAGTTCGAAGCTGCGAAGGTATCGGCTCGGCCTGACGGCCTCCCCGAACTCGAGTTTCTCGCTAGCGCTCCAAACATCGCCAGGTAGTTCGAAGCTGCGAAGCCGGTTCGAACGAAAAGGCGCTTGCGCTCCGCAGGCCGGTCGAGGGCGCCCAAGCGCCCGGATCCGGCCACGCGGCGAAAGTCAGTCGATTGGCTTGCCGAACGGCTGCTTAGCCTTTTTGTAGCAGTCGGCGTGGAAGTGCTCGACGCGGAGCCACTTGTTCTTTTCGTAAACGTTGCAGATGACCTGCTGGTGCCGCATCTTTGCTTGGAACTTGACTCGTTCGTCGCAGTGCATGCAGTCGACCTGGCTGCCCGGCTCGACGAGTCGGGTGACGGCTCGGCTGACCTTCTTGATCTTGACCTGTTTGGAAACGTCGGTCTTTGAACCCTTAACCCGTGGGCGGGCTGGGGCTTCCTTGGTCTTTGCTGCAGTCTTTGCCATACCCACCTATCGGCAGATTTGGCTCGGTGTTGAAGGGTCGATCCGCTCTTTTTGCTGGGTCGTTCAGGCGTGCAGCATCTGCAGGACCTGTGCGGCCATGGCAGCGGGATCACCCATATCTGGATGCAGAACGAGGTCCGGGTCGACAGGAGCCTCATAGGGGTCGGAGATCCCGGTGAAGTTCTCAATCTTGCCTTCGCGTGCCAACTTATACAGACCCTTGGGGTCTCGTGACTCGGCGATCTCGAGCGGGGTGTCCATGAAGACTTCGAAGAACGGAACGTCCGCAGCGTTGTGGATTTCGCGGGCTCGCTCGCGGCCAGCCCGGTATGGGCTCACCAGCGGGACGAGAGCGACGACGCCGGCGTCAGCGAAGAGACGAGCTACTTCGCTGACCCGACGGACGTTCTCGTTTCGATCCTCGGCGGAGAACCCAAGGTCGGCGTTGATGCCGAGCCGAAGGTTGTCTCCGTCGAGCATGTACGTGGGTTGTTTCTGCTCGACGAGCAAACGCTCGACTTCGACCGCGACCGTTGACTTGCCCGATCCGGACAGTCCGGTGAACCAGATGGTTGCACCGCGAAGGCCCAGATGGTCCCAACGTTCAGCGCGGTCGTAATGACCGGCGTGCCAAACAACGTTTGTTGCGCCGGTTTTCGAATCGCTTTGCTCGTCGCTCATGTGATCAGCCGGCTGATTCGCCGAGGATCATGCCTGCTGCAACCGTCGAGTTCGTCGCTTCGTCGATAAGGACAAAGCTTCCGGTCTCGCGGTTACGGCGGTATTCGTCGATGAACAACGGCAGCGTCGAACGGAAACTGATACGGCCGATCTCGTTCAACGAGATTTCGGTCGCGTCTTCGTCGCGATGCAACGTGTTGATGTCGAGGCGGTAGTTGATGTCCTTGACCATGATGCGGGCCGCACGGGTCGTCTGCTTGATCGCATACTTCTTGCGGGGCTGCAATGATGCAGTCTCGTCCATCCAGCAGATCATCGCGTCGACGTCCTGGGTCACAACCGGCTGGTTGTTCGGACGGCAAATCATGTCGCCACGGCTGATGTCGATCTCGTCGTTCAATCGAACGGTGACCGCCATTGGCGCAAAGGCTTCCTCGATCGGCCCATCGATGGTGTCAATGGACTTGATCGTCGACTCAAAGCCGCTCGGGAGCACGACGACGTCGTCGCCGGGCTTCATAACACCGCCGGCTACCGTGCCGGCATACCCGCGATAGTCGTGGTATTCGTCGCTCATTGGACGGATCACGTACTGGACGGGGAAACGCACGTCGACCATGTTGCGGTCAGACGCGGTGTGGACGGTCTCGAGGTGGGTGAGCAGCGACGGACCTTCGTACCACGGCATAGCGTCGGACTTGTCGACGACGTTGTCGCCCTTGAGTGCCGAAACCGGAATGAACGACAAGTCAGGAACGTCGAGACGCATCGCGAACTCGCGGAACTCTTCCTTGACCTTTTCGAAGGCCTCTTCGCTGTAGTCGACAAGGTCCATCTTGTTTACGCAGACCACGATGTGCGGGATGCGCAACAGCGACGCGATGAAGCTGTGACGACGGCTTTGCTCGATGACACCGTTACGGGCGTCGACGAGGATGAGCGCGAGGTCAGCAGTGGACGCACCAGTCACCATGTTTCGGGTGTACTGAATATGTCCTGGCGTGTCGGCAATGATGAACTTGCGCTTTGGCGTTGCGAAGTAGCGGTAGGCGACATCGATAGTGATGCCCTGCTCACGCTCGGCCCGAAGACCATCGGTGACCAGAGACAAGTCCATCTCCATGCCCCGCTTTTCGGAGGCCTTGCCAACAGCATCGAGCTGATCTTCAAAGATTGACTTTGAGTCGTACAACAAGCGACCGATGAGGGTTGACTTTCCATCGTCGACCGAGCCGGCAGTTGCGAATCGGAGAATTTCTGACATTAGAAGTAGCCCTCTTTCTTACGATCTTCCATAGCCGCCTCTGAGACACGGTCGTCGGCGCGGGTTGCGCCTCGTTCGGTCTGACGGGTAGCGGCGACCTCTTCGATGATCTTTTCGATGGTGTCTGCGTCGGACTCGACAGCACCGGTGATAGTGATGTCGCCAACGGTGCGGTAACGAACGAGCTCCTCGTAGGGCTCTTCACCTTCCATACGCTCGGTGAATTCGTTCTCGGCCAGCAGCATTCCATCGCGCTCGAAGACCACGCGCTTGTGCGCTTTGTAGATCGAGGGGATCTCGACCTTGTCTTCGAGGATGTACTGCCAGATGTCTAGCTCGGTCCAGTTCGAGATCGGGAACACACGGATGTGCTCGCCCATCTTGATTCGACCGTTGTACAGGTTCCAAAGCTCTGGTCGCTGACCCTTCGGGTCCCACTGGCCAAAGTCGTCGCGGAAGGAGTAGACGCGCTCTTTTGCACGGGACTTCTCCTCGTCGCGACGAGCGCCACCGAAGAGCGCATCGAAACGATGCTCCTCGATTGCCTCGAGCAAGGTGGTTGTTTGCAGACGGTTACGCGAAGCGCGAGCGCCGGTCTCCTCGGTCACTCGCCCAGCATCGATCGTGTCCTGAACGGACGCAACGATGAGACGGACGCCGAGGTCGGCCGCACGCTTATCTCGGAAGTCGATGACTTCCTTGAAGTTGTGGCCGGTGTCGACATGCAACATCGGATAGGGGATTTTGGCCGGCGCAAATGCTTTCTCCGCGAGGCGGAGCATCACAATGGAGTCCTTGCCTCCCGAAAACATCAGGGCTGGATTTTCGAACTCTGCGGCCACCTCACGCATAATGTGGATGGATTCCGCCTCGAGTTCCCTCAAATGGGACAGCTCGTACGACATGATTGCGTGCTAACTCCTCTGCACTGAATGTTCAAGGGTTACATCGGCAGACCGATGAAGACCCTGAGCGTTCGCTTTGTGAACTATGACAATTTCTGCCCGCACTAAATCCTAGGTTGGAACCCCCCATGAATTCTGTGACCCATGACGACCATCTCGAAGCTGCACGCATTGCGACCGCAGCCGGTGAACTTCTTCTCTCTATTCGTGAGGAAATGAGCGCAAGAGGTGCCGATTCGAAGGAAATGAAGGATGAAGGCGACCTGCGCTCGCACGAATTCATCATGGAAGAATTGCGCCGGGTTCGCCCCGACGACGCGATTCTGAGCGAAGAAGGCAAGGACGGCGTCGAGCGCTTGTCCTCCGATCGCACCTGGATCGTCGACCCGGTCGACGGTACGCGCGAATATTCAGAGCCTCCTCGCACCGACTGGGCGGTTCATGTTGCGATGGTCGTCGACGGCAAGCCAGTCGTGGGCGCGGTCGCGCTTCCGGCACTCGGCATCACCTTGTCGACAGCAGAGCCGGTTGCCATGCCCGAGACAGGCGCCGAGACGCCGCGCATGATCGTCAGCCGAAGCCGTCCACCGGCAGCTGCGCTCGCGGTGGCAGAGCAGCTCGGCGCTGAGCTTGTCGAGATGGGCTCAGCTGGGGCAAAGGCAATGTCGGTCGTTCGCGGCGAGTCGGAAATGTACGCACACTCCGGCGGTCAATACGAGTGGGACTCCTGCGCACCTGTTGCGGTCGCACTCGCCGCTGGTCTGCATTGCAGCCGTATCGATGGCAGCGAACTGACCTACAACCACGAAGATCCATATCTGCCAGACCTGCTCATCTGCCGTCCGGAATATGCTGCGGCAGCACTTGATGCGCTCGCCTCAGTTGCCGATAGCTAATCCATGCCACCATGGTCCTCTTGTAGGGCTTAAGGGCGCTACATTTTTGCGGGATGCGGTCAACGACGATCGCACCGAACATCAAGGCGATCAATGGCGATCGTACGAGGTGAAACAACATGCCCACGAGACGCTCTTCTGACGCCAGCGATGGCGAGAAGCTCTTTGAAACCGCGGTCGAGCAGTTCGACGCTGCCGCTGAGCTGATCGGACTTTCCGATCGCACTCGAGCGATTCTTCGGTCACCGAAGAACGAGATCATCGTCAGCTTCCCGGTGGAGATGGACGATGGTGAGCTCCGGATCTTCCGTGGTTACCGCGTCCAGCACAACGACATTCTCGGCCCGTTCAAGGGCGGCCTTCGCTTCTCGCCGCACGTTGAGCTCGACGAGGTCAAGGCGCTCGCTATGTGGATGACGTGGAAGACCTCGCTTTCGGGCGTCCCATTCGGCGGCGCCAAGGGCGGCATTGCATTCAACCCGCGTGAACACAGCACCGCCGAGATCGAACGGATCGTGCGCCGCTTCACCCACGCGCTCGGATCGAATATCGGCCCAGAGCACGACATCCCTGCCCCCGACGTTGGCTCGAACGCTCAAGCCATGGTGTGGATGATGGACACGTACCTCAACGCCGGTGGTGGTGGAGGCGATCGGCAAAATACGCGCCGCGTTGTCACCGGCAAGACCATTGAGACCGGCGGATCCCTCGGCCGCGACAAGGCCACCGGCCAAGGCGCTGCGTTCGTATTGGCGCACCACTTCGAACAAGTGAACCGAGACCTTCGCGACAAGACCGCCGCCATCCAAGGATTCGGAAACGTCGGCGAGCACAGCGCTCGTGCCATGGGCCGCATGGGAGTCACCCTCACCCATGTTGCCGACCATACCGGAGCGGTTATGAACGGCCATGGCATCGACCCCGAGGCCCTGTGGCGTCACACCAGCGAAGCCGGCGGCGTCGCAGGCTTCTCCGATGCCGAAGTGATCGACGTCGAAGACTTCTTCGCCGCCGACGTCGACATCCTCGTACCCGCCGCGATCGAGAACCAGATCACCGCTGCACGCGCGCCACACGTTCGGGCGTCTGTCGTCCTCGAAGGCGCCAACGGCCCAACGAGCGTCGAGGGCGAGAAGATCCTGATCGACCGGGGTATCGAGATCCTCCCCGACGTGCTCGCAAACGCCGGCGGTGTAGTCGTGTCCTACTTCGAGTGGCTGCAGAACAAAATGAGCTCGCGTTGGCGTCTGCCCGAGGTGGATGACGAACTGCGTCGCTACCTGTGGGAAGCCGCCGACAACATCGAAGCCGAAAAGAAGCGCCTCGCCTGTACCCGCAGAGAGGCCGCATACGCCGTTGCCCTCAACCGTATCGGCACCGTCTTCGACCAGCGCGGCATTTGGCCTTAGCCGCCAGCGGCTCCGCCGCGATTTT
>CALBVK010000208.1 GCA_937969345.1 uncultured Acidimicrobiales bacterium
ATGCTCGAGGCCGAATTGGCACGCACGCTCGAACGGGCGCGCGGCGTCGAAGTACTCCAGGACGAAGAACCGTTCCGTGCTCCTGCGGGTGCTGCGGTCATCATGGATCCCCGCGATGGGTCGATTCTCGCCATGGCCTCATATCCAACGTTCGATCCCGGCGACTTCATCGACGGCATCAGCCAAGACCAGTTCGACAAGCTCAGCGACCCACTCTCACATCAGCCGCTGCTCAATCGTGCCGTTTCAGAGATCTACCCAGCAGCCTCAACCTTTAAGCCGTTTACCGCCATCGCCGCCGAGGTGTACGACGTGTTCGGTTGGCAGTTCGTCGACGATTGGAACGTTCCCATCTCCGACCCCGGCTACTGGGATCTTCAGTCGTGCAGTATCGACTTCACCGGAGACGTCGAAGGTGCCCGTGAAAGTGGTTGCCGGAAGATCAACGCAGGCGGTGCGTCGATGGAAGGCGTCGACCTGCGCCATTCCCTGTCGTTCTCGTCAGACACGTACTACTACCGGATCGGCGAAGCGTTCTGGGTCGCCGGTGCCAACACCATCAACCCCGAAGGCATCCAAGTAACCGCCAAAGAATTCGGATTCGGCGCGGAAACAGGCGTTCAGTTGCCGAACGAAAAGGCGGGCTCTATGCCCAACGCCGAACAGTTTCGGGCCCGTCACCTTGCGAAGCCCGACGCGTTTCCGCGCGGCGATTGGGGGCCAGGCGATAACACCAACCTGGCGATTGGGCAGGGCGAGGTCGCAATCACCCCGCTGCAACTCGCAACCGCCTACGCCGCGCTCGCCAATGGCGGGACGGTGTTCTCCCCGAATGTGGTAACCGAGATCGCTCCGTCGACGGCCGACGAAGAGCCCACGGTCTTTGGCCCGCGGGTCGTGCGTCAAGCGACCATCCCCGAAACGATCGAGCAGGAAATCCTCGACGGCCTGTTAGGCGTGACCATGCTCCCAAAGCCGAACCTTGAACAGCCGAGCGGCACGGGCTTTGACGCCTTCAACGAAGCTCCGGGCTCGAACGACTGGGTAGGCGGCGTGCAAATGGATCTCATCAACTGGCCGGTGGCGGGCAAGACCGGTACGGCCGAAATCCTCGGTCGAGCCGATAACTCGATGTTCGCAGGCTTTGGACCGAGCGGATCGCCGACCTTTGGTACCGCTGTCCAAGAACCCGAGTATGTCATTGCGGTCATTCTCGAAGAGTCTGGCTTTGGCTCGAAGTTTGCCGCACCGATGGTCGCCCGGATCTTCGATTCGCTTTCCAAGGACGAGATTCCACGAGCGCTCACCCAAGACGAGATCGACACGTTCTACGGCGTTGACAACATCACGGACCTCTCCCAGGCCGAACTCGCAGCCGTCGTTGATGCCGAGGCCGACCAGTGACGGCATTTCGAGCGAGCACCAGCAACTTCCGCGACAAGGACGTCGACGGGCCCCTCTGGCTCCGAATCGACGTGTCCATCATCTTGTTGTCGATTGGCTTGCTGTGCATGGGAATCGTCGTGGTCTACTCGGCGACACGTGGCGTGGTGAACCCAGAGGTCGACACGGCCGACACCAGTTTTCTCGAGAAACAACTCATGTTCGTCGGCGTCGGCGCGTTCATGGCCACCGTCCTAGCGACCATCGACTATCGAAAGGCCAAGGCCGCGGTTCCCATCGCGTATGTCGGCAGCATCGTTCTGCTGCTCGGACTATTCGTGTTCGGAACCGACCTCAACACGTTCGCCACGTCCTGGTACTCGCTTGGCTTCGTCACCCTGCAGCCGTCGGAGTTCGCGAAGCTCTCACTCATCGTTGCGCTCGCCTCGTGGTATAGCTCCGTCCAGTCACGAGATGGGTTGCAGCTCGTAAACGTCATGCTCGGCCTCGGCCTCGCTGGCCTCCCCGCAGCGCTCGTCTTGCTCCAACCCGACTTCGGAACCGTCATGGTGTATGCCGCCATTGTCGCTGGCATCGTCGTCGTGGCTGGTGTCGCCGTGCGTCACGTAGTGCTCGTGCTCGGCCTCGTGAGCGTTTCGATCATGTTGATGATTCGCGCCGATTACCTCAACGCATCGCAGCTCAATCGGTTCACCTCCTTCGTCGACCCGGAAAATGAGGCTCGCTACAACGTGAACCAAAGCGAGATCGCCATCGGCAATGGTGGACTGCGTGGCAAGGGATTGTTCCAAGGTTCGCAGAACAACAACTCGCTGGTGCCAGAGAAGGAGTCGGACTTCATCTTCAGCGTTCTCGGCGAGGAGTTTGGCTTTGTTGGTGGAGCCGTGCTGTTGACCTTGTTTGGTTTGTTACTGCTCCGGATCTGGCGGGTCGCCCATCTCGCCGAGGATGACTTTGGCCGGCTCATTTGTGTCGGCGTGTTCTCAATGTTCCTGTTTCAGGCATTCCAGAGCATTGGCATGAACATGGGAATGATGCCGGTTACTGGTATTCCGTTGCCGTTGATCAGCTATGGAGGCTCGTCAATGCTCACCAGTTTGCTTGCGCTTGGGCTCGTCGAGAACGTTCACGCACACCGTCTCCGTTAGGAGGCGGCAGCGGTCCGCTGCCGCCTATGTCAGTTTCGGCGACGTCTAGCCGATACAGTGCGTAGCAACCAAAAGACGTAGAAGACGTCTGTGAAGGTGTCAATGAACCTCAGAAGTTTGACAACGAAGATGCTCGCCACACAAGGCCGTGCACCGTTGTCGCCGCTCTTTGCGAAGGCTTTTCGCCTAGAGCTTCACCAGTTTTTGCACGGACAACCGCGGATTGAGCCCACCTTGGCCACCGTGAGCGTGCAGCGCGCCAGAAATTTTGGTGCGTCATGAGAAGGGAAATCAATGTCCGACGAAGTACCGGCGACAGATCGCCAGGGGAGCGGCCAAGCCGCACCTGATCGTTCGCAATCATCA
>CALBVK010000209.1 GCA_937969345.1 uncultured Acidimicrobiales bacterium
CCCGCGTTCCATCGGAACCGTTGCAGCCTCGATAATCGTTACCTGGTGTCCAGCCCGGTGCGCCGTTGCAGCTGCTTCGGCTCCGATGAAACCCGCACCGATCACGACGACCTTCTTCGCCTCACCGCCGAGTTCTGCACGAAGCATCGACGCATCGTCGAGCGTACGAAGTACATGGACCCCGGCGAGGGCATCGGACCGAGGCAGCGTTCGCGGACGAGCGCCCGTCGCGAGAACGATCGCATCACCAGCGATGACAGACCCGTCGGCGAGCGTCACCGCCGTTGCGGCAACGTCGAGTGCAACAGCCGCGTTAGACGCGTGAAGCGTGACGTCCAACTCGTCCCACGCGTCAGGTTGGACAAGGTGTAGACGGTCGGCATCCCAATCGCCGTTGAGATACTCTTGGACAGAGGTGGCCGATCGTATGGGCGATGTGGTTCATCCCCGACGAGTGTGATACTCCCGTCGAAGCCGGAGCGACGCAGACTGCCGGCACACCGAATACCAGCGAGACTCGCTCCGACGATCACGACGCTATTCACGAGAGCTACCCCTGTTTGTAGTTCGCCAGGAACTTCTCCAGGCGCTCTAATGCGTAGCGCAGATCACGGACTCGCGGAAGGAACACGATCCGGAAATGGTCGGGCTCGGGCCAATTGAACCCGGTGCCCTGGACCATCAGGATTTGTTCGGATCGCAAGAAGTCGAGCACGAATTGCTGGTCGTCGGTGATGTTGAACCGAGCGGTGTCGATCTTCGGGAAGAGGTACAAGGCACCAGCGGGCTTGGTGCAGGACACGCCTGGGATTGCGTTGATCATCTCGTACGCGACGTCGCGCTGCTCGTACAGACGCCCGCCTGGAGTGATGAACTCGCTGATGCTCTGGTAACCACCGAGCGACGACTGGATTGCGTGCTGGGCCGGCACGTTGGCACATAATCGCATCGAGGCGAGCATCCGAAGACCTTCCATGTAACTCGCGGCGCGCTTCTTGTCACCGCTCAAGGTGAGCCAGCCGGAACGGAAGCCCGCGACGCGATACGTCTTTGAGAGGCCGTTCATCGTGAGAAAGATCAGATCATCGGCGAGAGACGCAATACACGTATGTTGAGCGTCGTCGTACACGATCTTGTCGTAAATCTCGTCGGCCATAACCACGAGGTCGAACTCTCGTGCGACCTCCACGATCTGCACCAAGAGCTCCTTGGAGTACACGGCCCCGGTGGGGTTGTTTGGGTTGATGACAACGATTGCTTTGGTCCGATCGGTGATCTTTGAGCGAATGTCGTCGATATCGGGGAACCAATCAGCGGCTTCATCGCATCGGTAATGAACGGGAACACCACCGCCCAGGGTCGTGGTCGCGGTCCACAACGGGTAGTCCGGGCTTGGGATCAGCACCTCATCGCCATTGTTGAGCAGCGCACCGAGCGCCATACCGATGAGCTCGCTCACGCCATTGCCGATGAAGATGTCGTCGATCTCGACGCCCTTGATCCCCATGCGCTGGTTGTACTGCATCACGGCTTTGCGCGCCGAGTAGATCCCTTGCGAGTCGGAGTACCCCTGCGCTGTAGGCAGGTTTCGCATCATGTCGACCAGCACTTCGTCGGGCGCCTCGAACCCGAACGGCGCCGGGTTCCCGATGTTCAACTTTGTGATGCGATGCCCCTCTTGCTCGAGGCGGTTCGCTTCGTCGAGAATCGGTCCCCGAATGTCGTAAAGGACGTCGTCGAGCTTGGTGGACTTCTGCACGGACTTAGACATGCCGTTCAGGCTAGAAGATCGAGAACGACTCCGGAGTTAGGCCCCGAGTACAGCCCAGACTCCGAGACCGAGGGTCGCGAGTCCGCCGACCTGAGTTCCACGCTGAAGGACTCCCGGTGTTAATCGAGGTCCAACCACGCCGGCGCTCATCCCAAGGATTGGGTGCCAGACCGCAGAGACGAGAACGATCCCGAGCGAGAAGGCAATGAGCGCGGGGCGATCGCTTGCGAAGGGCATGGCGGACAACATCGCGAGCCAACTTCCAAGGGCCGTCGGCATGAGCGACGTGAGGAGCAGAAAGGTTCGCAGGGGCCGCGATACCGTCGTAGCCCGCTCTTGGATAACCAAAGGCCGTATCAACAACAGGACTCCGAAGCCAACCAGAATCATCGCGGTGATGAGTTGGGCGATATCGAAGAACCGCGCTGGCAGTGCAGCGCCCATGGAGACGACGGCGACCGCAACAACTCCCAAAATGGCATCCCCGCCTGCGATTCCGGCCGCCGCCCGGACACCAGATGAACGGCCCTGGACGCTCGCCACCTGGACCAGCGACACACTGATCGGGCCAGGCATTGCGACGGTGAGAAACCCGAAGGCGATTCCGAGAACGAGAATTTCCATGACCACAGTATCGAGGGCCTGACGCCGCAAAGGCAGCGGACTTTACTGCCCTTTCGGCCAAATAGCCGTATATTTGTTTGCCATGGATGCACTTGACCACAAAATGCTCTCCCTACTTGCTGGGGATGGCCGAATGTCGATCACCGACCTTGCCGACGAGCTGCCGCTGAGCATCTCCGCGACACGAGATCGACTCAAGCGGCTCGAAGCATCCGGAGTCATCGATGGATTCGGGGTCCGGGTCAACGCAGCAGCTCTCGGTCGAACGATCGAGGCCCTCGTGGACGTTCGGCTCGGCCCGTCGATCCTCACCGCAGATGCCGAGTCGTCGATACGGGCGATGGATGCCGTCGTCGATGCCATGCACCTTACGGGCCGGTTCGATATGCAGCTGTACGTCGTTGCTCGCGATGTCGCCGAGCTCGACCACCTCCTCACTCGGCTTCGTGAGGATGTCGGAGCGGAGGAAACCAATAGCCGGCTCGTGTTGCGAACACTCGATGGCTTTCCTCGAACGCCCACCGGCTAGTCGACTCCGAACAGGCAAAGAAACAAACTCCAGAAGTCGCCTCGCACGCCGATTCACTACTGTGCGACTACTTCTCCGTGTCCCCTCGACCGCTAAGACCGTTATCTGCATGTTGTTGCTCACGACCGCGTGCTCCGATACCGCCCCCGGGGGAACCGTTGCCCCGGTGGACTCGATCCCCTTCGCTGCCGACGATGTCCTCGATCCAGAGACTCTCGACAGTGATCTTCTCGATCCAGACGCTGACCTCACCGAAGATATCGACGACCTGCCGCTCGACGTCGCTCCCGACGAACCTGTGACCGGCGATGTCGCCGCCGCCCTCACAGACAGCGGCGCTGTCGGTACCGCAACGTCACCAGTCGAACTTGGCGCAGCCGTCCCCGACCCCACCTACGTTGGAATCACCGCCGTCACGGTCGAGGCACTGATGCGCGAACTAGCGGTCGCCTATGCAGGTGCTGGCGAACTCATTGGCGAGGTCCAGCGAACGACCAGCGGCGGTGCATTCACATTTTCACTCACTGGCGCCCGTAGTTCCGACGGGCTCAGCGCCCACCTCGTGACGGTTGAGTTCACCGATATCGAAGACCCCGACCAGCCCTCGATGATCGTTGGGCATCGCGCCGAGACGATTACGCTCGCCCCATACGAACTCACCGCTGGCTAGTCCTACGGCGTCCAGCCTCCGCCACCCGGGGTTTCGATCTCGAAGCGGTCCCCGGGAGCGACCGTTGTCTGGGTCACCCCCGGCAGCTCGTCGACCGACCCGTCGGATCGGATAACACGGTTGTGCCCGATCGCTCCGTCGCCACCCTTGTCGAGCCCGTAGGGAGCCACCGACCGGTGACCGGACAATACGTTCACCTCGAATGCCTCATGGAACAGCATGCGGCGAACAACGCCATCGCCACCTCGATGTTGCCCTTCCCCACCAGAGCCTGCACGCACATGGAACGTTTCGAGCTGGACGGGGAACCGCCACTCCAGCACCTCGGGGTCGGTGAGGCGGCTATTGGTCATGTGGGTGTGGACTGCCGAGCACCCCGCAGCTTGCGAGGTGGCTCCCGCTCCCCCGCAGATCGTCTCGTAATACTGATGCTCATCGTTACCCCAGATGAAGTTGTTCATCGTTCCCTGCGCTGCAGCGAGCACGCCGAGCGCTCCGAACAGCGTGTCGACAATGAGTTGGCTGGTCTCGACGTTCCCAGAGATAACGGCCGCCGGGTAGCTGGGATTGATCATGGAGTCGTCTGGCAAGATCAATTCGAGCGGCGCCATACAGCCAGCGTTGAGCGGAATGTCGTCATCGACCATGCATCGGAACACGTACAACACAGCAGCGTGCGCAATCGCTGATGGAGCGTTGAAGTTTCCGGGATGGGTGCCGCTCGAGCCAGTGAAAT
>CALBVK010000210.1 GCA_937969345.1 uncultured Acidimicrobiales bacterium
GGACCCCACCGACGATCAGGACGGCGACCGAGATAATGAATGCGGTCTTGAGGCCCGGCCATGCAATCAGCAGGTAGGCGTCTGCCTTCGCGTTTAACTGCGTGGCTGCGGGTACGACGAGGTCGTTGACGATACCGATGAAGATGTAGCCGAGGACGCTGGCGAGGCCGAGTAGCGCTGCAGGAATTGTCATGGCCATCCGCCGTGGAGCGACGACCGTTTGTGGCCCGGGGCCAAAAACGGTGATCAGAAAGCGGACCGTATAGGCAACGGTCAGGACCGATCCGCCGATGATCGCTGAGGCGACCACACCGCCGGAGAATCCCTCGAGGCCGAGTGCTGCTTCGATCGCTGCCTCTTTGGCGGTGAATCCCAGCAGTGGCGGTGCGCCCGCCATGGACAATCCTGAAATGAGCGCAACGCCGAAGGCGATCGGCATGGAACGTGCGAGCCCGCCGAGAGCACCGATCTGCCGCGTTCCGGTTCGGATATCGATCTCGCCGACGACGAGGAAGAGTGCGGCTTTGAAGATGGCGTGTGCGAAGAGGAGCGAGACCGCGGCGAACGTCGCCTTCGCCGTTCCTTGTGCCAAGAGCGTGACGAGCAGTCCGAGCTGTGAAACGGTGCCCCATGCGAGGATGAGTTTGGCGTCTCGGTGGCGGAGTGCCCCGATCGCTCCCCAGATCATCGACGCGATACCGAAGGTGCTGCCAAGTACTGTCCAGATGGCAATGTCGGTAAAGGCGGGCCCGGCGAGTGCGATGAGCAGGACACCTGCCTTCACCATGGTGGCCGAGTGAAGGTAGGCGCTGACCGGCGTTGGTGCGGCCATTGCACCGGGAAGCCATACGTGGAACGGAACTTGTGCGGACTTGGTTGCAGCGCCGACCATGATCAAGATCGCGGCGAGCGAAGCCGCGGTTGTCGACTCGATTGAATCGAGCTCTCCGAGGATGGTGGTACCTGCTTCGGCGGCCAGGATCAGCAGTCCGGCGAGTAGGACGAGGCCGCCGCCGCCGGTGATGAGCAAGGCTCGCCGTGCTGCGGTCTGCACCGATGCGTCGGTGTTTTTGTATCCGACGAGCAGGAACGAGGTGATCGAGGTGAACTCCCAGAAGATGAAGAGTGTCCAGATCGAGTCCGCCCAGACGAGGCCGAGCATCGCCGTTGAGAAGGCGAGCAACGATGCCGGGAACCGTCCGCCGCGCACGTCGGGGCCGAAGTATCCAGCCGCGTAGATGAAGACCAGCGTGCCGATACCCGAGACCAGAAGTGTCATGAGCGCCGAGAGTGGGGTGAGGCGCATGGTGATGGTCAGGTCGAGGCCGGCAACCCACGTGTACGTCGCTGTTGCATCTGCATTATCGCCAAGCAACCACGCCAGGACGTAGGCGCTAGTAATCGCTGGGGCAATCGCTGCCGCCAGCGCGCCGCGCCGCAATTCCGATCGCCCGACCACACTCGCGGCAAGCACGCCGATGGCGTGTGCGAGGAGGAGAAGCCAGAAGATCATAAGCGCTTATTATACGACGCTTATTTTATAACGCTACCCCTATTGCGCTTTTTCATGTGCGCTATTATGGTGTACCTATGAGTACGCATCGAACCGTTATGCAAAGCCCCGTCCTGAACGAGCGCGCTGTACGCATCGCACTCGAGTCGCTGACCTTGCGCTCGCACCGTTTATGGCTCTCCGAACCCGCGGACCAACGGCAATCTCTGCCCCTCTGCGAAGAACTCTTTGACGTACAGATCCAGATCCAGCGCCTCGAGCTGAAACTGCAGGCTGGGATCTTTCGCGAACAGCATCTCTCCCTCCTCACCACCATCACCGACCGGGTCGGCCAACTCGAGACCGATTGGGAAAACGCCAACTCAACCGACGACCGAACGGAGCCCATCCCATGGACCTAAATCCACCTACCGAACACCAGCTCCTCGTCTTCTGGGTCGGGCTGCTCGTTATCCTCGTCGCCGCTCGACTCTTCGGCACGCTGATGCAACGGGTGGGCCAGCCCGCGGTCGTGGGCGAACTCGCTGCGGGACTCGTGTTAGGCCCGTCCCTACTGGGCAACATTGCTCCAGGTGCGTTCGAGTGGCTATTCCCCGCCGATGACGTGCAGACCGGAATGCTCTTCACCGTCGGCTGGCTCGGTGTACTCCTTCTCTTAGTCGTGACCGGCTTCGAGACGGACTTGACCTTGATCAGCAGACTCGGACGCGCTGCCACACTCGTCTCGACCGGGTCGCTTGTCGTACCCGCGCTCGCAGGCCTCGCCGTCGGGTGGCTCATCCCCGTGGCCTTCGTCGGTGGTACCACCGAGCGATACATCTTCGCGTTGTTTATTGCCGCGGCACTCTCGATCTCGTCGCTGCCGGTCATCGCCAAGATCCTGTCGGAAATGGGCTTGATGCGCCGAAACTTTGGGCAGCTGACCCTCGCTGCGGGTATGGCCAATGACGTTGTTGGCTGGGTCGCCCTCGGATTGATCGCCGGGTTGGCGCAGGCGGGCGGCGTCCAGCTCGACAAGCTCGCTATCACTATCGGAGGACTGATCGCCTTCTTTGTGTTCGCCTTCACGATTGGTCAGCGGGTCGTCGATGCCTCTCTTCGCCGTGTCCGTGCACGAGGCGATGATGAGCTCGGCGGCTTGTCGGTGATCTTGATCACCGCCCTCGTCTTCGGCGTGATCACACAGTGGCTCCACGTCGAAGCGGTACTCGGTGCCTTCGTCGCTGGCGTGATCCTGGCCCGGTCCCGATTCGGAGACCACGCGCTCATTGCCCCCTTGGAGACGCTGACTGCGGCCGTCTTTGCACCGGTGTTCTTTGCGACCGCGGGCTTGCGGGTCGATCTTGGACTTCTGGCCGACCCCGAGACACTGATGTGGGCGCTCGTTGTTCTCGCCGCTGCATCGGCGTCGAAGTTCGTCGGATCTCTGATCGGGGCGGGAGCCTCGGGGCTCAGCCTTCGAGAAGGAGCGGCGCTCGGCGTCGGTCTCAATGCACGCGGCGCATTGGAAATCGTGATCGCGACCGTTGGCCTGTCGCTCGGTGTTCTCAATGAACGCTCGTACACGGTCGTTGTCCTGATGGCGATGGCAACATCGATGCTCGCCCCTCCGCTGCTTCGCCGTGTTCTTGGAGGGTGGCAGGGAGACCCCGAAGAGCGTCGCCGGATCGATCTCGAACAGCAACTCGAACAGAATGCGATCGTCACCGGTGGCCGTATCTTGCTTCCAACGACCGGCGGGCTATCGAGCCTGGTGGCCGCGCAGGTCGTTGGACTCTCGTGGCCAGCGGGCACCGTCGTGCAGTTGATCACTGTCGGCGACGATGAGGTCGACATCGAGGCGATGCGCAATGTGCTTCCCAACCACAAGGTCGAGCACATGACCGTTTCCGGCACATACATTGCCGAACGAATCCTCGACGAGGCGCGGCTCGGGTACTCGGCGATCGTTCTCGGGTCGACATCGGCAGATACCGATGCCCTTGTCTCTCCCCTGGTCGATGAGATCGTGAACCGGGCCCCGATCCCGGCAGTGGTGGTGCGGCGACCGGAAGCCGGAGGCATCCCGTGGGCATTCGGTCGAGCGATCGTCCCGTTGTCGGCGAGCAGCGCCAGCCGTGGGGCTCAAGAAATTGGTGCATATCTCAGTGCGAATCTCGGAACGCACCTGCACCAGATGCATGTCGACGGCGTCTCCCGTTCAGGGCCGTTGCCGTCATCACTCCCCGACCGACCTGCGCTTCGCCACCTCATCGATGGAGCGGCCCTGTTGGCGACCAAGCTCGGAGCAAACCACACGACGGTCCTGGAGCACGGTGACTCGGTGAGCTCTGCCATTACGCGAGTAGCGAACGAATTGGCTGCCGACCTGATCATCTTGTCGGGCACAAGCCGTGCAGGCGGAGACGATCTATTCCTCGGCCACACGATCCACAACGTGCTCGAAGACGCCGAGGCAACCGTGATTATCGCCACCACTCCTGAAGCGTCGCGGGCGACTGCGAACGCATCGCCGACGGAAGGTTCCGAGGAACTCGATAGCGACCCACCACCGTTGATCGCACCAGCCGTAGAGCGACTATGAAATCCCAAAAGCTACAACTAGAAGACGTCTTTGAAAGGTGGCTATTATGCCAATGATGCTGCTTCCACCCGAACCCCACGTCGTTGGCTGGACGTTTCTGACCAATCACGCACATGTGTTGATTGCGATCAGTCGCAACCCAGAACTCCGACAGAGCGATATCTCCTATGCGGTTGGGATTACCCAGGGAGCCGTTCGACGGATCATCCACGAGCTCGAGGAGTCGGGCTACATCGAAACCGAGCGAATCGGGCGCCGGAACCGCTACAAGGTCAACACCAAGCAGCCGCTCCGACACCCGCTCGAAGATCAGCACACCGTCGAAGATCTCATCACATCACTCGACCAATAGGTCGCGGGCGCGGCCTCCGGCCAACCGCAGCGCGGGTCGAGGGCCGCCAGGCCCGGATCCCGCCTTGCGGCGAGAGTCAGCCTCCGAGAGCGCCGAGCAAACCGCCGCCGCCGCCATCGCCGCCGCCGATTTGCGGGCGACCCTCCGATGGCTGGACGAGCACAAAGCCCTGTCCACCGAATGCCATTTGGAACGTTTCTCCCGTTCCGCCGCGCACCATCGACTTCAGGCCGCCGGTGGTGTCGGTCTTGAGCTGCATCTGCACGCCGCCAGACCACATGACGACCGCTTGGGCGTCACCAAAGGTGGGCGCACTTGCGACATCGAGCATCACGGGAGGACCGTCGGTCGTGAGCGCGACAAAGCCGGTCCCCTGGAGCTGCATGTTGTACAGACCGCCGGCCATCATGCCGGCAGCACCGCTGCTGAGACGCTTGATGTCCCAGGCAATCGATTCATTAAAGGCCAAGATGTTGGCCCCGTTGACGGACATGGTGTCGTTCTCCAAGTAGAGAATGTGCACATCCTTTGCATCGTCGGCGATGAAGAGTTCGCCGTTGCCCGTGGCGTGCATCATGTCTGCACCCTCGCCGGTAGCGGCTTTCTTGAGCATCTTGCCGAGGCCGCCAGAACCCTTGTTCTCGAACTTCACATCGCCCTGGTACGCGACCATGGAGCCGCGCTTTGCATGAACGCCTCCGGCCGCGAGCTCGATCTTGAGCAGTTTGGAGTTCTGTCGGGTGAACTGTTCACCGGTTTCGTTCTCTGCGTATTGGTCGAGGTTGGATCGAATCGCCATGAGATGGCCCCGCTTTCGTTAGCTATGTCGTGAGGACCATCATTGTCGGATTCTCAGCCAGCCGCCTTGAGAAGCGACAACTCTCATACGCGTCATGACGTCGAGGCGTCATTCGGCGATAGTCCAGCGGTGCTCCCGGCGCTAGCGGGCCGCAAGAAACGCTGCAAGCCACCGATCGTTTTCGCTCGCTGACCCGATCGTGATCCGAAGCCCAATCCCCGGAAACGGACGGGTGACCACACCCTGCTTTTCCATGGCGACCGCAATCTCCGACGTTGCGTCGCCGGTTGGAATGAAGATGAAGTTGGCCTGTGGGGAAGGCATCTCGACGCCTGCCTCGGCGAGGGCGTCGACACAACGCGTGCGCTCGGCGAGCAACTCGTTGACTTTGACCATCGCGGCATCCTCGTGCTCGATTGCGGCCAGCATGCCCGCCTGCGACAGGTTGCTCACCGAGAAGGCGAGCCGCACTTTGTCGAGCTCACGGACGATGGCGGGGTCGCACACCGCGTAGCCGGATCGAAGCCCGGCGAGGCCGAAGGCCTTGCTGAATGTGCGGGTCACGACAAGGTTCTTGTGCGTTGCCTGCAGCGTGACCGGATCACCGAGAGCGGGATCATTGAACTCTCGGTAGGCCTCGTCGACGACGACGATGACGTCATCGGCAACACGCTCGAGCAGGGTGCCGATGTCACGAACGTCGGTGGACGTTCCGGTTGGGTTGTTCGGTGTGGCGAGGAAGATCAGCTTGGTCTTGTCGGTTACCGCGGCCGCGACAGCATCGAGATCGAAGGCATGATCCACGAGCGGCACACGAACCTCGACGGCATCGAAGAGCGTTGAGAAAATCGGATAGATCTCAAAGGATGGATAGGGGAACAGCACCTCATCGCCCGGATCCACATAGGTCATGAACAGCTGCTGAAGGATCCCGCTCGAGCCGCACCCAACGGTTACGCGGGAGGGGTCGATGCCAAGCCACGCGCCGATCGCGTTGCGGACGTCGGTCGCATTGTTGTCTGCGTAGCGATTTACACCAGCTACAGCCGCGGCGATTGCGTCGGCTACCGCAGGCACCGGCGACCATGGGTTCTCGTTCGATGCGAGCTTGATGGCGTCGTCGATGTCGTGTTCGGCTTCAACCTGGCTCGCTGCTTTGCCTGGGGTGTAACTCGCCAGGCTTGCTACTGCGGGACGCACCCGTCCAATAGTCATTGCTTCACCGATCTGTCGTCTTCTCTGAATGGTTCCATATTCAGCGCCCGAGGTCAGACCCGGGAGCCGTCGCCTCGAGCAGCTAGGCGACGAACCCCGCCTTCGGGATGGCTGCTGGGACCGTCCAGTCGTTCGGCATCTTGGTGAAGTCGAAGAACGGGGCTTCGTCACCAGCCGCGATCGCGTCTTCCACCTGATCGTAGAAGCCCTTGCCGGTCTCTTCGGCAAAGGTGATCGCCACATCATCAGAGTCATCGGCGCTCGGGCGTTGGCAGTATTCGGGGAACGATGCTTCGCCGGCGTCGCCTTCTTCGTATCCTCGAGCAAACATCTGCTTCAGCGTCCCGAATCCATCGTTTCGAACCAGCACCTCTCCGCGAGGGGTGCCGCCCATTTCCTTCATCCGGGCAACGAATGCATCGAGGTCGTAGGTGTCGAACGCAACGTGCTGAACCGAATGGTCGCCGTGCTTGGCCACGAACTTCGAAACCTGCGAGGTCTTCTCGCGGTCGATACCTTCGATGAGCGCAACACCGAACTCGCCGTAGTCGATGCACCAGATCTTCATGCTGGACTCTGGGTCACCCGGTCGAACGTCGTCGATGCGGTTGATGAGCGTGCCGCCCTCGACCTCGATGTGGAACCACGCCCACCGTTCGATCGAGCCAGCGGTGCATGCGTATGTGATGTGATCAACCTTCTTGAGCATGCGCCTAGTAGCGCATACTGTTCACCAATGTGCAAGAGAGGTGAACACTTCGCTCACTCATGGACTCCATGGCGATCGACACGTTCGCTTTGCATGCTGACAAGGTGGCACACGTGAACACTTCGCCCAACCCGCTCGACCGGATAGATCGAGAACTTCTCCTTGCGTTACGTCGACATCCGCGAGCATCGCTCACCAGCTTGGCGAAACTCGCGAAGGTCGCTCGCGGCACGGTCTACAGCCGACTTGAACGGATGGAAAGGACGGGAGTGATCACCGGCTACGGCCCCGAGGTCGACCCGGTCGCCGCCGGATACTCGGTCCTTGCGTTCTGCACGCTCGAGATCCAGCAGGGCAGCCATGACCCCACAACGCAGCAACTTGCACAGCTGCCCGAAGTGCTCGAGATACACACGATCACCGGAGATGGCGATCTGCTGCTCCGCGTCGTTGCGATGTCCAACGACCATCTTCACGACATTGTTCAGGCCATTTCGTCGGTCCAAACCGTCGAACGAACCCAAACCCAACTGGCGTTGGCGACAACGGTGAACCGACCGGTGACCCATGTGCTCGATTCGACCGAATTGTAGAACTGCCGACTACTGCCGATAGTCTTTTAGGAACAGCGATGGGTACGCCAACTCGTTCGTTGTAGGCGCAGCCTCGGTTGCTGCCGCATTGCACACCGGTGCCGCACGCACGCCGGGGCCGTAGAGGCCTTCGTTCGAGCGCCGCCACGTGCACGTATTTTCATTCTGAGATGACAGCACGTCATCTCGACGAGGGGCGAGAAGGAATCCACCTTCTTCGCAGCGCCGAGCTTGCTCGGTGCCCCTACGAGGAGAGCAACTATCGCTACCACCGTGACCCCGGCACAACTCGACGAATTCGCATTGGCGAATCTCGACGGTCGTGCAACCCCCGAACAGGTCAAAATTCTCACGGCCGACAAGGACGCATGGGCCGCCGCCCTTTGGCGTCTTCTCGACGACGCCGACGCCGCGCTCGAGCGCGCCCGCAAGACCGTCCGCGGACCCGAGCGCGCCAATGTGCTGAACGATCTCGACGAAGAGTGCTTTCGTATCGATGATGCCCTCACCGAACTCATTGGTCCGGCCGCTGAAGAGGAACTCACACCGGACCCTAGCCAGAAGAAACAGCAACAGAAGCAGCTGCCGGTTCCCGCCGAGAAGACCGGTACCGCTCAACTCCAGCTTTCGTGGAACGACGGTCAGCTCGTTGCGTGGATGGCTGGCCATGACGCCCGCTATGAGCAGGTTGAAGTCATTCAGGAACTCCTCGCAGAGACCGGCGGTGCCTCCATTGATTGGGAGGTGCGCAGTCCGCTGCGAATCCCTACCGGCCAACGAGTTCCCGCCGTAACCACTCCTGTCACGGCGGCCCTCGGATGGCTCGTCGCACAAGCCCGCGAAACGTATAACCCTCGGGTTGGACCGAGCGTCCGCTGGATGGGCCTCGCCGCCGCCACCGCAGTATCGGCAGTGTCGCAAGGTCGTATGGCTCCCCAACTTCGCCAATCACGTCGAGGCAGCAAGGGCACCGACGGCAGCAACTTCTCGGTGCGCTGGCTCCCCGGCCTGATCGACAGTGATCACCTCAGCGAGCTCGTGGCATCGGTCCCCGGCGCTGCAATGGTCGGCCAGCAGCGCCAGGAAGGACTGTCGTTCACAACCGCGGTCATGGGTGATGTCACCAACCAGATCGTCAAGATGGCTGCCGGCCAGGTCGAAGTTCCCGCTCCCCCGCCCGAGGTCCGCGATCGCAACGACATCTCCGAGGCCTTCCTTGGCCGACTCGACGGATCGACCTTCGTTGCACCCGATGGTCCCGGCGCGGAGATCTCTCGACGGATCGACCGTTGGGCTGCTCCAGTCGTCGGCACCAAGAATCCGAAGCTCACTGTTTTGTTGAACCCGCCGGACGCGAGCAACGCATGGCACGCGCAGGTCCTCGGTACCTCGTCGGCCGGGTCGCTCGAACCGTTCGAGATCGTGCTCGCAGAAGCGTCAAAGGACCGATCGCGACTCTTTGAACATCAGGCATCCAGGCTCGAGCGCTTGTTTCCTGCTCTGCTTCGACCGGGCGGCCGTCGACGCGGCGAAGTGATCCTGAGCCAAGACGAAGCATGGCAGCTCATGACCGAAGTCGGACCGGTGCTCACCGCTGCCGGCTTCGACGTTCGAGTTCCCCCACTATCCCGCAAGAAGGCGGCTCCATCGCTGCGACTCACCGCAGACGAAGCCGAGGAAACCGTCGTCGGCGCACAGCAACTCGCCAACGTCCGATGGTCGGCAATGTTCGACGATGTCGAGCTCAGCGCAGCAGAGATCGCAAAGCTCGCACAGCAGGCACGTCCGCTTGTAAAGAGCCGCGGCCAGTGGATCGAACTCGACCAAGCCGACCTCGCTGAAGCCGCAGCCGCGCTCGCGGAGCGGGCAGACCAAACAAAGCTCACCGGCGCCGACATGTTGCGTCATGCCATGGGCCTCGAAGGCGATCCGCTCGGTGGCGGAATCAGTATCGCCGGCGATGGCTGGGCCGCCGATCTCCTCCGCAGCATGAACGAGCTGCCCGAGCACCCCGATACAACACCCGAAGGATTCGAAGGCGAACTTCGCAGTTACCAAGCCGACGCGCTGTCATGGCTTAACTTCCTCGACGATGCAGGCCTGGGCGGCTGCCTAGCGCTCGACATGGGGCTCGGAAAGACACCGACGTCGCTCGCCGCGCTCTATACGAGCCGCAAGCACGGCACTGGATTGGTCATTGCCCCTCCGGCGGTCGTGGGCAACTGGGCCGCAGAGTCGAAGAAGTTCATTCCCGACATGTCGGTACACGTGCATCACGGCGCAAGCCGAGCCAAAGGCGACCTTGCCAAGACGTTCGAAAAGGTCGATCTGGTGATCACGACGTACGGCACAGCCGTCCGAGACATGGACAAGCTCGCCAAAATTACGTGGGGCAAAGTCGTCATCGACGAGGCGCAAGCCATCAAGAACCCAACGGCCGAAACCTCTCAACAACTTCGTCGCCTCGATGCCCGCACCCGTGTTGCGCTCACCGGAACACCGATCGAAAACGGTCTTGGCGACTTGTGGTCGATCATGGACTGGGCCAACGCAGGGCTTGTCGGACCCCGTCCACAGTTCATTGCTCAGTTGACACCAACGAAGAAGTCATCGGGCACCAAGGCCGGCGAAGAGGCCCTTAAGGCGCTCAATGGCATCCTCGTCTACCGGAGAACAAAGACCGAGCCAGAGATCGCCGCCGAACTCCCGGACCGAATCGACGAGCTCGACCATTGCGCAATGACTCCCGAGCAGGTCGGCCTATACCAGGCCGTCATCGACACGTTGGTCCTCGAGACATCTGGCCGCGAAGCAGGCACGCCAGAGCGCAAGGGCGCGGTCCTCGCCGCGATCACGGCACTCAAGCAGATCTGCAACCACCCCGTCAACTACCAAGACGACGACAAGCCGCTCGAAGGTCGGTCGGGCAAGTTGTCCCGCCTCAACGAGATCATGGAATCGGTGTTTGCCGCCGACGAGAAGATGCTGATCTTCACGCACTTCGCGTCGTGGGGCGAGAAGCTCTCGGAGTACCTGACCGATCGCACCGGCAAGAAGATCGAGTGTTACCACGGTGGCTTGGCCCGCGGCGCACGAGACCGAATGATCGAGGAGTTTCAAAAGAGCGAGGGCGCCGGCGCACTCGTGCTGTCGCTCAAAGCTGGCGGCACCGGCCTCAACCTCACCGCAGCGAACCATGTCGTTCTGTACGACCGCTGGTGGAACCCGGCGGTTGAGGATCAAGCTCGAGATCGTGCGTGGCGCATTGGCCAGACCAAGACGGTTATCGCCCACCGCCTGGTGTGTCCAGGAACCGTCGACGAACGTGTCGAAGAGGTCGTGGCGGGCAAGCGACAGATTGCGAACATGGTCTTGCCGAAGTCGAGCTCGGTTGGAGACCTCGACGCCGAGCAGCTGCAGGTTGCGCTCGGCATCGATCCAGAGATGTTGCTGACCGCCGAAGCCGTTCCGGATTCCGGCGGCACCCCAACCGCAGATGATGAAGTCCTGGAGGTTGTCTCATGAGTGGACGTAACCGAGGCGGAACGAACAAGCGCAAGAAGTCGACAAATACCAAGAAGAAGTCCAAGTTTGATGCGGCCGCATTTTGGGGCGACCCCGAAGCGCTGCCGAGTCCTGAGGGATTCCAGACATCGACACCGGACCCCGTCGCGGTCGTGAACTCGCTCGGGCAGCCGCCGCTGCCGGGACACGGAGCCGCGTCGCCGCACTACTTCACCCTTGTGTACACCCGCGCGACCCAGCTTGCGGGCGCACTTGCAATGGCGGGCGAGATCGATGACCTCACCCCGGAAGAACCACCAGAACCAGTAGCCGTCGAAATCGATACTGCGGAAACCGATGCCGTCGAAGATGACGAGCTCAGCGACGACCAAACCAACGATGACCTCGCCGAAGCGAGTGCAGACGAGGAATCGACCGTCGCAACGGAGTCCACCGAGCAGGAGTGATCGCCCTCAGCGGTGTCGCACCGTGGTGATCGCGCGCTAAAGAATCGCGCTGCGTGCGCCGAAGTCGGTGAGAGGTGTAGCGTTACGCTCACGCAAAGAGTGCTCCCTGCTCGGGCAACCGAGTCGCAATCGAGACGGGCGGTCTTGACAAGGAGAAGCAGTGCATCACCGTCGGACCGACGTCGTCGATACCCCCTCACCCCATCACCGCCGCGGCGCCTCGTCGCGGGGTAAGAGAGCGGGAATGGGCACATTCCTCGCCATTGCCATCATCGGCGCCACACTGGCCGCAACAGCTGGCCAAGTTGGGGCCCAAGGAACGCGAACCAGCTGCGGAACAGCACCTGCCGGTATGAACGTGATCGAGTCGAACGCTCGATACATACGCGGCACGATCGGCGACGACTTCATTTGCGGCGGTGCCTCCCGAAACGTCATTCGAGGGCTCGCCGGCAACGACATCTTGCACGGCATGGGTGGCAACGACCGGCTCATCGGCGGCACCGGCGATGACACGGTCCACGGGGGCGCAGGGTCCGACGACATCCTCGCCTACGGCGGCGCCGATGTGCTGTACGGCGGCTCGGGCAACGACAACTTTCGTGGCGGCTACGGACCGGACACGATGTATGGCGGTCCGGGCAACGACATCTTGTCCGGTGGCTTTGGCGCCGACATCTTGTTCGGCGGAGACGGCAACGACCGCGTCATTGGCGGCAAAGGTCCCGACACCCTGTCGGGCGATGCGGGCGACGACCGCCTCTTCGGCGGCTGGGGTATCGATCAGGTCAACGGCGGCGCCGGAAACGACATCTTGTTCGGCGGCCTCGCTGCGGACTCACTCATCGGTGGCGGCGGCAACGACACGATCCACTCCGATGCAGCCGATGCTGATGCTCCCGTCGATCCGTCGCCGACCAGCGAAGCAGCAAACCTGGCCTTGCTGAGAAGCAACGCAACTCGCAACAGCCAGTTCGACAACAACCCATACAAAGACGTTCCCATCGATCAGATCGATGTGAGCGACCTCACGGTGAACGGCGATATCTACAACGAGGTGCTGCTCGACACGTCGACCAGCGGCTTCTTCCGGGTGAAGTGCGAGGTCAGCCACTTCGCGTACGACGACCCAATCATCTATCCGGGTCAGCCGGGCCGGGCACACTTGCACATGTTCTTTGGCAACACGGATGCCAACGCCTACAGCACGTTCGATTCGCTGCTCAATACCGGAACCGGCACGTGCAATGGCGAGGATCTCAACCGGTCGGCGTATTGGTTCCCCGCCGTGCTCGACCGCAATGGCAACGCACTGATCCCGTTCGAGATCATGGTGTACTACAAGAACGACAACTTCCGTCTCGACGGAGCGAACGAGCTCGTTTCCCCGTTTCCGGACAACCTTCGCATGATCGCCGGCGATGCGTCGGCGACACAGCCGCAGACCGAGTTCACCGGCGATTGGCAGGTCCTACCGGCGGTCAGCTTCTTGTGCGGCCCGGCCTATGGTGCCAGCGAGCGAAGTGCGTTGATTCCGGACTGCTCGAGCAACGGACAGGGTCCGTACGTCGGCAATGCCCTAGAGATGCAGATCGCCTTCCCACAGTGTTTCAACCCGGACAGCGGTACCTATCTGAG
This sequence comes from uncultured Acidimicrobiales bacterium, assembly GCA_937969345.1. GTDB lineage: Bacteria > Actinomycetota > Acidimicrobiia > Acidimicrobiales > SHLQ01 > SHLQ01. The sequence continues at coordinate 13,375 of CALBVK010000210.1, forward strand.
CGATCAGAGTCACATGAGTTACAGCGAGGGCGGCTACTACGGCGCTCGTTGCCCAGACTCACATCCGCAGGACGTGTCCTCGATCATGTATCGAGTCTTCTTCAGTCCCGATGAGTACGGCGGCTCTCTCACGAACCTGTATCTCAGCTCCGACGTCAAGCACAACCAGATCCTGCCCGGTGGCACAACAGCACATGCTGACTGGTTCGGTGCGTGGCATCCCGAAGCGATGGATATGTGGGTGCAGAACTGCAACAACACACAGGCCGATTGCGAGATTGGTTTGCTCGATCGGTCGCCGGCGCTGTCGATGGTCGACCGCAAGCAAGACTTCTATCCGTCGGGATATCTGGCTCCAGCGTCAGAACTCGTGAAGCTGTGTCCTGGCAAGGTGTTCGATGCGACCGATCCACTCCGGTCGGTTGCGAGTTGTCGACACGGCTAACCGGCAGCTCTGCCGAGCGTTTGCTCCCGGAGGAAAAGTTCGAGACTGGTCAGCATTGTGGCCGCGATGCGCCGCACACTTTCGTCGTCGTGGTCGTGTCCGAGGGCGCGGATGATGACGTCGAATCCGGGCGCCTCAGGCGCGTCGTAGCGGCCATCCTCAACGTCGGCTTCGTGGATGATCTCGGCGATCTTCCAGAGCACGGGGTCGGCGAGTTCGTATCGGCGCAGGATCGTTTCGAACGTGATGTCGGGGCCGTGATGGCTGAGGTCGCACCCCACGATGTCGAACGGTGTTGCGTCGTTCGGGACATCGTCGGGGTCATCGACGTAGATGAAGGTGGCGTCGGGGTCGACATACGCGCTGATAAGCCACGCCGATGCAGCCCGATCGATATGGATGTGTTTGCGGGTTGCCCACTTCATGGTGTTGGCGCCGATGCATCGTCTGCTGCCGTTGCCCGGCCGGTGGCGCTGTTGGCCAGTTCGCCGATTGCCAATCGAACGGCATCACCGTGCTCAGCCCCGAAATAGTCCCGTCGGTCGACCCGTCGTAGTTCACGGCGCCAGCGAGCGATCGTGCGGGCATCGGCGGTTTCGGACTCCTCGATCTCGTCAAGGAGGAGTCGGTACTCGGCACTGCGGGCCTCGTTGAGTTCGCTAACGAGTCGATCGGTGTCACGTCGGGCGGATGGGGTTGCGACCCAAACGATGGCCTCGCCGTCAGCTTCGAGGACCTGAGCGCTCACCCATTCGAGGCGCTCTTTGGTTCGCGGGGTGTTGGGGAGCGCTACCAGCCCGTCCCCCACCTGGACGACGCCGAGGTCCTTGAGTCGTCTCCATACCGCGATGCGCGGCGTCGACGGTTCACGGGGAATTCGATAACTCAACATCACCCATTCACTTGCTCTTGGTTGCGTAACCATGGTTACAACACTATCGTCACTTTGCATGCAACCACGGTTACACATCGACGAGGACTCTGGGGGACAAGACAGCGCTCCTGCGGGAGCATCGATCCCGCAACGCGAATGGCTAGCCGCATGGGCGACGGTCGCCGCAAACAGCTTCGGCGGGCCGGCTGGGCAGATCGCCGTCATGCACGACGAGATCGTCACCAAGAGGCGCTGGATCGGTGAACGCCGGTTCCTTCACGCACTGAACTACTGCATGCTGCTTCCCGGACCCGAAGCCCAACAGCTGGCCACTTACCTGGGCTGGCTACTGCGCGGCCCACGAGGCGGCTTGCTCGCCGGATCACTGTTCATCCTTCCGGGCTTTGTGTCGATCATGGTCCTCAGCATTCTGTTCACCGCATATGGCGATCTCACGTGGGTGACCGGGCTGTTCTTTGGAATCTCGGCCGCCGTCATCGCGGTTGTAGCGAGCGCGGTTCTTCGCATTGGTGGACGGGTTATCAAGAACCGTTCGATGCTGCTCATCGCCGCGAGTGCGTTCATCGGGATCTTCGTTTTTGAGCTCCCGTTCCCGCTCATCGTGGCCATCGCCGCCGCGATTGGATTGATCGGCGGGCGCCTCAAGCCCGAAACGTTCAACCTCGTGCAGGGCCATGATGAGTCGGCGGCTAGCGACGACGCCGATGTTCTCGTCGGCGACCAAGACATCAGCCTCGGCCGCCCGTCGTGGGGACGAGCATTGCGGGTCCTCGGAACCGGCCTGGCGTTATGGTTTGGCCCCGTTGCACTGCTCGCTGGCGCCTTTGGCCGGGACTCGGTGTTCTTCGATGTGGCGTGGTTCTTTTCCACCGCGGCCGTCCTCACATTCGGCGGGGCCTATTCG